>JADCJJ010000602.1 GCA_020247085.1 Myxococcaceae bacterium | reverse complement strand
GGGCGCGTGAAGAACGTGCGCGGGGCCTTCGTGCGCGAGCACGGAGACCGGGTCATCGAGGTGGTGCGCCGGTAGATCGAGCGGCTGCGCAACCGTGAGCTGCCGCTGACGGACGAGCGGCGCGCGCGCGACCCGGGGCGGCGGCGCCGCGAAGAGGCGCTGTTGGCCTTCCGCAAGGAGGCGGCGGCGAAGCGCGGGGTGACCGGCTCGGTGGTGTTGCCCAACCCGCTGGTCGAGGAGCTGGCCCAGCTGAACCCCACCTCGCCCGAGCAGCTCGCCGCGCTGCCGTACTTCGGGAAGAAGCGGCTCACGCTGTACGGCGACGCCCTCGTGGCGGCGCTCGCGCAGGTGCGCTGATGCTGGGCCTGCTGGTCGGGTGCTTCGCCCTGGGCGCGCTCGCCCGGCGGCTCCCGGCGATTCCCCGCGAGGCGCCGAAGGTGCTCAACGCGTGGGTGCTGAACGTGTCGCTCCCGGCGCTCGTGCTGAAGACGGTGCACGGGGTGACGCTGGCGCCGGGCGTGCTGGTGGGCGCGGCGACGCTGTGGGCGTTGTTCCTGGTGTCGGCCGGGCTGGCGGTGGTGGCGGTGCGGCGCGGCTGGGCGAGCCGGGAGATCGCCGGGGCGTTGGCGCTGAGCTGTGGCCTGGGCAACACGGCGTTCGTCGGCGTTCCGCTGGTAGAGGCGCTGGGAGGACGCGGAGCGGTGGCTCCGGCGGCGCTGCTCGATCAGCTGGGCAGCTTCCTCGTCTTCAGCGCGGGAGCGGTGCCCTTCGCGATGTGGATGGGCGGGGAGCGCCCCTCGGTGTCGCTCGTCGCGCGGCGGCTGGTGACGTTTCCGCCCTTCGTGGCGCTGCTGCTCGCCTTCGCGCTGCGGCCGGTCGAGTTCCCGTCGAGCGTGGAGCCGGTGCTGACGCGCCTGGCGGACATGGTGACGCCGCTCGCGCTGGCGTCGGTGGGCTGGCAGCTCGAGGCGTCGGGGCTGAAGGACCATGGGCGAGCGCTCGTGGGCGGGCTGGCGTGGAAGCTCGGGCTCGCCCCGGCGGTGATGCTCGCGGTGGTGTGGCTGGTGGGAGCCCCGACGGGCCTCGAGGCGAAGGTGGCGGTCGCGCAGGCGGCGATGGCGCCGATGGTGACGGCGGCGGTGCTGGCGGCCGAGTTCCGGCTCGCCGCGCCCGTGTCGGCGGCCCTGGCGGCGGTGGGCGCGGTGGCGTCGTTCGTCACGGTGCCCGCGTGGTGGGCGGTGCTCGGGTGGGTGTTTGGTGAGTAGGGTGCGCAGCCATGCGCTACGTCGTGAAGCAGAAGTGGCTGTCGCTCGGCGATGACTTCGCCATCAAGGACGAGTCGGGCCGCGAGGCGTTCTACGTCGACGGGAAGGCATTCACGCTCGTGCGCGAGAAGCTGGCGCTGCTGGATTCGAACAAGAAGGAGGTCGCGCTCATTCGCGAGAAGCTGATCTCGCTCACTGCGGCGTATGAGATCGTCCGCGAGGGGAAACCGTCGGCGGTGGTGAAGAAGGATCTCATCAACCTGTTCCGCATCGGGTTCACGGTCGACGTTCCCGGGCCGGATGATCTCGAGGCGACCGGGAGCCTGCTCGAGCACGAGTACACGTTCCGCCGCGGCGGGAAGGTGGTGGCCGAAGTGTCGAAGCGGTGGTTCTCGTGGACGGACACGTACGGCGTCGAGGTGCAGCCGGGGGAAGATGACGTGCTGGTGCTCGCGAGCACGATCGTGATCGATCTCATCGCGCGCCCGGACCCCGACACGAAGGTGAAGCCGAAGCCGTGACGGCGTTGAGGCAGTGGGCTCCATCGGCTACGTGGCACGGCCATGACTGAAGTCGAGACGCTCATCGTCGGCGCGGGGATCAGCGGGCTGGCCACGGCGGCCTCCATCGGGCGTGGTGGAGATCTCGCCCTGCTCGAGGCCGATCGAGAGATCGGCGGCTACTGCAAGACCATCAAGCGCGACGGCTTCGTCTGGGACTACTCGGGCCACTTCTTCCACTTCAAGCACGCCGAGATCGAAGCGTGGCTCCGGCAGCGCATGCCCGGGCAGGACATTCGGACCGTGGTGAAGAAGTCGTTCATCTCGTACGCGGGGAGGCAGATCGACTTTCCGTTCCAGAAGAACATCCACCAGTTGCCGCAGGCCGAGTTCATCGACTGCCTCTACGATCTCTACATGGCGCGTGGGCCGGGCATGCCGCCGCAGCCCGAGGGCAACTTCAAGGAGATGCTCTACGCCCGCTTCGGGCGCTCCATCGCCGAGAAGTTCCTCATTCCGTACAACGAGAAGCTCTACGCGACCGACCTCGCGACGCTCGACCGCGACGCGATGGGCCGCTTCTTCCCGCACGCCGACCTGACCGACATCGTCAAGAACATGCGGCAGGCGAACAACGCCTCGTACAACGCGAGCTTCACCTACCCGGCGGGCGGCGCCATCGAGTACGTCAACGCGCTGGCCAGTGAGGTGGAGCCGTCATCGCTCCGGCTGAACGAGCCCGTCACCGCCATCGACCTCGGGCGGAAGATCGCCCGCACGCCGAAGGGCGAGTACCGCTACCGGAACCTCGTCACCTCGGTGCCCTTCCCCGCCCTCATGGCGCTGTGTGGCCAGCCGGTGGACGAGCGCGTCTTCACGTGGAACCAGGTGCTCGTCTTCAACCTCGGCTTCGACACGAAGGGCCCGAAGGACGTGCACTGGGTGTACTTCCCCGACCGGTCGCGTGCGTTCTACCGAATCGGCTTCTACGACAACATCTTCGACGGGCCGCGCATGAGCCTGTACGTCGAGCTCGGCTTCCCCCGCGGCGCGCGCATCGACGTGGCGAAGGAGCGCGAGCGCGTGCTCGAGGGGCTGCAGGCCGAGGGCGTGGTGACGAGCCAGAAGGTGGTGGCCGAGCACTCGGTGGTGATGAACCCGGCGTACGTGCACATCACGGCTGAGTCGAACCGGCAGGTGGCCGAGGCGAAGCAGCGGCTCGCCGCGCAGGGCGTGCACACCATCGGGCGCTACGGCGGGTGGACCTACTGCAGCATCGAGGACAACATCGTCGAGGCGCGGCAGCTGACGACGGGCCTGGGGCTTGCGAAGGCCTGGTCGTGGCCCCGGTGACATGAAGACGCTGGTGCCACGCTCGAGCCTCGGGAGCTCGGTCTTCTGGACGATCGTCGCGCTCGATCTCGTGCTGTTGGCGTGGCTCGTTGTCGTGTCTCAGGTGCGTCTCGAGGTGACCACCACCTCACCCACGCCGTTGGGGCTCACGGCTGGACGGGCGCGGAGCTTCGCCGTCGTCGAAGTCGCGGCGCCGCTCGACGTGACGGTCACCCACGAGTCCGGGGGCCGACTCTTCGTGGCTCCCTTCGTCACTGGAAGGCGAGCGGCCCTGACGGACCCTTCGACGTACCAACCAGGGCCAGGCTTCTCCGTCGACGGTGAGCTGCCTCGGGGCGGCCGCTGGAAGAGCGACCAACCCGGCAGCCGACTCTCGTGGCGTGGCTCGGTGTCGGGCCTCACGTTGTCGTACGCTTCCGAGCAGGGACCGGCCACCGTCTGCGTCGAGGCGACCACGACTCCCCGCTCGTGCGTGACCGTCGAGCCCGGTGCCCCGTGGACGTTTCACGTCCCAAGCGGGCGCTGGGTTCAGCACGCGCTGCTTCCGCTCTGGCAGGGCCCCTTCACCGTGACCGGCGAAGTCGACTCGGTCGTGCGCATCGAGGCGTTTCACGGTGTCGACGAACTGCTCGTCCGCTCGGGCCCCTTCCTCGAAGCTCCCATCGAGGCGCAGGTCGATGTCGGCGCGCGCCTGCGTGCGCTCGGCACCTTGCTGGTGAATGCCCTCCTGCTCCTGGCCCAGGCCGGCGCGATGGTGCTCGTGCTCGTCTTGATTGGCGCGGCTGTCGTCACGCCCATCGTCGACCGACTCGCACCGCTCGAGGCCTTGTTGCTCTGCTTCTTCGCGGGTGAGGGCCTGGCGACGAACATCGTCTCGAGCGTCTTTCACGCGGCGCCGCTGCGGGGTGCCTGGCTGGCGCTCGTCGGGCTGGCGAGTGTCGCGCTCATCGCCCAGCTCGGCGTTCGCAAGGGCTGGCAGCGCTGGCGTGGACTCTGGGGCCGCCTCACGGCGAGCGACCTGAGGCTCTTTTCCCACCTTGGAGCGGTCGCTGTCGCGAGCACGCTCGTCTTCTTCTACCCGGCCGTCCTCTTCCCAGGTTGGTACGAAGGCCACGTCTACACGGACGCGGTCGACTACCCGGCATGGGCCTCGGTCGCGTTCGACGCACCGCTCGACTGGGGCCTCGGCGCGATTCGGTATCAGGACTACCTCCGACTCGGCATCACTGCGCTCTCATCAGGCATCGACACAACGACGGCGATGACCTCGGGAGCGGTCAGGCTGTGGCTGATCTTTCCCTTCCTGGCGTTCGCGGTGTCCTCGAGACTCGGGTTGACGCCACGGGCGGCCCTCGCTGGAGCAGCCGCGGCGTCACACGGCACGCTGCTCTTCCAGCTCTTCAGCCAGGGTTACGTGCCCCAGTACGAGGTTGCGCACCTGGTCATCGCCGGAGCGTGGGCTGCGCTCTGGTTCTCGGAGTTCCGCTTCGAAGCCGTCAAGGGAGCGGGCCGGTGGTTCGCCGAGCTGTCCCTTGCCTGCGTCTTCGCTGCGTCGGTCGGCCTCTACCCCTACCAGGCCTTCAGCGTCATCGGCTTTGGCCTCGTCTGGCTGGTTGCAGCGCTCGCGCGCCGGTCACGCTCGGACCTCACCACGCTGGCCCGCGTCGTCGCCGCGGTGGTGCTGCTGGTCAACGTCAACCTCGACGTCGTCGTCGACTTCAACCGCGGCTCCATGCAGCACCGGGCGGCGCTCAACGCCCTGGCCCACCACACCGTCTTCCCGTGGCATGCCGGGCCCGAGGCGCCGGCCCTGCTGGCGGGCCTCGACGATCTCGTCAGACACAGTGAGCGCGCGCAGGGCTTCGAGGCCGAGCTCTTCGCCGCGATGCCGAGGACCGGTCAGCGCTTCGTGTTCATCGTCGAATCGCTCGAGCGACTCCGGCGCCCGCTCGCGACGATCTTCTGGGGCCTCGCGCTGGTGTTCTCCCTCGCGCTGCTCGGGCGCGCCAACCGTGGGGCGCTCGTGCTCTTCGTCACCCTCGCCCTGGCCGCGTTTATGGTCGCCCTCCTCGCGGCCCGCGACGATCTCTATTTCTGGATCAAGAGCTTGATGTCACTCACCAGCCTCGCGTTCCTCCTGGTGGGCGGCGGCCTCGGCGCTGCGGCGGCCGCTGCCGCGCGGCGGAGTACGCGCCTGGTCGCAGGGGTGACGCTCGCCGCGCTGCTGCTGCTGGGCGGCCGGACCCTGTGGTTCGACCACCTTGGCCACTTCGTCAGCCGCAAGTCCGAGGTGCTCGCCACGGCACGCACCCACCTCTCGAGTCACGACGAAGCGATGTGGCGTTTCCAGCGCTGGAGCCAGGCGCTGCCCCCCGGAAGCACCGTCGCGTTCGCGGGTCGCCTGCACGACCGCTATCGGACCGACGGTGACATGGTCGTATACAACAAGGTGCTGGCGCACCTTCAGGGCCACACGGTCATCTGGGGTCCGAACGTGACGCAGCGGTACTCACGCCTTCGCGAGATGGAAGCCCCGGTCACGACTCGTGCAGACTGGTACCTGTCGTTCGACCCGTGTCCGGCCGCTGTGACCGATGAAGCGCACGTCAGCGGCTGGTGCGTCTCACGGGTCGACCCCCGCACCAGGCAGGACCGGTAAGGCTCGACACGGAAGGGCTCGCGCGTTGCGTCAGGCAACGGGGTTGAGTATCGCCCCCCCGAATGAAGCTCGGCTTCCTCGTCGGAGACATCGTTCACATCAGCGGCGGCTCGAACGTGATCATCGAGCATGCCGCGGGCCTCCGTGCGCTCGGCCATGAGGTGACGTTGATCCCGCCGACGCCGCAGGAGCCAGCAGGCGGAAGTTGGCACCCCAAGCTCAAGGGGCTGTCGATTCGGCACCTCGACGACTGCCGCGGAGAGCGCTTCGACTTCTTGTTCGCGACCTGGTGGCTGACCTGGTTCGACCTGCACCAGCTCGAAGCGACGGTGTACGGGTACTTCAACCAATCCTACGAGTCCCGGTTCCACCCCGAGCGGCACTACAAGCTGCAGAACCGCGCAACGTACTCGCTGCCGCTGTTCTTCGTGACCGAAGCCCACTGGCTCGAACGCTTCATCGCGCACCTCCAGCCTGACGCTCGCGTCGCCTACGTGCCGAACGGGCTTTCGTCCGAGTACTTCGCGGGCCCTCGAAACCCGTCAGCTCGCAAGGGCCCCCTCCGCGTCATCGTCGAAGGACCGTGGGGCGTGCCATTCAAGGGAGTGAAGGAGGCCTTCGAGCTGCTCCAGATGGCTGCTCACCGAACGCCGCTCGAGGTGGGTTGGCTCACGTCGTACGCGGGAGGGCAGAAGCCGGTCATCGGCCAACGCCCCGTGCGCATCTGGGAGCGCATCGGCATTCACGAGGTCGCCGAGGTGCTGCGACAGCACGACGTCATGTTGAAGCTGTCGAGTGTCGAGGGCATGTACGGCCCGCCGCTCGAGATGTTCTCGCAGGGCGGAACCGCGATCACCACTCCTGTGTCGGGCTGCGACGAGTACGTCGTGCACGGCCACAACGCGCTGCTGGCGCCCACGAGCGACCCGCTCGCGGCAGTCCGCTATCTGCACCAGCTCGCCGAGCACGACGACGTCCTGACGATGCTCCGAACGAACGCGCTGGCGACGGCCCGTCAGTGGCCCGACTGGCGTACGGCGACGGGGCAGTTCGCCGCGGCGCTCGAGGCCTCGGCCCGGTCTGGCTACACCAATGCGCACTTGCGCCCTGCGCTCGCGTCGGTGTCGGCGATGCGCACGCATTGGCTGGATGACGTCTGGCGCTTCGAGGCTGAGCAGCGGAGCGCCCCGCACCTCGGCGAGGGAGAGTGGCTGCTCATGAAGCGTTACCGGGAGCTGAAGGCGTCGGACACCGTGCAATCACTCAAACGATTCTCGCCGCCTGCGGTGCGCGAGGTGCTGAGGGAGTACGCGATGAAGGTGCTCGAATGAAGTCGCGGGTGCCGGCCGGCCTCCGGGTGGCCTTTCTCACGTCGGGGCCGAGCCGCCCGTTCTTCCCGCTGGAGGCTGCGTGGGCCGACCTCCGGTGTTTTCCAGTGAGCGGGGGCTGGAACCGGGCCGCAACCGAGGCGGCGCGCTTTCGACCACACGTGACGTACTGCGTGCTCGACGAGCACTTCGACGCAGCCTCGGTGACGTCGATTCCGGGGCTGCGCGTCGGCCTCGTCACACGGCCACCTCACGGGAGCAGCGGCCCCTGGCCGCTCCGGGCGTGGCGTGAGGCCCTCGACGGGCTGACCTGGTTCGAGCCCCCGCCCGAAGGAGAGCCCGAGCCCCTCGCCGTGCTGCCGCTGCCGGTCAACCGCGCTCGCCTGACGCCGCCGGACTTCTCGCTGCGGGGCGTGGTGGTTCCAAGGTGGGCGGCCCCCTCGGCCGAGGTGATGGAACGACTGGGCCGCATGGAGGAGTTGGTGGTGCTCGAGCCGGGGGGCTCCCTCGACGATCATCTGGCGCTCCTCGACACGGCCGCGATCTTTCTCACGGCCGGCTACGACGCGACGGGCCGGCTGGACCCGCTCCCGCTCCAGGCACTGGCGCGCGGCCTGCTCGTCGTCGCGACGACGGGTTTCCCACCGCTGTGGGGCATCGAGCCCGAAGATGACTTTCTCGTGCGGCCCGAGGCGAAGCTGCTGGCGGCCGTCGACGAGGTGCGCCGTATTCCCGACACCGCGCGGGCCGTTCGACTTCGGGCGTTCCAGAAGGCGGCCGAGTTCTTCGATTCCGATGACGTGTTCGCCCGGCTGACGGTCGACGTCCTGCTGGCGCTCGACGCGTCGCGGCTCGTGTCGTCGACGGAACCATCGCGGCTGCGGAGGGTGCGATGAAGCGGCACTCGGTCACCGTTGCGCTGCAGCGATTCCTGGTCGAGCAGGTTCGAGACACCCGGCTGAGCATCGCCCGCCGGTCGCCATCGTCAGCGGTCGCCAAAGCCCACCTCCGCGAGCACCTGCAGCTCTGGTGGGTCGACTCCGGCGTGCCAGCGCGTCTCGAGGTCGTCGAAGCCCGGCTTCGCTGGCTGACCGAGCGGGTGCGCCGGTGATTCGGGCCGTCACCGGCTTCTCGACGCTGTCCGAGGTGCTGAGGACACACGCGCGCACGAAGCGGGTCGTCGCCTTCGACATGTTCAACACCCTCGTGCGCCGGCAGGTCGAGGGGGAGTGGCTCAAGCGCGCCGCGGCCTTCAGGGTGCACGAGCTCCTCGTGCCGTGGGTGCATCGGTGGTTTCTGCCGACGCCCGAGTCGGTCTTCGAGCGCCGCCGGGAGATCGAACGGCAGGTGGTCGCGGAGCGCATCGAACGCGGGGAAGACAACGAGGCCGACTTCGCCGAGGTCGCTCGACGCTGGGTCGCGACGTGGGTGCCGATCGACAACGAGGCGCTGGTAGCCGCGTGCGTGGAGAGCGAGCTTCGCCTCGAGGAGCTCGCCCTCTCGGCGACACCGGGCTCCATCGAGGCCGTTCGCGCGCTCAAGGTCGCCGGCGCCCGCCTGATCGTCGTCAGCGACATGTACCTGTCGAGCCACCAGCTCCAGCGGTTGCTCGACAGCTGCGGCTTCGCCGAGCTCTTCGATGAGGTCTACACGTCGACCGACGTCGGCAAGCGCAAGGCCACCGGGCGAATCTTTCCCTGGCTGCTCGAGACCGAAGCGATCGCCGCCTCGGACCTGCTCTTCGTGGGCGACGATCTCGAAGCCGACCAGGTCCAGCCGGGCCGGCACGGCATCGATACCGTTCACGTCGTGGACGAGCCCGAGACGTCACGGCGCACGCGGCTCAAGGCCCTCGAGCGCCTCGCCTCGTCGAACCACGTCTGGAACGTGCCGCTCATCGACGAGCTCATCGAGCGCCTGCCCGACCGTGCGAGCCAGCAGGTGGATGGAGACGTCGACTACGAGCTCGGGCAGACGCTCGCGCCCGGGCTGGTCGCCTTCGTGCTCGATACGGTCGACCTCGCGAGACGGCGGGGCGCGAAGCGAATCTTCTTCCTCGCGCGCGAGGGCCTCACTTTCCTGCGGATCTACGGCCGCCTCCTCGAGCAGGGGCTGCTGGGGCCGCGGGCACCCGAGGCGAGGTACCTCTATGTCTCGCGTGCGTCGACCATTCTTCCGGCGATGCGGGGGCTGGCCTGGGACGACCTCCAACGCTTCTGGCGCCAGTACCCGAACCAGACCCTCCTGACGCTGCTCAAGAACCTGTCGCTTCCGACCGATCCCTTCGTCGGCCTCGCCGCGAGCGTGGGCCTGACCCAGCCGCGCCGACGACTGGGTCCTCCGGAGGACGACCTCGAGTTTCGACGGTTCCTCGAGTCGCGCGACGTGCACGCAGCGTTCGCCGCGGCGCGTGATGCCGCCAAAGACACCCTGCGCGACTACCTCACCTACCGGGGGTTCTGGGGCCAGGACAAGGTGGTGATCGCCGACATCGGCTGGAAGGGCACGATGCAGGACAACCTGGCGCGGGCGTTCGAGTCAGAGCGCGGCATGCCCGAGCTGTTCGGGGCCTACCTCGCGCTCGCGAGCGAAGGTGAGCGCTACCCGCGTTCCTACAAGCACGGGTTCCTCGCGGACTTCCGCCGCTCCGATGCCGAAGAGCTCGACCTCTTCAGGAACACTGCGACCTACGAGATGGTGACCCAGGCCGCCCATGGCAGCACGGTCGGCTATCGGAGGCGACCCGAGAACCCCGCGGCGGTGCTCCCAGAGCTCAAAGAATACGAAATCGAACGCGAGAACGCCCAGCGCTACTTCCGTCGGGCGCGCGAAGGCATCGACGCGTGGACGCGCGACTTCACCCGCGTGGCTCCGTTCTCGCCGTTCACCGGAGAGCAGCTCAGAGCTGGAGCGCTCGCCCGTGCGCTCGACTACATCCGCTACCCGACCAGGCAACAGGCCGAGGCGTTCCTGCGGTATTCGCACGTCGAGAGCTTCGGCGTTCATCAGGTGTCGCGTTTCGGCTTCGACGTTCGGCTGGCCGAGCTCGTCGCCCGCTCACCACGAAAGACGTGGAGCGAACTCCAGCGACGGTTCGAGCACACCATGTGGAGAGAAGGCGTCGTGAAGCGCTCGGGCCTGCCGCTAGGCAGTCTCCTGTGGGACCTGTACGTCACCCTCCAGCGAGCGAGGTGAGCGTGGGCGACGCGACCTATTCCGGAGAGCGGTACGACCCCTTGTTGGCCAACGCGCTCGCGTGGGCGGACCACCACGCCCGCTATGAGTTCGTCAAGGCCTCGTTCTCGGGCGGCCGCCTGCTCGACGTGGGCTGTGGCCTTGGGGTCGGAGCTGCCGCCCTGGCGGGAGCCTTCGCCGCAGTGCGGGGCGTCGATACGAGCGCGGAGGCGGTGGCGGCGGCCTCGCGGCTGCGCAGCTCGGCGACCGTCACGTTCAGCACCGTCTCGGAGTTGCGCCGGGACGCACCGGGCCCGTTCGACGTCGTGACATGCCTCGAGGTGATCGAGCACACGACCCACCAGCGCGAGCTGCTCGAGCTGGTCGCGACGTTCCTGTCGAAGGGAGGCGTCGCCATCATCTCGACGCCCAATCGCGCTTGGGCGGAGCGTCGGGGCCTCGTCAACCCCTTCCACGTGAAGGAGCTTCACGAGGCCGAGTTCTTCGAGTTGGTCGAAGCGGTCTTCCCCTGCGTCCAGCGATGGCGGCAGGTGCAGACATCGGGAGCGGCCGTGATCGCCGAGGCATCGGCGAAACAGGTTTCGACCGTCCTGGCGACGCCGCGACAGCAACACGCCGCGGTTGGCGTCGACGAGGTGACGAACTTCGTGGCGGTCTGCTCGTGGCAACCGCGGCCCATGGCCACGCCGGTGTCGGTGCTCGATGCCTCATGCTCCTGGCCAGCCGAGCTCGAGGCCCTGGTGCGAGCGACCGAGCGGCGCGTCGACGAGCGAGACCAACTGATTCGAGAGCAGGACCGGCTGGTCGCGACCCTCAAGGCCGAGCGGGCCACGCTCGCCGAGCTCAACGCGCAGCTCGCGGCGCGGGTCGACCGGCTCGTGCGTGGGCTCGAGCTGCCAGAGGCGTCGGGGCGTCCGCTGCGCTGGAGGTTGGCCGACCGCGCCAATGACGTGTTGAAGCGAACACCGCTGCACTACGGCCTGAAGCGGCTGCTGAGTCGTTGAGCCTGACGGTCACGCCAGGAGGCGCCGAAGGGCATCACGCGCATCGAGTGAAGCCGCGTCGGGCGAGCGCACGATCTGTCGGTAGAAGGCCTCGGTCTGTTTCGCCGTCTCGGCCCAGGAGAACGTGCGCGCGCGCGCTCGACCAGCCGAGACCAACTTCTTTCGCAGCGTCGGGTCGGTCACGACGGCGTCCACGGTTCGCGCGAGGCTCGAGGGCGTCAACGACGGAGGCACCGCCGCGGCCGCGTCAGCCACCTCCGCCACCGCGGACAAGCCGCTGATGATGATAGGGACCTCGACCGCCATGGCCTCGAGCGCGCCGAGCCCGAACCCCTCGTAGACGCTGGGAAGGACTACGGCCCGCGCACCCGCGACCACCGGAAGCACCTCGTCCGCCGGGAGTTCACCAAGGTGGCGCACCCGGGCTGGCAGGGGTGCGCCCCGTGCGCCCAACGTGTGGGGCAGGCGCGAGCGGGGGCCCACGAGCACCAGCTCGACGCCCGAAGTGACCAGCGGCCAGGCCTCGAGGAGCCACTCGAGGTTCTTGTGCGGGTAGTCGCTGCCGGCGTGCACGACGTAGGGCTGGGTGAGGCCCCGTGCGCGCGTCACCTCCTCCACGCGCGCGGTGGACGGCACGCGCTCGGTGTCGAAGCCAAGCCAGGTGCGAGCCAGCCGACCGGAGAGGCCCGGCATCAGCGCCACCAGCTCGGAGGCCGCGGTATCGCTGATGGCCACCACGCCCTGCGCGGCGGTCAATGCCGCCCACGTCAAACTCCGAAACCGACGCGAGCGGTCGAACGTTCCGAGCGCATCGGGCGCACGAAGCGCGATCAGGTCCTGCCAGGTGAAGACGAGGTGCCCCTCGGACTCGAGCAACGTTCGGAGCGTGGCCTCGTCGTAGACCTGCGTCGGCGCGTGCACGAGTTCGACGTCACGAAAGGGCCCGGTGGCCTCGACACAGCGGACACCAGCGGGCTCGAGGGCGGCGGCGACCGCCGCGCTCGCGACCCGCGCCGTCAGCTCCAGCCCCTCGCGGCTCGCCAGCGCCCGCGCGAGCTGCGTCCCGTACACTGCGGTGCCGTGAATGTCGGGTGCGACGAGGTGGGACAGGTCGAGGCCCACCCTGAGCCGCCGCACCTGGGCTGCGACGGCGATGGCCGCGACGCGCGCATGCGGGCCGGCCTCGAAGTCACGGTTCTGCTCGAGGTAGCTCGGGTAACGGGCGACGAGCCGGCGCGCGTTGTGCTCGTCGAGTTCGGCGCGGGCCCCCTGGAAGGAGACCTCACCAAAGTGGAAGACGAGACAACGATTGGCGCGGACGACGAGAAACCCAAGGGCGCGCGCGCGCTGGCACCAGTCGTTCTCCTCGTTGTAGCCGCGCCCGTACGCCGGGTCGAAGAGCCCGAGCAGATCGAGCAGATCTCCGCGCATCGCGAGGCAGAAGCCCACGCCGGTGGGCGTCTCACTCCATCGCGGGAGGCCTCGGAGGTCGACGTCGCGCCCCTTGAGGTCGCTCACGGGGACGCCCGCACCGAAGGTCGGCACCGAGGCCAGCGTGGCGTTGTTCGAGAGGGGCGTCACCGCCGCGATTCGTTCGTGGTCGTGGAGCACGCCCAGGAGCTCGTCCAGCCACCCGGCAGTCACTTCAGTGTCACTGTTCAGCAGCACCACGTCGCCCTGGCGAACCGACAGGCCTCGATTGGCCGAGCCGACGAAGCCCAGGTTCTGCTCGTTGAAGAGCAGGCGAACGCGCCCGTCGCGCGCTCGCAGGGACTCGAGCATTGGACGCATCTCGGGGTCGGGACCGACGTCGTCGACGACGATGAGGCGGCGCAAGGACGCACCCGAGTTCGTGAGCACCGACTCGAGGCACGCGCGAGTCAGAGTCACATCCCGGTACACGGGAACGACGACATCAGCCGAACGGCTCACCGGCGCCCCGCGCCTTGCGGCTTTCGCCCCAGAAGCGACTTCGCTGCGCGATGCACCGGGCCGAGCGCCTTCTTGGCCGAGTCATTGAGCTTGTCGGCCAACTCGTACCGAAGGGGAGGCGGACCCAGGCCCGTCCCAGCAGGGTACCGGGCGACCTCGATGGGTGGCTGGCGGAGCTGAAGGCGCAGCGCGTTGGTGAGCTCTCGTTCCGTCGCGAGCGCAAGCAGCGCCTCGTCGCGCTCGCGGCGCGCTTCGACGAGCGCAGCCTCGAGCGCGGCAATCGAACCCACGGCAGACTTCTTCGGGCGGGGCATGGCCGCGTGCGATACCACGCCTCGAACGCCTCGACACCCGGGAGCCTTGCGGCTACGCCAATCGGCCATGAACGTCCTCGTCACCGGCGGTTGCGGCTTCATCGGCTCCAACCTCCTGCACTGGCTGCGCAAGCACCGCCCCCAGTGGACCGTCGTCAACCTCGACAAGCTCACCTACGCCGGCAACCTCGAGAACCTCACCGCGCTCGAGGGCGACCCCAAGCACGTCTTCGTGCAGGGCGACATCGCCAACCGCGAGCTCGTCGACCACGTGCTGCGCACGCACCGCATCGACGCCATCATGCACCTGGCGGCCGAGAGCCACGTCGACCGCTCCATCCTCGGGCCCGAGGCCTTCATCAAGACGAACGTGCTGGGCACCCAGGTGCTGCTCGAGGCCGCTCGGCACGCGAAGGTGAACCGCTTTCTCATGGTGTCGACCGACGAGGTGTACGGCTCGCTGGGGCCCACGGGTCTCTTCTCCGAGACCACCCCCCTCGCCCCCTCGAGCCCCTACTCGTCCTCGAAGGCCTCGGCCGACCTCATCGCGCTGGCCTACGAGCACACCTACGGGCTCGACGTCGTCGTCACGCGCTGCTCGAACAACTACGGCCCCTTCCAGTTCCCCGAGAAGCTCATTCCCCTGATGGTCATCAACGCGCTCCACGACAAGCCGCTGCCGGTCTACGGCGACGGGCTCAACGTGCGCGACTGGCTCCACGTCGACGACCACTGCTCGGCGCTCGTCACGGTGCTCGAGAAGGGCAAGAAGGGAAACGTCTACAACATCGGCGGCAACTCGGAGCGCACCAACATCGTCATCGTCAAGACGATCCTCCACGCCGTCGGCAAGCCCGAGACGCTCATCAAGTACGTCACCGACCGGCCCGGCCACGATCGCCGCTACGCCATCGACGCCTCGAAGATTCGCGCCGAGCTCGGCTGGCAGCCCGCGCACGTCTTCGAGCAGGCGCTCGCGCAGACGGTGAACTGGTACCTCGAGCACAAGCCCTGGTGGGAGCGCGTCACCTCGGGCGCGTACCGGCAATACTTCGATTCCCAGTACAAGCACCGGCTCGAGAAGCACTGACATGCGCGTCGCCGTCACCGGCTCCAACGGACTCGTCGGCCGCCGCCTCGTCGCGCGGCTCGTCTCGGCCGGCCACACCGTGCTGGGCCTGTCCCGTGGCGAACGTCGCGTCGAGGGGGCGTTCGAGTACGCGGCGATCGATCTCGCCGACACCGACACGCTCACCGCCCGGATGCAGGCCTTCGCGCCCGACGTCATCCTCAACCCGGGCGGGATGACCGACGTCGACGGCTGCGAGCGCGACCCGAAGGCCGCGTGGGCCGCCAACGTCACCGGTGTCGCCACGCTCGCCTTGGCCGCGCGCGCGCTCGACGCCCACCTCGTGCACGTCTCGACCGACTACGTCTTCGATGGCGACGACGGCCCGTACGCGCCCGACGCGAAGCCCAACCCGCGCGGCACCTACGCCGTCACCAAGGCCGCGGGCGAACTCGCCGTGAAGGCGCTGCTCCCACCCGCGCAGTGGACCATCGCGCGCACCGCCGTCGTCTCGGGCTGGCCCTCGACGGGCAAGAACAACTTCGGTTTCTGGCTCGTCAGCACGCTCGCGAAGGGCCAGCCGGTGCCGCTCTTCGAGGATCAGTGGGTCTCGACCAGCCACGCCACCAACGTCGCCGCCATGCTGGCCGAGCTCGCCGAGCGGAGGCTCTCGGGCCTCTGGCACACCTGCGGCGCCGAGGTGACGAGCCGGGTCGAGTTCGGCCGGCGCCTCTGTGAACGCTTCGGCTTCGACGGGGCACTCATCGCCCCGAGCCGCATGGCCGACGTGAAGCTCTTGAGCCCCCGGCCGAAGAAGAGCGGCCTGCGCGTCGACCAGACGGTGGCGGAGCTCTCCGCGAAGCCGTGGACCGTGGCGCAGACCCTCGACGCACTGTGGAACGAACGACAGGAGACACCTTGAAGGGCATCGTCCTCGCCGGCGGCTCCGGCACCCGGCTGTACCCGCTCACCCGCGTCGTGTCGAAGCAGCTGCTCCCCATCTACGACAAGCCGATGGTGTACTACCCGCTCTCGGCGCTGATGCTGGCGGGCATTCGCGAGATCCTCCTCATCTCGACCCCGCAGGATCTGCCGCGCTTCAAGGAGCTGCTGGGCGACGGCTCGCAGTGGGGCATCTCGCTCTCGTACGCGGAGCAGCCGAAGCCCGAGGGCCTGGCGCAGGCGTTCATCATCGGGCGGTCGTTCGTCGGCTCCGACAAGGTCGCGATGGTGCTGGGCGACAACATCTTCTTCGGCGACGGGTTCTCGGAGATCGTCCAGCGGGCGGCCCGCCTCGAGCGCGGCGCCACCGTGTTCGGCTACTGGGTGAAGGACCCGCACCGCTACGGCGTCGTCGAGCTCGACGCGAACAAGCAGGCCCTGTCGATCGAAGAGAAGCCCAAGGCACCGAAGTCGAACTACGCGGTGACGGGCCTGTATTTCTACGACAACCAGGTGGTGGACATCGCCGCGAACCTCAAGCCCTCGGCGCGCGGCGAGCTCGAGATCACCGACGTCAACCGCGTCTACCTCGAGCGAAAGCAGCTCACCGTCGAGGTGATGAGCCGCGGCTATGCGTGGCTCGACACGGGGACCCACGAGTCCCTCATGGAGGCGTCGACCTTCATCCACGTCATCGAGCAGCGCACCGGCCTCAAGGTGGCGTGCCTGGAAGAGATCGCCTGGCGCATGAAGTACATCACCGACGCGCAGCTGGCCGAGCAGGCGAAGCCGATGGTGAAGAACGAGTACGGCCAGTACCTGATGGGCCTGCTCGGGCACAAAGGCCAGCTGTGAACGTCGTCACCACCAACCTGCCAGGGGTCTTGCTGCTCGAGCCGAAGGTGCACGGCGACGCGCGAGGCTTCTTCCTCGAGACGTACCGCGAGGAGCGCTACCGCGAGCACGGCATCCTGGGGCCCTTCGTCCAGGACAACTGGTCGCGCTCGCGACGGGGCATCTTGCGGGGCCTGCACCTGCAACACCCCCAGGGCCAGGGCAAGCTGGTGATGGTGACGCGCGGGAGCGTCTTCGACGTCGCGGTCGACGTGCGCGTGGGGTCGGCCACCTTCGGGCAGTGGTACGGCTGCGAACTGTCCGAGGACAACAAGCGCCAGCTGTGGATTCCGCCCGGCTTCGCGCACGGCTTCTGCGTCACCAGCGACGAGTGTGACTTCGTCTACAAGTGCACCGCTGCGTACGCGCCCGAGCACGAGCGCTCGATTCTGTGGAACGACCCGGCCATCGGTGTGCGCTGGCCCATCGAGGCGCCACTCTTGTCGAAGAAGGACGAATCGGCGCGGCCGTTGGCGGAGCAGACAGGCCTGCCGACGGTGTGACGATGGAGCCGATGGCGAAGCAGCGCTGGGCGTCGCGGCTCGAGGTGCTGGTCCTCGTGGCGGCAGGCATGGCCTGGGCCGCTTCGCGCACGGGCTGGCAGCTTCTCGACGTGCGCCAGACGTCGTGGCTCAACAACGGCGACTGGCAGGCGTACCAGCAGGCGTTCCTCATGTACGTGCGCGGCCCGTGGACGCTGCAGCTCGGCGCCATTCCCGGGCTGCTGCACCCCGACGGCATGTCGGTCTTCTACACGACGTCCGGGTTCTGGCCCTGCCTCGCCGGAAAGCTCGTCGCGCTCGTGCTGCCCGGAGAGTTCCAGCTCTACGGCTGGTGGATCTTCGGTTGCTACGTGGCACAGGCGCTGGCGGCGCGGTTCCTGTTGGCCGAGGCGGGCGTGACGGGGCTCGCGCGGGTGGGCGGCGCCTTGCTGGGGCTGGTCGATCCGGTGGTGATGGCGCGCAATGGACACCTGGTGCTCATGTTCCAGGCGGTGCTGGTGGTGCAGCTGGGGCTGGCGATTCGGGCCGTCCGGCGCCCCGATGACGCCGAGCGCACCGCGCGGTTCAGCCTGCTGGTGCCGCTCTTCGCGGTGGGCCTCGAGGCGTACCTGCCGGCGCAGGTGATTCCGCTGTGCGTCGCGACGTTGCTCATCACCCACCTGCGCGGAGGACGTCCCTGGGTGCGGCTCGCGCGCGACCTGGCGGTGCTCGGTGCGGGAATGGTGGCGATGTTGTGGCTCGTCGGAGCGATCCCGGCCGGCGAGGTGGAGCGCAACGCGGAGGGCTTCGGTCAGTTCTCGTCGGACCTGCTGGCGCTGGTGAACAGCCAGAACCTGTCGCGGTGGGTCCCGTCGCTGCCGGCGAGCCCGCGACAGGGAGAGGGGTACGCGTACCTGGGCCTGGGGGTGTTGCTGCTCGTGCCGGTGGCGGTCGTCGCGTTCGTCCGCGAGGCGAAGAAGCATGGAGCGTTTTTGAAGGGCCTCGCGCCGGTGCTGGTGGTGACGGTGCTGCTGGCCGGGTACGCGTGGTCGTCGCACGTGACGGTGCTGGGGCGCGAGGTGCTGAACCTCGAGTGGCTCTTCGCGCCGTTCTCGGTGCTGACGAGCATGTTCCGCGGGTGCGGGCGCTTCATCTGGGCGCTCCACTACGTGGTGTCGTTCGGCGTCATTGTGCTGGTGGCGCGGCTGCTTCGGCGGCGGGCGGTGGTGGCCCTCGCGGCGTTCGTGGTGGCGGCGGTGGCGCAGGGTGGCGAACTCATCTCGGACCGGAGCGTGTACGTACGGCCGGCGGAGCCTCCCGTCGACGCGGCGTGGATCGAGCTGGGCAAGACGTACCGGCACGTCGCGCTGGTGCCGCTCCAGCTGCAGTGGATCTGCGGGTACGACATCGAGGCGGTGTGGCAGCTCACGCGCGCGGCGGCGCTGAGCGGCATGACGATCAACTCGGGGCATGTCGGGCGGGTGCCGAAGCGGGCCCGTGAGGCGTGCGGGCAGCCGTTCGCGGGGCCGATGGACGCGAAGACGGTGTACGTGGTGTCGCCGCCGAACGTGGGCGATGCGGGGCTCCGTGGAGCCCAGTGCCGGTCGATCGGCCGGTACTTCCTCTGCCTCCCGCCTCACTGAGGAGACGCTCGTCACACCGAGAATCTGTCCAAAGCCTCCTTCATGAGGGCGCGGGCAACTCCCAGGGCCGGCCCCCTGGCCGTGACGAGCGCAGGGACGGGCCTTCAGCGACCTCACGGGCCAACGAGCCGTGACCGGCCGCCCCCGTGACACCGCGCGAGGAGGCAGTTACGGTCGGATTCATGGGCGAGAAGGCACAGCAGCTCCTCTCCGAAGCATTGAAGCTGACCGGTGCCGAACGCGCCGAGCTCATCACCGAGCTCCTCGAGACCCTGGACACGCCCGAGGGTGTGGAAGCCGCGTGGACCACTGAGCTGAGGCGCAGTCTCGCTGAGATCCGCGCCGGCCGTGCCGAGCTGCTCGACTGGCAGGACGCGCGCGCCGAACTTCACGGCAACCGGTAGAGGGGACGCCGCTTGTGGTGCGCGAAGGCCACCACGACCAGCCCCTCTGCACCTTCCTCGTAGACCAGCCAGTACGGAAACCCCTTCACGACGGCACGCCGCAGCTCCGGCACGCCGGGCCAGGGCGTCGAAGCGCCCGGCACCTTCGCGGCGAGCTCGAGCGCTTCGTCGATCGCTTCACTGAGACGATTGGCTGCTGCCGGGTCCCGCTGCGCGTACCACGCTCGCGCGTCCTTCATCTCATCGAGCGCGTGGCGCGTGATGCGGATCGACGTCACAGCCGGCATCACCGTCTCCCCCAGGTCGCTCGCCGATCGATGCTCTGCACACGAGACCGAACCTGCTCCCGTTCTACGCCCTGTTTGTGCTCGGAGGGGGCGCTTGGCGGAGTTCTCCACGAGCTTGAAACGCCCGAGCCTCGCTCCAGCGCCGGTCCGCGCGGGCCTATTCCTGGAGGCAGAGCAGGTGCGCCGGCGTGTCGCAGCGGACGACGCCGTCGTCCGACCAGGTCTCGTCGAGGCGATCGATGGTGCCCGCCGTCCCGCCAGCGTCGACACTGGTCCAACCCGCGCAATCATCGGCCGAAGGCTCGAGCCAGAGCTTCGTGCCCGTCCAGAGACGACCTCCGTCGAGGGCCGCGCCGTGCTGATCGATTCCGAAGGCGCGGCGGGGCGTCGTCCCGAGATTGAGCGGCGTCTGGAACATGGCGCCCCCGTCGTCGTCGAGGCGCCGAGCCCAGCCGCCGTCTCCGCCGATGCTGAAGGCCAGCCCGGACGTCGACAGGAACGCGCGCCACGAGCCCGAGAAGCCCGCGTCCGAGGCCAGGTCGATGCAGCGCTGATTGGCAGCAGCGAGCCCGCCGAGCGCCCCGGAGAACTGCTCCCGGGTCACGAAGAGATGCCGCTTCGGAGCCGGAAGGGGCTCAGGCTCATTGCGAGAGAAGGAATAATCGAAGTGCACACACAGGAGCGACTGTCGCGTCGAGCACGGCAGGCGAATCGTATTGGTCCAGTCGTTCACTGGGAGGCCGCTCGGAAGCCCTCCCAAGACGACGAAGACTGGTCTCGACACGCCGACCCCGAAGTCTCCAGCGTCCGAACTCCGCCAGGCTCGACAGTTCTCATCAGCGACACAGGCAGACCGATGGCCGGTCCAGATGCTGACGTCGCCCATCGGCACGCCGTGCTCGTTCGACTGTGGGGCTCCGTACCAGAAGAAGCCCTCTGGTTGAGCCGCCATTCGGCGGATCCACTGCTGGAGGGGCTGCTCATTGCCCTCCGTCACGTACGCCTTGGCGCCGGGCCGACCCGCGGCAGTAGCGAGGCGCGTGCACACTGCATCGGCGCCCTGAACCCCGCCGAGGTCGCCGTTCGTCTTCACGCTCGAGATGAAAGTGTTCCATCGACCGACGTAGAGCGCGCCACCGGCGCCCGAGGTGAAGCAATCACCGCTACCTCCGCCACCAAGGGTACCGCCGCCTGAGCCACCGCCCCCGCCAAGCACACCGCCAGCCGAGCCTCCTCCACTTCCACCGGTGCCACCTCCCCCTGTAGCTCCAGCATCGGGAGTCGACGGAGTCATCGCCGTGCAGGCCGCGATGAGACCGAACATGATGGACAGCGAGCGAGCCAACAGGCGCATGACGACCCCCACGATTTCTACCGGCCCAAGGCTACAGGCAGTATCGCAGACTCCTCGCGCGTACGCCGTTCAGTGCGCGTCAGTCTTGCGGCCGCAGACCTTCGATGGCCTCCTGTCGTGGCCCAGGGAAAGTGTCCGGTTAACGGCCCAGGGAAAATGTCCGCCCTAGACGAGGCGGATGCTGATGAGCGAGGCCCAGTGGACGAAGAAGGACGTGCTGAAGCGCTACAGCTCGGGAGCGCTGACGGCGGCG
>JADCJJ010000601.1 GCA_020247085.1 Myxococcaceae bacterium | reverse complement strand
CGTCAGCCGCTGGCGTGCCTGCTCGTAGATGACCCACGCCTCGCGGTGACGCAGGTAGCTGGCCAGGGCCTCCTTGAAGGCAGCCACCGTCGGGAAGCGGTCGGCCGGCGCCTTCGCCATCGCCCGGGTGCAGATGGACGCGAGCTCGGGCGGCACCGGCTTGTCGAACTCCGGCGGTTGGCCCTTGAACGCCACGGTCACCACGCCGGCCGGCGTCTCGGCCCGATGCGGGAGGCGCCCCGTCAGCACCTCGTAGAGCGTCGCGCCCAGCAGATAGACGTCGCTCTGCACACACAGCGCCGCGCCAAGGCCGGCCGCCATCTCGGGCGCCATGTAGGCCGGGGTGCCGGCGAACGGCGCGCTGGCGGCCGGCGGCAGCACCTCGTCCGGCCCCAGGGCCACGGCGAGGCCCCAGTCGACGAGGTATACCTCGCCGAAGCTCCCGACGAGCACGTTGTCGGGCTTGATGTCACGGTGCAGCACGCCGCGCGCGTGTGCAAAGCTGACGGCGTCGCAGACCTTGAGCAGCACCTCGAGGGCCTCGAGCAGCGGCTGCCCCCTGGCCAGGGCCTCGCTCCACGGGGAGCCGTCGACGCGCTTCATCGCGAAGAAGGGCGCGCCGCTCTGCGTCACCGCCAGCAGGTGCACCGGGACGATGTTCGGGTGCTCGAGGCGCCCCGTGACGATGGCCTCTCGGAGCAGCGCCGAGGCGTCGCCGTCTGGCGTCTTCAGGAACTTGGTCGCGACCGGCCGGTCCAACACCGTCTGCCGGGCAGCGACGACCCGCCCCATGCCACCGGTGCCGATTGTCTCGCCGAGCTCGAAGTCGGCGCGGGGCGCGGGGCTCGCCTCGGCGGTCACCTGCGGCAGGCCGGGGAGCGGCTCCTGGAGCGGGTTGCGGTGTGGCCCTGACTGCACCGTCGAGGTGAGGCTCGGCGCGACCTGGGTGCTCGGCTGCTCCTTCACGCTCACTCCTGCAGGCCCGGGCGGCTCGGGCCTGGCCGACGCTTCCCCCGCCCCTACGGACAGACTCATAGCCGTTCGTGTGCCGGCTCGAAACCGGTCCCGGGGCCGTTCGTCGCTCGAGAGGGCCGGGAAAGCCGGCCGGGCATCGCGCCTGGCGCCCGTCGGGGCGCTTCAGCCCGCGGTCAGGGTGGCTGGCGCCGACCTGGCGTGAAGGGTCGCGCGCCTTCACGCGCTCCCCCTCGGGGTGGAGCCTCTGCGTCCTCGGGGGACGACGTGACGAGCTGGCGCCGCTGCGGCGCGGAGCTGCGCTTCGGCGTCGGGGTCGCGGTCGTCGGCGCGCGCCGGCGCCTCTCGGCGCTTCTGGGGGCTCGTGCCGCTGTGGCCGTCGTTGGTGCCAATGGCGCTCCCGGCGGGTGACGCAACTGACGCGCTGGCGTCAGGGCGCGAGCGGGTCGTCGTCTCGCGATTCCAGCTGCACGGCGCGGCGCGAGGCGCGCGACGCGACCGGCGCCTCCTGCTCGAGGTGCAGCGCGCGCGGGACCCGGGCAGGGCGCTGCAGCTCTCGAAGAGCGCCCGCCCCGCGGCGAGCTCGCGCCCACCGCCTCGCTGCGGCTGACCGGCCAGGCATCAGTCGATCGGGCGCGCGCTCCCCCGCGAAGGCTCCGGCGGGGCGCCCGGCGGGTCGCGCGGGGGCGCAGCTGAGCGGGTGAGCGTTCTCGAAGAGGCTCCGGCGCCTCGCCTGGCGGCGCGCGCCACTCGCCCCTGGCGCCCTCACGCGGTACGCGAGGCGGGGCTGCGCCGACACCCGGGGGGCGGCGCTGGCGCGTCGGGCGCCCGCGTCGGTACACTGGTGTGCGTCGTGCTGCGCTCATCGCTCGCCGTCGTCTGGGTCCTGGTCCCGCTGGTGGCAATCGGAGCGCCGCCGAAGCGGCCGCCCGTCGACGTGCAGGCGATGCAGGAGGCGATGGGCTCGGGCGCTCCGGCCGAGGCCCTCGGCGCGTACCCCAGCGCGGCCTCGTACGCGCACTTTCTCCGCGCCCGGCTGAAGCACCACGACGGCGACCACCGCGGAGCGCTCGACGAGCTCCGCCTCGCGCTGGCCAGCGACGACGGCAGCCCCTTCTTGCTGACCCAGATGGGCGAGCAGTACGCCCGCCTCTCGGAGCTCGAGCGCGCCGAGGCCCAGCTGAAGCGGGTCATCGAGCGCAGCCCCGACTACGCCCCCGCGCAGTTCCTCATGGGGCGGGTCCTCTACGAGGCCCAGAAGCCGACGCGAGCGCGCGCGCACATCGGGCGCGCCATCAAGCTGCGCCCGGCCGACCCCGACGCGTACCTCGTCCTGACGCAGCTGTGCCTCGATCAGGGGAAGGTCGACGAGGCCATCAAGGTAGTCGAAGACCTGGGCGGGGCGCTCCCCGGTGAGCCGGTCGGCTACCGGCGCCTCGGGCTCGCCCTCGCCGAGCGCGGAGACGCCGTGCGCGCCGAGAGGCTGCTGTCGAGGGCCGTGGAGCGCGACCCCGGTGACCTCGAGGCATGGACGACGCTGGCCCGCATTCACGAGGCCTCGGGTCGCCCCGAGAAGGCCCTCGAGGCCTGGAGCCGGGCGGTGGAGCGCGACCCCGAAAACCGCGAGGTGCTGTTGTCGGCCGGTCGGCTGGCGCTCCGCCTGGACAAGCCCGGCGACGCGCGCGCGTACTTCGACCAGCTCCTTTCCCTTGGGCGCGACCCCGAATCGGTGGTGAAGGTCGCCTTCTCGTACCTGGCGGTGCACCGCCTCACCGACGCCGCCGCCATGCTCGACGGCGCCCGCCGTCAGCTCGAGGAGCCCCGACTGCACTTCTACGCGGGGCTCGTGCACGAGCGGGTGCGCAGCTGGGGGAAGGCCATCGAGGCCTTCGACGCCGTCGCCGCGGAGGCCGGCGAGGTGGCCTTCGAGGCGCGGCTCCACAAGGCCTCGTGTCAGTCGGCGGCCGGGCAGCACCGCGCGGCGCTCGAGGCGTTTACCCGGCTCGCCGCCGACCGGCCGAGACTGTCGGGCCTGGTGCCAGCGCGCGCCCGGGCCCTCGAGCGCGCGGGGCAGGTGAAGGAGGCCGAGGCGCTGCTCCTGTCGGCCTTCGAGCCGCCGCGGCCCGCCGCCGACGTGCTCGACGCCGTGGCGGGGTTCTACGAGCGCCAGGCGCGCCCCAGCGACGCGGTGGCGCTCATCACCCAGGCGCTGCAGCGCGCCCCGAAGGACGAGCAGCTGCTGTTCGCGCTCGCCGCCGCCCAGGAGCGCAAGGGCGACTGGCAGCGCGCCGTCGAGACGATGCGCGGCGTCCTCGACGCGAACCCGGCCAGCGCGGCGGCGATGAACTTCATCGGCTACACGCTGGCCGACCGCGGCGGAGACCTCGATGAGGCCGAGCGCCTGGTGCTGCGCGCCCTCGACGCCCGCCCCGACGCCGCCGCCTTCCTCGACTCGATGGGGTGGGTGGCCTTTCGCAAGGGGCAGTACGAGCGCGCCGTCGAGTACCTCGAGAAGGCGACCGCCGAGGCCCCCGACGAGCCGACGCTGCTCGAGCATCTCGCAGAGGCCTGCGCGCGCGCTGGCCGGAGAGCCCGCGCCAGGGCCGCCCTCGAGCGCGCCGTCGAGATCCTCACCGAGAACCCCGACGCCGCCGACCGGCCCCAGCAGCGCGTCGACCTCGAAAAGCGGCTGAAGGCGCTCTGAAAGTGCAGCGCGCCCCGCCGCCGGGCGTGTAGCGTGCGGCGACGTGACGAAGCGAGACGAAGGGTTCTTCTCTGCGAAGGACGGTACGCGGTTGTTCTGGCGCTCGGCGGTCCCCGACGCGGCGCCCAAGGCATGGGTGGGCCTGGTGCACGGCTATGGCGACCACTCGGGCCGGTACCTGTGGGTCATCGACCAGTTCGTGGCCGCCGGCTTCGCGGTGCTGGCGTTCGATTACCGGGGCCACGGGAAGGCCGACGGGCGCCGCGCCGACTGCCTGCGCTGGGACGACTACCTCGACGACCTCGAGCGCTTCTACGCGAAGCTCGAAGGCGCGGCGGCGGGTCTTCCGCTCGTGCTGCTGGGCCACAGCCACGGCGGCCTCATGGTGACGCACTTCGTCGCCCGGGGGCCCAGGCCGTCGCTCAAGGCCGTGGTGCTGTCGGCGCCGTTCTACAAGCTGGCCTTCGAGCCGCCGGCCCTCAAGCTGCTCGGCGCGCGGCTCATCAAGGGCCTGCTGCCCAGCCTGCACCTGTCGAACGAGCTGAAGGTCGAGGAGCTGTCGCGCGACCCGGCCTGGCAGAAGAGCTCGGACGAAGACCCGCTGTACCTGCACGTCACCACGCCCCGGTGGTTCTTCGAGTGCGCCGACGCTCAGCTGCGCCTGGCGGGCACGGGAGCCTCCATCACCCTGCCGTTGCTCGTGGTCGCCGGCACCGCCGACCGCATCGCGTCGATGCCCGCCGCCCGGGCCTTCTTCGACACCATCGCGTCAGCGGACAAGACGTGGAAGGACTACTCTGACTTCCGCCACGAGGTGCTCTGCGAGCTCGAGAAGGAGCGCCCGATGGGTGACATTGTGGCGTGGATTTCGGCTCACCTCTGACGTAGGAACGCCGCCTCGCGATGGCCACGAACGACAACATCAACATCATCGGCAGGGGCATCACCATTCGAGGCAGCCTCACCGGCGCCGGCGACCTCGTCGTCGAGGGCCGCGTCGAGGGGCAGGTGAACCTCAAGAATCACCTCACCATCGAGATGAGCGGCGTGGTCGAGGCCGACATTCGGGCCGACGAGCTCACCATCAACGGCTCGGCCTCGGGCAACATCGACGCCGGCACCAAGTGCAGCATCAACCAGTCCGCCAGGGTGAACGGCGACATCAAGGCCGCCCGCGTGGTCATCGAAGACGGCGCGGTGTTCAACGGCTCCATCGAGATGGACGTCAAGCTGCCCGACGACATCTGACGCTTTCGACGACGACGCAGCACTTTCCCCGAGGGGCGAAGGACGACACATGGCGAACACGATCATCGGCTCGAGCATCGTCATCGACGGAGAGATCTCAGGTGACGAGGACCTCGTGATCCAGGGCACGGTGAAGGGGAAGATCGCGCTGAAGGAGAGCCTCTTCGTCGAGGCGTCGGGCGTGGTCGAGGCCGACATCGAGGTGCAGAACGTCGACGTCGCCGGGCGGGTCACCGGCAACATCGCCGCCACCGACAAGGTCGAGCTCAAGGCCGACTGCCGGGTGGTCGGCGACGTGCGAGCGCCCCGCATCCTCATCGCCGACGGCGCCAGCTTCAAGGGCAACGTCGACATGGACGTGAAGGAGCGCTGAGGCCATGGTCGCGACCAAGGAGTTCTCCACCGTCGGGCCCGACAGCACGGTGATCGGCCCGTCGATTCTCATCAGCGGCAAGCTGACCGGCGACGAGGACCTGACCGTCCGCGGGCGGGTCGAGGGAGAGCTCAACCTCTCGAAGACGCTGATCATCGAGACCAGCGGCGTCGTGAAGGCCAACGTATCGGTTCGCAACGCCATCGTGTCGGGCGTGGTGGTCGGCAACGTGGTGGCCACCGAGAGCGTCGAGCTCACGCGCGAGGGCCGCATGGTGGGCGACATTCGCAGCCCACGCGTCATCATCGTCGACGGGGCGAGCTTCCGGGGCCGGATCGACATGGGCAACGCCGAGCCGAGGCCGCAGGCGGAGCGGCCCGCGACGCGACCCGTCGTTCGGCCCGCAGCCGTGCGACCGGCGACCCTGCCCGCGAGGCCCGCGCCACAAGCCGCTCCAGCCCGGGTGATGGCCCCCGCGAAGCCGCAGCCGCCGCCGGTCGCGAGGGTCGAGGCGCGGCCCGAGCCCCGCGTCGAGGCGAAGCCTGCGCCGCCGCCGCCGCCACCCCAGCCCGTGCTGGTGGGCGAGGCCGGCAAGAAGAAGGTCCTGGTCAAGAAGAAGAAGTAGGCGCACCCCATGGCCGACGTCTCGAACCTGCCGATCGAGGAGCCCGAGCGCCCGGCGTCAGACGCCGCGACGAGCGGGTCGCCGTCGCCAGGAGAGGCCGTCGGTGGGGCGGCAGGGAGTCAGCCCGAGGCCGTCGGGGGCGGGGCTCCGCTCCCGTTCGCTGGTGAGGGCTTGCCCGAGGGCGCTCGTGACGAAGCGGCCTCGCCGGGTGCGGCCCGCGAAGTGCTCGAGGCTTCGCGAGCAGACGGCGGGGCGGGAGCGGGTGAAGGCGCGCCGGACGAAGGTGACGACGCCCTCGTCACGCACGACGTGCCTCGCCACTTCGCCGCGCCGGCGTTGCTCGCCCTCGAGCGGCTCGACGCCGACGTCACTTTCTGCTTCCGACCGGCGAGCGAGCTCGACGACGTGGCCGCGTTGGCGACCGATCTGGCGCGCCTGGGCCAGCTGTTCCCCATCGACGTCCGGCTCGTGCCGCCGGACCGCTTGCAGATCGTCACCGGGTTCCGGCGCGTGGCGGCGCTGCGCTTCCTCCAGCGTGAGAAGGTGCTGGCCCGGCTCCACACCGAGCTCTCCGACACCGACGCGCTGTTGATGGCGCTGGCGTCGGCGATCCACTCCCGCGCCGTCGATCGCGACGCCCTCTCGGCGGTCGCCGAGCGCCTGGCCGCCGAGGGCGCGCTGACGCCCGCGGCGAGGGACATGCTCGCGCGCGCGTTGGCGACCGACGACGAGCTCGCGCCCGAGAACGTCGAGGAAGAGGTCGACGCCGACGAGCTCGCCGCCGACGTCACCGTGCGCCTCTCGCAGTGCAACCAGGACCTGTCGTTGCTGGCCGACGTGTTCGACCAGCTCGACGACGAGAAGCGTGACGCGCTGATGACCCAGCTCAAGTACTCCATCGACCTCGTGGCCTTCCTGGAGCGGCGGAAATGAGCGCGGTCGACCTCGGGGAGCGCGCGCTCGAGGCCGACCGGCGGCGGCTGCTGGCGCTGCTGACCGAGAAGTCCTACGCGAAGAAGAAGGTGGTGCTCTCGAGTGGCCGCGAGTCGGACTTCTACGTCGATTGCAAGAAGACGGTGCTGACCGCCGAGGGGCACTGGCTCGTCGGGCGGCTCCTGCTCGACGCCATCTCGCGCAACGCACCGGCGGCCGTCGGCGTCGGTGGGCTGACGATGGGCGCTGACCCGCTCGCGTCGGCGGTGAGCCTCGTCAGCCACCTCGCGCAGCGGCCGCTCCAGGCATTCCTCGTGCGCAAGGAGCCCAAGGGGCACGGCACCGGCCAGTGGATCGAGGGGCGCACGTCGCTGGCCGACGGGGCGAAGGTGGCGATCGTCGAAGACGTCGTCACCACCGGCGCCTCGACCATCAAGGCCGTCGAGCGGGCCCGCGCCGAGGGGTTGACGCCCGTCGGAGCCTTCGCGCTCGTCGACCGGCTCGAGGGCGGGCGCGAGGCCATCGCCGCGCTCGGCGTGCCCGTCTTCGCGCTCTTCACGCGGGAGGACTTCCCGCGATGAGGAGCGCCGTCGCGGTGACGGTGGCGGTGCTTGCCGCGGCCTGCGCGACGGCCCGCATCCCCCGAATCGGCGGCGACCCTCCGCCAGTCGACACCGACCCGGCGCTCGAGTCGGCCTACCAGCAGACGTTGGAGCGGGCGACGCGCAGCCAGGGCATCTACGACGTGCTCGACACTCGCCTGTTCGTCCACGCGACGTGGGAGTCGCCGGCCTTCGTCGAGGCGCGGGTGTCCCGCTTCGGGCGCTTTCGGGCGCTGCCGGCCGACGAGGTGCGGGCGGCGAAGGAAGCGGAGCGCCAGCGGCTCGCTGACGTGGTGGAGTTCCACCTGGCGGTCCACGCGAACGACCCTCGCATGGATGACTTCGACCGCCCCTCGTCGATGTGGCGCCTGGCGCTGGTGGTGGACGGCCGGGAGTACGCGCCGAAGCTCGTCGAGCGCATCGGCCGCACCAACACCGAGCAGCGCTCGTACTACAGCTACATGGAGCCCTTCTGGGTGGGCTACCGCGTGCGCTTCCCGAAGGTCGAGACGCGCGCGATGACGCTGAAGATCGCCTCGGCCGCGGGCAAGGCCGAGCTCGTCTTCGCGGGAGAGTAGGCGCGCCATGGCCCGCTCCTGGGCGTCACGCCTGGCGCCCGCGGCCATCTTCCAGTTCTGCTTCATCGGCGCGGTGGCGATGGTGAAGCCAGCGACGAACGCCCTGGTGCTGTCGCGCTACCAGGCGGCGGTGATGCCGTGGTTGTACCTGACGGCGGCGGTGGTGACGGGGGGGCTGGCGCTCGCCGGGTCGCGGTGGGGGCGGCGGGGGAGCCCCGAGCGCCTGGCGGTGACGGGCGTGCTGGCTTCGCTGGCGTTCCTCGCCGGGCTGCGCCTCGACGTTCCACTGACGCCGCTTGCCGCGTACCTGTTCGTCGAGGCCTTCGCGACGCAGGTGTCGCTCTCGTTCTGGGGTGTGATGGGAGACGCCTTCGACGCGCGCGAGGCCCGCCGTGCCTTCACCTGGGTGAACGGCATCGGCATGTCTGGGGCCATCGTCGGCGGCTTCCTCGCGCAGGTGGCGGCGCGCACGGCCGGGGCGCCAGCGCTGCTGGCAGGCGGGGCGGGGC
Source organism: Myxococcaceae bacterium (assembly GCA_020247085.1). GTDB lineage: Bacteria > Myxococcota > Myxococcia > Myxococcales > Myxococcaceae > Xiheimicrobium > Xiheimicrobium aquaticum. Next base: position 21,846 of record JADCJJ010000601.1, on the reverse strand, counting down.
TTCTGGGGGCGGGGGCCGTCGCCTTCCGCTTCCACCGGGCCGAGGCGTCGCCGCCGAGGCCGGCGCAGTCGGTGCTCGCCTCGGTGCGCACCGTCGTCGAGCTTCCGTACGCGTCGCTGCTGGCGGGGCTGGTGCTGGGCTTCTCGCTCATTCAGCAGCTCACCGACTTCGTCTTCCGCCAGCGCGCGGTCGAGCTGCTGGGCGAGGCCGACATGGCCGACGTCTTCGCCTCGCACCAGCTGTGGACCGGGGTGTTCTGCGTGGTGTTCCAGCTCGTCGCGGCCGAGTGGCTGCTCCGCCGCCTGGGCATCTTGCGGTACGTCGCGGTGGTGCCGGCGCTGCTGGCCGTGCTCGCGGTGCTGGCCGGGGTGTGGGCGTCGGTGTGGGGGGCGTGGGCGCTCAAGCTTTTCGAGAGCGCCGCGAGCTGGTCGCTGCTGCCAGTGGCGGTGCAGCTGCTCTACGCGCCGCTGCCGGACGAGCAGCGCGACGGGGTGCGGCGCACCATCGACGGGCTCTTGCGCAAGGTGGGCATGGGGCTCGCCGGCCTCGTCCTCGCGGTGTCGGCGGCGCTCGGGCTGTGGGGCGTGCTGGGCGTGGTGCTGGCGACGTGCGCCGCGCTCGGGTGGGTGCTGTGGCGCATTCGGCCGCGCTATCTCGAGGCGCTGCACCTGCGAGTGGGGGGGCCGGCCGCGGCGCAGGCGAACCTCGTCGGCTCGGAGCGGGAGCTGCTCGGCGACGTGCTGCGCTCACCCTCGCCCGAGCGCGCGCTGCGCGCCGCGGAGCTGCTCGACTACGCCGGCGCCCTCGACGAGTCGCACGTGCGGACGATGCTGAGCCACCACCACGAGCGGGTGCAGACGCGCGGGGTGCGGCTGGCCGAGCGCTTGAGCGACGCCTCGCTGGCGCGGGGCCTCGAGGTGCTGGTGCAGACGGGGGCACGGCGGCCGCGCGACGCCGCGGCGTGGGCCCTGGGGCGGTGCTCGCCGGAGCGGGCGCGCGCCGTGCTGCCGGCGCTGCTGGCGAGCGATGACGTCGGCCTGTCGACGGCGGCCGTCGGCGGGCTGTTGACGCTGAAGGGCGAGGCGCACCCGCAGGCCCTCGCCGTGCTCGAGCGGCTGTTCGCCCGGGGCGGCACCGCGCCGGTGGCCGAGCGCCGCGAGGTCGCGCGCCTGATCGGCCGCCTGGGTGACCCGGCGCACGCGCCCCGGCTGTCCCGGTACCTCGACGACGGCGACGTGACGGTGCGGCAGGTCGCCATCACCGCGACGGGCGAGGGGCGGCACCTGGCGCTGGCGCCGCGGCTCTTGCGCTTCCTCTCGTGGCGGGACGAGCGCCGGGCGGCGCGTGAAGCCCTCGCCGCCATGGGAGACGACGTCGTACCGCTGCTCGCGGCGACGCTCGACGACCGGACCCGGGTGCTGGCGCTCCGAATGCAGCTCCCGCGCGTGCTGCGGCGCATCGGCACGCAGGCGGCCTTCGACGCGCTCCTCGGGTCGAACGCGCGCGACGACGCCGCGCTCCACTACCGGGTCGGCGACGCGCTGGCGCGCCTTCACGACGAGCACCCCGGCTTCGAGGTGGACCGGGCGCGGGTGCTCGAGGCGCTCGCGCGGCGGCAACGGACCCGCGTGGCGCTGCTGCCGGCTCATCGCGCGCTGCGCGCGGCGTACGGCGACGCGTCGCTCCTCACGCGCATCGTCCGGGACAGGCTTGAGCAGGCGTTCGAGCTGTCATTCTGGCTGCTCGGCCTCTTGCACGACGCCCGGGCGTTGCGGCGGGCCCACGCTCACCTGGCCGGCGGCGAGGCGAAGCGCCGGGCGTGGGCGCTGGAGTTGGTCGAGAACGTGCTCCCCGACGACGAGCGGGCGCTGGTGGCCGATGCCCTCGAGGCGCCGCTGCGTGAGCTGCCGCTGGGAGACGACGAGACGGCGCCGGTCTTCGTCGAGGAGCTGTGCCACAGCGAGGACTTCACCCTGCGGGCCTGCGCCCGGCGGGTCGGCAGGACGGTGGGCGTGTGGACGCGCGCGGCGAAGGAGGACGACATGAGTGACGTGACGGTGAAGCGGCTCTTCGCGCTCGAGGGCGTCGAGGTCTTCGCGCAGAGCGACGTCGACGACCTGGCGGCGGTGGCCGGGGTAGCGCGCGAGCTGACCTTCCGCAGGGGCGAGCGGATCTACGCAGAGGGCGATCCGGGCGACGCCCTCTACGTCATCGTCGAGGGGGCGTGCGAGGCGCGGCGCGACGACGAGGTGGTGCTCACGATGCGCTCGCGCGAGTCATTCGGTGAGACGTCGCTCTTCGACGGCGCCCCGCGCATCAACGAGGTGGTGGCGACGGCCGAGACGACGGTGCTGGTGATCGACCGCCGCGACTTCCTCGATCTGTTGGGCGACCGCCCCGAGCTGCTCGCGGGCATGTTCCGGGTGATGTCGCGGCAGCTCAAGTCGATGGTCGTCGAGGTGACGAACCGCCGCACCAGCACCGGCGATCTGCCCAGCGTCTCGATGCCGCCGGTCGCCGAGACGGGGAAGAACCTGTTCTGAGCAGAAGGGGGCCGTTGCCTGCGAGGGTAGGGCGCCGCGCCCCGCCGCGTTCCGCCGCGCCGGTGCGCGGGTGCGCGGGTGCGCGGGTGCGGAGGCGCCGCGGGGGCCCGGCGAGGAGCGGTCGTGCGCGGCTGGCGGGCGAGTCGGAGAGGCCGTGCTCCATCGAGGAGTGGCTGGGCACGGCGGCAGGGGACGAGGCGCCGCGCTGGCCCGGCGAGGAGCAGTCGTGCGCGGCAGGCGGGTGAGTCGGCAAGGCGATGCTCCATCGAGGGGTGGCTGGGCAGGGCGCGCGGGTGCGGAGGCGCCGCGGGGGCCCGGCGAGCAGCGGTCGGGCGCGGTGGGCGTCACGTCTGGCGCGCATCGCGTGGTGCGTGGCGACGCGCGAGGCCTCAGGCGCACCGCAGCCTCCGCATGGTGGGAATGTCGGGTTCCGCTGCCACGACGCGGCTAAGCTGTGAGACGCGCGTGAAGACCCTCGCCCTCATCGCCCGCCCGAAGAAGCCGGAGGCCGCGGAGCTCGCTGCGGCCATCGCCGCTGCGCACCCCGAGCTCGAGCTGCTCGTCGAGCCGCACCTGGCGGAGCAAACGGGCTGGGCGGCGACGCCGGCCGACGAGATCCGCGAGCGGGCCGAGCTGGTGGTGGTGCTGGGGGGCGACGGCACGCTGATTCACGCGGCGCGGCTGCTGCGCGGGCGGCCGGTGCCTCTCCTCGGCGTGAACCTCGGCTCGCTGGGCTTCATGACCGAGATCCCCGCGGTGGGGGCGCTGCCAGCTCTGGCGTCGGTGCTGGCGGGTACGGCGCGCATCGATTCGCGCATGAAGCTGGCATGCCGTCTCGTGCGCGGTGGCCGGGTGGTGCTCGAGGACGAGGTGCTCAATGACATCGTCATCACCAAGGCGGCGCTGGCGAAGATCGCCGACCACGAGACGTGGCTCGACGGGGCGTACGTGGCGACGTTCAAGTCCGACGGGGTGATCTTCGCCACGCCGACGGGCTCGACGGCCTACTCGCTGTCGGCCGGAGGTCCCATCGTTCACCCCTCCATCGACTGCGCGGTGGTGACGCCCATCTGCCCGCACGCGCTGACCCAGCGGCCCATCGTCGTGCCGGCCGACGTGCCGCTGACGCTCAAGATGACGGCCGAGGTGAGCGACGTGTACCTCACCATCGACGGGCAGGAGGGCCAGCCGCTGAAGCTGGGCGATCAGCTCGAGATCTGGAAGTCGGAGCACCGCGTGCAGCTCGTGCGCAACCCGCAGCTCGACTACTTCGCGATCCTCCGCACCAAGCTGCGCTGGGGCGAGCGATAGCCCCCGCTCCGAGGCCTGCCCGCTGGCGGCGGGGGTGAGGGCGAACAACGGCTTCCTTCACCGCGAGGTCCGTGCGAAACCGCGCGCGTCTCACGCCCGCAAGGACCCCGTCATGCCCCGCGAATACCCCCTGGAGCGCTACCGCAACATCGGCATCATGGCGCACATCGACGCGGGCAAGACGACCACGACCGAGCGGGTGCTCTTCTACGCGGGCGCGATTCACAAGATGGGCGAGGTGCACGAGGGCACCACCACGACGGACTGGATGCCGCAGGAGCGCGAGCGCGGCATCACCATCACCTCGGCGGCCATCACCTGCTTCTGGTCGAGGCGCGACGTGAAGCACCGCATCAACATCATCGACACGCCGGGGCACGTCGACTTCACCATCGAGGTGGAGCGCTCGCTGCGGGTGCTCGACGGGGCCATCGCGGTCTTCGACGGGAAGAACGGGGTCGAGCCGCAGAGCGAGACGGTGTGGCGCCAGGCCGACAAGTACCGGGTGCCGCGCATCTGCTTCATCAACAAGATGGACAGCCTCGGCGCCGACTTCGACATGTCGGTGGCGTCGATCAAGGAGCGCCTCGACGCGCGCCCGCTGCTGATGCAGCTCCCGCTCGGCCGGGAGAGCGAGCACAGGGGTGTCATCGACCTCGTGCGCATGAAGGCCCTCGTCTTCCGCGACGAGGAGAAGGGCAGCGTGTACGACGCGGTCGAGATTCCCCCCGAGCACGTCGAGGCGGCGAGGGCCGCCCGCACGCAGTTGCTCGAGACGGTGGCCGAGCTCGACGACGGGCTGATGGAGCGATACCTGGAGGACGAGGGCGTGAGCCTGACCGAGGAGCAGATCCGCGCGGCGGTGCGCAAGGGCTGCATCGCCATGAAGGTGTTCCCGGTGTTCTGCGGCTCGGCCTACAAGCACAAGGGCATTCAGCCCCTGCTCGACGCCGTCGTCGACTACCTGCCGTCACCCGTCGACATTCCCCCGGTGCACGGCCGCGACGGCGACGGCAACGACGTGGTGCGCGAGACGAGCGACGACGCCCCCTTCTCGGCCCTGGCGTTCAAGCTCATGAACGACGCCTACGGCACGCTCACCTTCATCCGCGTGTACTCGGGCAAGCTCGAGTCGGGCACGGCGGTGTGGAACACCGCGAAGAAGAAGCGCGAGCGGGTGGGCCGCCTGGTGCAGCTGCGCGCCGACAAGCGCGACGAGATCGACGCCTGCTACGCGGGCGACATCTGCGCCATCGTCGGCCTCAAGCTGGCGGTCACCGGTGACACCCTGTGCGCCGAGTCGCACCCGGTGCTGCTCGAGAAGATCGAGTTCCCCGAGCCCGTCATTCAGCTCGCGCTCGAGGCGAAGTCGACCGAGGACGCCGACAGGCTGGTGCAGGCGCTCGGCAAGCTCTCGGTCGAGGACCCGAGCTTCCGCGTGAAGGTCGACGCCGAGACCGGCCAGACGATCATCGCCGGCATGGGCGAGCTGCACCTCGAGATCATCGTCGACCGGCTCAAGCGGGAGCACAAGGTCGAGGCCAACGTCGGCAAGCCCCAGGTCGCCTGGCGCGAGACGGTGACGGCCGTGGGCGAGGGCGAGGGCCGGTACGTCAAGCAGACCGGCGGCAAGGGCCAGTACGGGCACGTCAAGCTGCGGGTGGCCCCCAACGAGCCGGGCCGGGGCTTCGAGTACCGGAACACCGTCGCCGGCGGCGTGGTGCCGAAGGAGTTCTTCGCGGCCATCGAGGGAGGCGTCACCAACTCGCTCAACCGCGGCGTGGTGGCGGGCTACCCGCTCATCGACCTGAAGGTCGAGGTCTACGACGGCAGCTTCCACGAGGTGGACTCCGACGAGGTGAGCTTCACCATCGCCGCCTCGATGGCCTTCGCCGAGGCGTGCAAGGCCGCGTCGCCGGCGCTCCTCGAACCGGTGATGCGCGTCGAGGTGACGACGCCGGCCGACTACTACGGCGCGGTGACCGGCGATCTGAACCGCCGGCGCGGGACGATTCGGGGCATGGGCAGCCGCGGCTCGCTGCAGGTGATCGACGTCGAGGTGCCGCTGTCGGAGATGTTCGGGTACGTCGACTCGCTGCGCACGCTCACCCAGGGACGCGGCACCTACTCGATGCACTTCGGCACGTACGCGCAGATTCCGCCCAACATCCTCCAGCCGCTGCTGCTGCGCCTGCGCGGGTACTGACGCGCCATTCCACCGCCGGGCCGGGGCCGCCGGCGCTTCTCGGGCCGTCAGAGACGTGCGATGCGCCCCGTCCACAGGAGTTCACGATGCGACAGAAGGTCCGCCAGATCGTCGATGCCACGCTGCACGCGCTGAAGGCGCGGGGTGACATCGCCTTCGACATCATTCCGCCCTACGCGGTCGAGCTGCCGAAGAACCTCGAGCACGGCGACTGGGCCTGCAACGTGGCGATGGTGATGTCGAAGGCCGTCGGCCGCAAGCCCACCGAGCTCGCCGACGCCCTCATCGCGAACCTCGTCGACCCGCACTCGGTGGTGGTGAGCGTCGAGCGGGCGGGCCCGGGGTTCCTCAACTTCCGCCTGGCCGACGTCGTCTTCCAGCGGGTGGTGTCCGAGGTGCTGGCCGCCGGCGTGCAGTTCGGCCGCCGCCCGCCGCGGTCGACGGGCCGGAAGGTGATGGTCGAGTTCGTGTCGGCGAACCCCACCGGGCCGGTGCACATCGGGCACGCGCGCGGGGCGTTCATGGGCGACGCCATCGCCCGGCTCCTCGACGCCGCTGGTCACGACGTGACGCGCGAGTTCTACATCAACGACTACGGCAAGCAGGTCGAGACGCTCGGGCGCACCGTGCACAAGCGGTACCGGGAGCTGTTCGGCGAGGCGGTCACCCTCGCCGAGGGTGAGTACCCGGCCGAGTACGTCATCGACATCGCGAAGACGTGGCGGGCCGAGGTGGGCGACACCTACCTGCGCCGGCCCGAGGCCGAGTGGCTGCCAGCGGCCATCGAGGTCGGTACGCGCGAGAACCTCAAGGCCATCAAGGCGACGCTGGCGAAGGCGAACATCAGCCACGACGTGTTCTTCAGCGAGGCGTCGCTCCACGCCTCGGGCGCGGTGCGCTCGATCGTCGACGTCTACAAGGCGCGCGGCGTCACCTACGAGGCCGCCGAGGGCCGGCGGAAGGACAACAAGGAGAAGGTGCGCGACGCCGACTCGAAGGCCGCGCAGTACGCCGACCGGCAGCTCGGGGGCACCTTCTTGATGACGGCCACCTGGCAGGACGAGAAGGGCAAGACGCCGCTGAAGGACGAGGAGGATCGCATCATCCTCCGCGCCGACGGCACGCCGGTGTACCTGACCGCCGACCTCGCCTACCACAAGGCGAAGTTCGACCGCGGGTTCGACCTGTGCGTCGACGTCTTCGGTGCCGATCACGCCGGCCACGTGCCGCGCATTCAGTCGGGCATGCACCTGCTCGGCATCGACCCGAAGATGCTCGAGTTCGTGCTGGTGCAGCTCGTGCGCATCACCCGCGGCGGCGAAGAGGTGAAGGTCAGCAAGCGCAAGGGCACGCTGTTCGAGCTCGCCGATCTCATCGACGAGGCCGGCGCCGACGTCTGCCGCTTCATCTTCCTGATGAAGACCCGCGACGCGCAGTTCGACTTCGACCTCGACGCCGTCACCAGGCAGTCGAAGGACAACCCGGTCTTCTCCTTCCAGTACGGCCACGCGCGATGCGCGTCGATTCTGAAGAAGGCGGTCGAGAAGGGCATGCCCTTCGTGGGCGCGGCGGCGGTGACCGACGCGCACCTGGCGCGGCTGGTGCTGCCGGAAGAGAAGATGATGCTGAAGAAGATCTCGCAGCTGCCCGACGTGGTGGCGAGCGCGGCCGACCGGCTCGAGCCGCACCACGTGCTCTATTTCTGCCAGGAGCTCATCGGGGACTTTCACGCGTACTACACGCAGTACCGGACAGACCCGATCATCGGCGACGACCCGGTGAAGACGCAGGGCCGGCTCGCGCTGGTGGCGGCGCTGAAGCAGACGTTGCAGTGCGCCTTCCGCATTCTCGGCATCGAGGCGCCCGAGCACATGGAGGCGCCGGCCGACGAGGGGTGAGGCGCGCTCACGGCGCGGGGGGCTCCCTCGCGACGCCGGCGTCCGGCAGGGCGCGGGCGCGAAGCTGGGGCAGGGTGGCGGGGAAGGCGGCTGACAGCCGCGCGAGGTGGTCGAGCACGTCGTCGGCCTGCGCGCCCTCGGCGAGGAACGGCTGGCAGGGCCGGTCGGGGTAGTCGTCGCTGCGCGCCGGCGTCACCTCGACGCCCGCGAGGCCCGCCTTCGTCAGCAGCAGGTGCACCAGGGCGGTGCGCTTGTCGGTGGGGTTCCAGTTTCCGCCGAAGACGAAGTTCCCCAGCGAGTAGACGACGGGCTTGCCCCGGTACAGCTCGATGCCCTGCAGCACGTGCGGGTGCGAGCCGATGACCGCCGACGCGCCGGCGTCGATGGCCGCGTGCGCGAGCGCCACCTGGTACGGCTCGGGCTGGCCCCGGCCCTCACGGCCCCAGTGGAAGAAGGGGATGACGTGGTCGGCCCGCTTTCGCGCGGCGCGCACGTCGGCGACGAGCATCGCCTCGAGCGCGGCGGCGTCGCTGAAGTGCCCGGCGACGCCCGGCGTGGTGGCGGTGGCGATGACCTCTCTGGGCTCGATGTTGCGGTCGCCCAGGAAGAAGTAGCCCAGGAAGGCCAGCTTCACGCCCTGCACCTCGACGAGGGCGGGGGCGCGCGCGTCGGCGCGCGTTCGCCCCGCGCCGAAGCGGGCGATGCGCCCCGTGTCGAGCACCGTCAGCGTGTCAAACAGGCCCTCGGGGCCGTAGTCCATCAGGTGGTTGTTCGCGAGGCTCACCACGTCGACGCCGCCGGCCAGCAGGCCTGCCAGCAGCTCGGGCCGCGCCCGGAAGTTGAAGTTCTTCTGCAGCTTCTCGCCCTTGTCGGTGAAGGGGCACTCGAGGTTGACGACGAAGAGGTCGGCCGCTCGGGTCAGCGGGGCGACGCGCTCGAAGCCCCAGGTGAGCGCCTGGTCTTTGGGGGTGCCCTTCGCCACGAGCGTGTCGGCCCACTCCTCGACGTGGAAGCCCAGCGTCACGTCGCCGGCGAAGGTGACGCGCAGGGGAGCGCCGCCGTCGGTGGCGGCGGTGACGAGCAGGGCGCAGGCGGTGGCGAGCACCAGCCCATGATGGCCCCCGGGGCCGCCGAGGTCGAGCCGGGCGCGCACCCCGCTCGACGGGCACGACGGGCGCCGAGGTGGGTGCTATTGCTCGAACTCCCTATGGCGCGCGAGAAGGATCCGCTCGGCCAGTCCGACGAGCACAACTCCCGGGGCATCGAGCTCGCCGACCGGGGCTGGCTGGACGAGGCCATCAAGGAGTTCAAGAAGGCCATCGAGCTCGATCCGGGGTCGGCGCACGCCCACGACAACCTGGCGACGGTGTACGCCGAGAAGAAGCAGTTCCGCGAGGCGCTCGAGGCGTACCTCACGGCCATCAAGCTCGAGCCCGACTCGGCGACGGCGCACTACAACCTCGCCGTCTTCCTCTCGACGCAGGGCAACGAGTTCGCCATCGCGCAGTACCAGGAGGCCATCGGCCTCGAGCCGGACTACCCCGACGCGCACCTCAACCTCGGGATGGCCTACGCCGACGAGGGCCGCCTCGACGAGGCGTCGAAGGAGCTCCGCGTCGCCATCGAGCTCGCGCCGGGTGACCCGTTTCCCCGTCACGAGCTGGCCGCCCTGCTGATGGACGAGGGCGACTACCGGAGCGCCATCACCCACCTCAAGGAGGTGACGCGCCTGGAGCCCAAGAACTTCGAGGCCTGGCTCGACCTGGGCATCTGCTACGCCCAGAAGGGCTTCTACGCCGAGGCCGAGCGCGCCTACGACAAGGCCTCCGAGTTCAAGCCCGACGACGTGCTGCTCGTCTACAACCAGGCGGCGCTGTATGCGCTGTGGGGCCGGCCGGCCGAGGCGGTGAGCCTGCTCTCGCGGGCGCTGGCGGCAGACAAGGCGAAGGTGCAGGCCTGGCTGCGCACCGACCCGATGTTCGACTCGCTCAAGGGCCGGCCCGAGTTCGAGGCGCTGCGCTGATGGAGGCGTGGGCCCTGGTGGGCGCGCTCGCCCTGGTGCTGGCGAACGCCTTCTTCGTGGCTTTCGAGTTCGCGCTGGTGAAGGTGCGCGTCACGCAGCTCGACGCGCTCGTCGCCGAGGGCCGGCCGGGCGCGCCGGCGGCGCTCGCGATGCGCAAGAACCTCGACACCTGGCTTTCGGCCTCGCAGGTGGGCATCACCCTCGCCTCGCTGGCCCTGGGCTGGGTGGGCGAGCCGGCCTTCTCGCACCTCATCGAGCCCGTGGTGCTGCGCCTCGCGCCGCAGACCGAGGCCGCCCAGGGCGTCGCCCGGACGGTGGGGCTGGTGCTGGCCTTCGGCGTCATCACCTTCCTCCACATCGTGGTGGGTGAGCAGGTGCCCAAGACGATCGCCATCGCCCAGGCGGAGCGCACCTCGCTGGCGCTGTCGTGGCCGATGCGGGCCTTCTCGCTCGTCGCCTTCCCCGTCATCTGGCTGCTCAACGCGGGCACCCGCCTGGTGCTGCGGCTGCTCGGGCTGGCCTCTCCGGCCGAGGGGCACGGCGAGGCCCTCGGCGAAGAGGAGCTGCTGCTCGTCTTCTCGTCGTCGGCCGAGGCCGGCTCCATCGAGGCCTCGCGGGCCGAGCTGCTGCAGCGGGCGCTGGCGATGGTCGAGAAGACGGCGCGGCAGGTGCTGGTGCCCCGCTCGCAGATGCGCTGCCTCGACCACGAGCTGACGCTCGACGAGAACGTCGCCCTCGCCCAGGCCGCCGGTCACACCTGGATGCCGGTGATTCGCGGGTCGCTCGACCGCGTCGAGGGCCTCGTCAACGTGAAGGACCTGCTGTTCCTGCTCGCGCGCCGGGAGCTGACGGGCATCGCGCAGGTGCAGCGGCCGGTGCTCTTCGTTCCCGAGACCATCACCCTCGAGCAGCTGCTGAGCGAGTTCAAGCGGCGCGGCAAGCAGATGGCCATCGCCGTCGACGAGCACGGGGGCACCTCGGGGCTCGTCACCATCGCCGACGTCGTCGCCGAGCTGGTGGGCAACATCGCCGAGCTGGGGCGCAAGGTGGAGCCGATGACGAAGCTGCCCGGCGGAAAGCTCGAGCTCCCGGGCACCGCTCAGCTCGACGATCTCGAGCACACCCTCGAGGTCGAGTTCGACGTCGACAAGTCGCAGGTGACGACCATCGCCGGCTACCTGATGGCGAAGCTGGGGCGGGTGCCCGTCGCAGGCGACGGGTGGACGCGCGAGCCCTTCCGCATCGTCGTCGTGAAGGTGGACGGCCCGCGGGTGCAGCTGGTGCGCATCGAGCCGCGCGAGGCGCCGGCCGAGCCGCCGAAGGGGCCAGCGCCGCGGCCGGCGGCCTGAGGGCGCCTCAGTCTGGCACCGCCACCCCGGCGCGGCGCAGCACCTCGAGGGCGTTGGTGGTGGTGACGACGCCCTCGCGCAGCGTGTAGTCGAACGTCATCTCTCCGTTCGTCACCACGTCGCGGAAATGCACGTTTCGCACGCGCCCCGGCGCCTCGTGCTCGAGCTCGCAGAGGGCGAGGTCATGCGTCGTCACCGCGCCGCAGGCGCCCAGCCGCAACAGCTCGCGCAGCAGGTGCTTCGAGGCCTTCGTGCGCTCCTTCGCGTTGGTGCCCATGAAGAGCTCGTCGAGCAGGAACAGACAGGCGCCCGGGTTCGCCGCCGCCGTGTCGAGCAGCAGCTTGACGCGCTGCACCTCGGCGTAGAAGTACGAGACGCCGCGCTCGAGCGAGTCCTTCAGGCGCATCGAGGTGAGCACCTGCGCCCGCCCCAGGCGCAGCCGCGCCGCCGGCACCGGCAGCCCTGCCAGGCCCATGACCGTCGTCAGCCCCACGGTGCGCATCAGCGTCGTCTTGCCCGACATGTTCGAGCCGGTGATGACGAGCGCGTGGCCGGGGCCGGCCAGCGTGACGTCGTTGCGCACGGGCGCGTCGAGCAGCGGGTGGCCCAGGCCCGTCGCGTCGAAGACGAAGGGCTGGTCGGTGACGTCGGGGAAGACGTCGGTCGGGCGCTCGAAGGCGTAGCCGGCGAAGGCCGAGAGGGCCTCGAGCTGCGCGAGCGCCTCGAACCAGGCGCGCACGCCGACGCCGTGGCGCTCCCGCCAGCGCTCGACGCGGAAGAGCACGTGCAGGTCCCACAGCGTCAGCGCGTTGATGACGGGGTGCATCTGGCCGGAGGTCTTGAGCTCGGCGAAGCCCATCAGGCGCGCGAAGGCCTCGAGCCGCTCGGCGACCGGGGGGCCGGCGCCCTGCATGCCCGCCTTGAGCGCGCGCAGGCGCGGGCTCGAGAACGGCTGGCGGTCGATGGCGGCGAAGGTCTGCTCGAAGCGCACGAAGCCCTGCTCGCCCGACGAGAGCGCCGCCCACATGCGCCCCAGCGGCCCCGACGTGAGCCGCACCACGCCGAGCTGCAGCGCCACGCCGCCCCAGAAGGGCAGCGATGACACGTCGAAGAGGGCGGCGGCGGCGCCGGCGCCAAGGGTGAGGGCGGGCAACACGTGCGCGACGGGGAGCGCCCAGCGCACCGTCGAGAGGAACGAGGGCGCCTCGGTCCACGCGATGAAGCGCGAGGGGTCGGCCTTGGCCTGACCGGCGAGGCGGGCCTCGGTGACGAGCGCCTGGCGGAAATCCACGAGCGGCGCCAGCTCGCGCACCGCCGCCTGCCGTTCGAGCACCTCGGCGGCGGTCGGCGCCGCCGTCGACAGCCAGGCCGCCACCTGGCGCTCGCCGGCCCGCGTGCCCGTGTCGTCGAGCCGCTGAAACAGGCTGCCCTGGCCGAGCACGTCGAGGTCGGCCGCGTAGAGGTGCCCTTCTGGCAGCAGCCCGGCGCCCGTCTCTGGGAAGGCGTGCCACGTGCCGGCCAGGCGCGCCAGCCCCCGCTCGTTCAGCGACAGCCGCACCCGCTCCCGGGCCTCCTGTCCGATGACCCGGGCGTGGACGACGGCGAGCGCCACGTAGCCGGCCAGGCTCGCCAGCGACGCGGCGAGGCCCCAGCCCGGCAGCTTCTGGAAGATCACCAACCCCGTCAGGGAGAGGAAGGCGAGGAACGCCACGGTTCGCAGGTTGGCGAGCCGGGCCCCGCGGCGGTCGAGGTCGAGCAGGGCCGCCCGGGCCGCGTCTCTGCGGGTGGTGTAGGCCTGAGCGGCAGTCATCGGCGCCAGACACTGCCAAAGGTGCCAGCGAAGCGCGCTGTCGAAAGGCCCAGCGCCCCTCCCCAACCCTTCTTTTCCCGATGACTTCGCGGGTTGACCCGCAGGTGAACCCTGTGCCAAGTCGAATGCGACCGCGTGCCGGGCGGTCGGCAGGTGAAGGCGCGCTGTGGGTCGAACGGAGATCTGCTCATGACGAAGTGGTCCAGCGCCCCGGGGTGGGGCCTCGTCCTGGTCGCGTTTCTCGGCGGGTGCCGGGGCTGCGACCGGTCCGACACGCAGACGCGCACTGGCGAACCGCGGCTGCTCGTCGACCAGGGCGGCGCCTTCGTCGAGTCAGACACGCTCGACTTCGGCGCGGTGCCGATGGGCAAGCGGGTGACGGCGAGCCTCTCCGTCTCGAACGTGGGAGGGGGGGCGCTGCAGCTCGAGGCCTGGACCCGCATCGGCAGCACCCCCTCGGTGCAGCTCGGCACCACCCTCGTCGAGCCGAACCCGGTCTTCGGGCTCGACTACGACAACACGCTCTCGGTGGCGCCAGGCACCACGCTCGAGCTGCCGGTCTTCTTCGAGCCTCCGAACGAGGCCGCGGCGCAGGTCGACCACCAGGTGCAGCTGACGCTGCGCACGAGCAACTCGACGCGGGAGTCGCTGTCGCTGACGCTGAAGGGCCGGGGCATCAAGGGTGAGTGCGAGCTGCCCGACCGCATCGACTTCGGCGCGGTGCCCCGGAACGAGGCGTTCTCGCAGCGCGTGACGTTGAAGAACCCGCGGCCGCTGGCGGCGTTGCCCCGCGTCGACGCCATCGTCTCGGGGCAGGGGCAGGGCTCGGTGTTCAGCTTTACGCCCGAGACGCCCACCGGAGAGTTCACCCTGCCGGCCAACCGCGAGAAGGACGTGGGCATCGTCTTCAGGCCGACCGAGACCCGCGACTACTTCGCGACGGTGCGCATCCGGGCGGCCGAGGGCTGCGCCGACAAGGCCATTCGCCTGGTGGGCACCGGGGTCGATCAGGTGCTGCGCTTTGAGCCGGCGGTCGTCGACTTCGGCTACGTGCAGCCCGGGTTGTCGGTGACCCGCGAGGTGACGTTCACCAACCTGTCGTTCAGCGAGGTGACGCTCGCGAACCTCGGAGCGCGAGAGGCCGGGGTGGTGAGCCCGATCTTCCGCGTGGCGGCCGCTGACGTCGGCAACCCGGCGAGGCTGACGGTGCCGAGGGCGGTGCGGAACCCGACGACGACGGCGCTCGAGCCCGGCACGGCGAAGGTCACGCTCGCCTTCGCGCCGACGGTGCTGGGGCCGCGCACGGCCGAGCTGTTCGGGAACCCCAACGTGCCCGGGCAGACGACCATCACGGTGCCGCTCAAGGGGTTCGGTGGAGGGCCCGACATCGAGGTGCTCCCGGCGACGGGGCTCAACTTCGGGCGCGTCGCCTTCTTCGCGGGCAGCGGCTCGTCGGCGACGCGGCGGCTGACGGTGCGGAACGTGGGCACCCAGCCGTCGAACCTCGACCCGGCGGCGAACCTGAAGCTCGGGGCGCGCGGGGCCGGCAAGCCGTACTGGCGGGTAGTGCCCCTCAACGCCGAGTCGCTGGCGACCGAGATCTGCGTCGGCGACTTCGACGTGACGAGCCAGCGGTGCCGCGACGATCTGCCGGCGAGCGGGCAGGGGCTGTACGATCCCGCGGTGGGCATCGAGGCCTCGGTGGCGCGGGGCTCGCTCGACATCCCGGTGCGTGTCACGCCCGCGAACACCACGGTGAACGCCACGACGGGCGTGAAGGCCTGGGCGGTGACGCTCTTCTCGAACGACCCGGACGAGCCCGAGGTGACGGTGAACGTCACCGCGCGACCGGTGTTGCTGCCGCCGTGCCGTTACTCGTTCACGCCCTCGACGCTCGGGTACGGCGTGGTGACGCCGCCGCAGAGCCGGGACCGCTCCTTCCAGATCTGCAACGAGGCGCCGGCGTCAGACCCGACGAAGATCTGCCTGGTGAGCGGGCTCGACCTCGAGGCGGGGTCGAACCCGATCTTCTCGCTCCCGGCGGGGGCGGTGAACGAGCGTGAGCTGGCGCCGCAGGAGTGCATGAGCGTGACCGCCCGCGCCTGGCCGCGGAGCCAGTTGCCGCCCAACCCGACGTCGGTGACGGGCGGGGTGGCGTTCAACGTCTCTGACCCGGTGCAGCCGCAGGCGCGCGTGCAGCTGACGGCGACGCTCGCGCCGACGTGCCTCGTCATCTCGCCGAGCGCGCTCGACTTCGGCACGGTGAAGGCGGGGTGCAGCTCGCCGTCTCGCTCGTTCCAGGTGTACAACGCGTGCACGCAGCCGCTGCGGTGGGTTGACGCGCAGCTCGAGTTCGCCGCTGGCGTTCCGGCCGGGCTCCCCGGGTGCGCCGGGCCCGGGCGCTGCGACGAGTTCCACCTCACGTCGGCGCCGGCGACGGCCGCGCTGCCCACCAGCGGCCCGCTGTGCATGGGGGCCGCCGCCGGCCCTGGCGGCTGTCTGGCGCAGGGCGCGGCGCCGCTCTCGTTCCAGCTCCGCTACGCCCCGCTCGACCTCGGGGCTGACATGGGGGCCTACCGGATCCGCGTGCTGCAGAGCGGGCAGCCGGTGGACTACTACGTGACGCTGCGAGGCGTGGGTGACGCCGACGGCACGAACGTCGACACCTTCAGCCAGGACGCGCGGCCGAAGGCCGACATCCTGCTGGTCATCGACGACTCATGCTCGATGAACGACAAGCAGCTCGAGCTGGGCCGGAATTTCTCGTCGTTCATCCGCTTCGCGACCACCAGCCAGGTCGACTTCCAGATCGGCATCACCACCACCGACGCCTCGGACGAGAACAGCTGCCCGGCCTGCTTCGCGGGAAACCTGAAGGCGGCGCCGATCACCGGCACGCGAATCTTCACGCCCGGCACGCCCGACCTCGAGCGGCAGTTCGCGGCGACGGTCAACGTCGGCACCAGGGGGTCTCCGATCGAGACGTGCATGGCGCCGGCGGTGCGCGCCCTGACGGCGCCGAAGATCACCGACCCGATGACGAACGCCGGGTTGCTGCGGCCCGACGCGGTGCTGGCGGTGGTGTGCGTGACCGACGCGCCGGATCAGGCGACGCAGCCTGTGTCGTTTTACCTGAGCCAGTTGCAGAACATCAAAGGCGCCCAGCGGCCGGGGCAGTTCAGCTACAACGTCATCGGGCCCTTCCTGCCGTCGCCGCCGTCCGGTGGCACCTGCGTGTACGACGGGCAGGGTGACGACGGGAAGCACGTGCAGCTCGTCTCGCAGACGAGCGGGGTGCGCGAGGAGATCTGCACGCCGAACTGGGCGACGGCGCTCGAGCGCATCGGCCGCAACGCCTTCGGGTTCCGCACCAGCTTCTACCTGACGGGGACGCCCGACCTGTCGGGGATGAACGCCATCACCGTGCGCATCGACGGAACGGTGCTGCCGCCGATCGACTCTCGCTCGAACGAGGCCTGGCGCTACGACGCCACCACCAACTCGGTCGTGTTCCAGCCGCTGTACGTCCCCGAGCCGGGGAAGACGATGACCGTCACCTACAAGGTGGCGTGCCTCTGAGGCGCGCGAGCGGGTGACGAAAGCAGGAGCAACCGCGCCGTGCCATGCTAGGCGCCTCGCCGTAACGCCGTTTCGGGAGAATGCCGTGAAGAACCAGCGCCTGTTGATTCTGTTGAGCGTCGCACTTGCCTCGACGGCGTTCGCGCAGCTCCCCGCCTTCACGCGGGTCGCTGCACCGTACCAGCCCCTCACGGGTGGAACGCCGGTCGCCATCAGCGCGCCAAGCGACGAGGGCATCGTGGCAGTGCCGTTGCAGTTCGTGTTTCCCTTCGCCGGCGCGAGCTTTCAGACCGTGTACGTGCACGTGAACGGGCAGCTGCTGCTGTCGCTGCCCCAAGGGTGCTCGGCCACCTTCTGCTCGACCTTCGGCCAGTCGACCTCCGGGTTGCCGAGCACGTTCGCTACCAACCAGATCGCTGGCTTCTGGGATGACCTGCAGCTGACCTCGAGCGGTACGATTCGGGTCCTGAGCACCCCCGCGGCGCTCTCGGTGGAGTGGTCGAACATCGAGGCCTACGGCTTCCCGGGCCCGTTCACGCTGTCGTTCACCATCACCATCGAGCCCAACGGCAACGTCAGCATCGACTACGGGCCCCGCACGGGGACGTCGATGAGCGGCTCGTCGGGGTTCCAGATCGGCACCGCCGCCGCCAGCGTGTTGGGCGCCACCTGCCAGTCGGGCTCTCCGGCCGGATGCTGCGGCATCACCGGGGGGCTTGGGCGGCTGTGCAGCGAGCTCGACTGGGTGCCCAACACCCGCGTGACGCTCGAGCCGCCGGTGGCGCCCGACCTGGTCGCCCAGTCGGTGTCCGTGTCGAACTTCCAGGTGGTGCAGCCGACGAACGAGCTCTCGATGACGGTGACGGTGCGGGCCCTGAACTTCAGCCTCTCGCCGGTGAACAGCTTCACGTGGCGCGCGGTGCTGTCGCCCGACCCGCTGCTCGACCCACCCGACGGCGGCCCGGGGTTGCTGGACGGTGGGACGAGGGCCAACGACATTCCGTTGACGCCCGAGTCCACGGGGAACGCGCTCGCGGCACGGGGGCAGCTGGACTTCACCAAGACGGTGTCGACGACGGGAGCGCCGCCGCCGGGTGACTACTTCGTGCTCGTGCAGCTCGGCTCCGACGGGCAGGTGCAGGAGTCGAGCGAGGTCAACAACGTGGCCGTGCTGCCGTATTCGATCACCAACGGCATCGACCTCTCCGCGACGGCCATCACGGGCGTCTCGACCAGCGGCCCAGACTCGCAGGATCTGGTGCGGTTGCAGTACTTCAACCGCGGCGCGGAGGGGGCGGGTCCGGTGAACTACCGCATCATGCTCTCGCAGGTCCGCGACGCCGGGCTCGTGCTCTTTCCCGATGGTGGGCCGGTCGACCCGCTGTTGCCAGACGGCGGCGACGGCCTCGGCCCCGTGGGCATGACGGTCGTTCATCGCGAGACGCGCGTCGTCACCGGCGGGGAGTCGATCGACGAGAGCGTGCTGGTGACCATGCCGCCCGACGCGCCCAATGGTGACTTTTTCTACGTGCTGCAGCTCGATCCTGGCCGGCGTGTCGGTGAGACGAACGAGCGCAACAACGTCGTCTTCTCGAGCGGGCAGGTGGCGATTCGCCGCGCCGACCTCGTGCTCGAGGCCATCGAGATCGTCGACCCGGCCACCCGGGTGCCGGTGCGCAACGTGCTGTTCGGCGACTCGTACCGCGCGATCGTTCGCTTCCGCAACGCGGGCGGTGGCGTGGCGCGCAACTACCGCATCGGCGTCATCCTCTCGGCCGACAGCACCCTCTCGCTGCTGTCCGACACCATCGTCGCCGAGCAGTCGGTCGCGCAGACGGTCGCCAGCCCTTCGAGCACCACCCTCGAGATCCCCTTCTCGTTGCCGGTGGTCGACCGCGCCGACGCGGGTTACGCGACGGGGAACTACTACCTCTTCGTCGCCCTCGACTCGCGGGGCGCGGTGTTCGAGTCCAACAAGGGGAACAACTCGGGCAACATCGGGCCGCTGCGCGCGCTCTCGCCAGCGCCCGACTACTCCGTCGCTTCGCTCCAGGCCCCCGCGAGCGCCGGCGTCGGTGAGGTCATCCCCGTGTTTCGTACCATTCGCAACATCGGCAACCGGCCGGCGGCGCGCGTTCCGTACCGGTACTACGCGTCGGCCAATTCCATCGTCACCACGTCGGACGTTCCGCTCGAGCTCCAGCTCGGCGACGGAGGCACGGCGCTCGCGGGGTCGGTGCAGCTCGGGAGTGGCGTCGGCGACTCGGCGACCGAGCTGGTGAAGCTGCCCGGCGCGATGCCGCCTGGCTCGTACTTCATCGGCTGCCTCGTCGACCCGGATGACGCGGTCGTCGAGCTGAGCGAGGCCAACAATGCGCTGGCGTCGAACCCCGTGCAGGTGGTGCAGTCGTCTCTGCGGTTGCTCGACTCGCAGCTGCCGGACGCGACGGTGGGGCGCGCCTACTTCTACCGCCTGTCTGCGGCGGGTGAGAGCAGCCAGGCCACGACGTGGCGGGTCGACGCAGCCCAGGGGGCGTTGCCCGCCGGCCTGTCGCTGTCGAGCGCCGGAGAGCTGAGCGGAACGTTGTCGGGAGCCGACGGGGCGGGTGTGCGCGCCTTCACCGTCGTGGCCGAGAACGGCGGGCGGCAGGCGACGGCGCGGCTGGTGCTGCGGGTGCTGCCGCCGACGGCGGCGGTTGCCATCACCACGGCCTCGGTGCCGGCCATCGTCAACAGCGCGTCGGCCGTCGTCCAGTACCCGCTCGGCGCTGCCGGAGGCTCGCGCCCATACACCTGGCGCATCGCCAGCGGGGCCCTGCCGCCGGGCCTGTCCTTCAACGCCGACGGGATCATCGGCGGCGCGCCACGGGCCGGCACGCCCGATGGCGTCTCGCGGGTGACGTTCGAGGTGCGCGACGCGTCGGGCGGCTCCGACCGCCGGGAGCTGCAGCTGCGCCTCGTCGCCGCCGGGTCGATCGTGCTGCGCACCACCTCGCTGCCCGACGGCCTGACGGGCCGGGACTACACGCAGGACATCGCGGTGCAGAACGCCGACAACAGCGCGTTGGCGAGGCCGTTGAAGTGGGTCGTCTCCGGGGCGGTGCCGCCCGGGCTGGTCTCGACGGAAGAGTCAGAAGTGCTGACGTTGTCTGGCCGCCCGACGCGCGCGGGCACCTACACCTTCACCATCTCGGTCGAGGACGCGCGTGGCCGGCGCGACAGCCTCGACTACACCATCACCGTGTACACCAACCGCTTCCGCCTCCTCGTCACGAACCTCCCGCAGATCGTCCGCCCGGGCGACCCGCTGTCGGCCACCTTCTCGACGACGCCGACCGGCGCGGTGCGCTGGTCGATCGTCAGCGGCGCGCTGCCTGCGGGCCTCACGCTGTCGCCCGAGGGCACGTTGAGCGGCGCCGTCGAAGACCTCGAGGCCAACCTCGGCACCTTCAGCTTCGTCGTCGAAGCGCGCGACGCCGCGGGAGCCTCTGGCCTGGCGCCCTACGGCCTGGTGGTGGAGCGCGCGCCCCGCCGCATGAACTGCAGCGCTGTCGACGCGGGGCCCATCGGCGCCCTGCTGGCGCTGCTGGCGCTCTGCTTCCGGCGGGGCCGACGGCGCGCGCTGCCCTACGTGGCCGCGGCGGCCGTCGTGGCGCCGGTGGTGTCGTTGGCGCAGCCTTACCAGGTGGCTGGGCCCACGCCCGCTCCTTTCCAGGCCCTGCCCAGCACGCGGACCGTGGTGACCGCGCCGGCGACCATCAGCCTGCCCTTTACCTTCCGCTTCGGCGGCGTCGACTATACCTCCGTCTCGCTGACGCGCCTCGGCTACGTCGCGTTGGGCAACTCGGGCACCTTCGACAGCTCGAACGAGCCGATCCCTCACAACGTGTCGAACAGCTTTACGCCGGGCATCTTCCTGGCGCCATGGTGGGACAATCTGACGACGGCGTCTGCTTCGACCGGGAACTTCGCGTGGCTGGCGAGCGGCACCGCGCCCAACCGCATCGTCGCGCTCGAGTGGCGAGACATGGTGGTGAGCACGTCGAACACCCAGCGCTTCACGATGCAGGTGCTGCTGTACGAGTCGAGCAACCAGGTGCGCTTCAGCTACGGCTCGGTGCAGCCGCAGGGGACCTCGTCGGCGTCGGTTGGCATTCAGTGGTCGCTCGGCAGCGGCGTCGCCGGGCTCACCTGCGGGGCGCCGGGCACCTGCGGGGCCTCCGACTGGCCGAGCAACCAGGCCATCGACTTCTTCCAGCCCCCCGACCTGCGCGTGCCGCGCGTGTCGGTCGATCAGACCGGCTACGCGGGCGTTCGCTACGGCGCGACGGCCTTCGTGCGCAATGCGGGCGGGCGGGTCGCCACCAACGTCACGGTGCGGTTCTTCCTGTCGGCCGACGCGACGCTCGACCTGGCGACCGACACGGTCATCGGAGACGCCACGGCGCCGAGCCTGCCGGTGGGCGCCGAGACGCCGGTCGTCTTCCCCGGCAGCCTGCCCTCGTCGGTGGCCGCCGGCAGCTATTTCGTGCTGGCGCTCGTCGACCCGGCAAACGCCGTCTCCGAGCTGGACGAGACGAACAACGCCAGCCCGCCGGTCTCGATGAGCGTGGGCATGCCCAAGGCCGACCTCTCGGTGAGTAACGTCACGGCCACCTCGTCGTCGAGCCCTGGCGCGATGGTGATGGTGACGCGCACCATCGCCAACGTGGGCAACGCGCCCGTGGGTGAGTTCAAGTTCACCTGGCTGCTGTCCGACAACAACGTCATCAGCATCTCGGACCGGGCGCTGACGCCGGTACAGACGCTCCCGGGGCTGGCGGCGGCCGGCTCGGACATGGGCGGCGTCATGCTGGCGCTGCCGGCGGACCTGACCGGCGGCTCGTACTGGCTGGGCGTGTGCGTCAACTTCGACGGGGCGGCGGCCACCGCGGGCTTCCAGCAGGACGAGATCACCGTCACCAACAACTGCGCGGCGTCTCCGACGGCGACCGTGGTGTCGACGGGGGCGTTGACGATTCTGACGAGCACGCTGCCGGCGGCGACCCAGTACGCGCCGTACGGGCTGCGGCTCCGGGCGACGGGCGGCTCCGGGTCGGTGGCCTGGAGCCTGACGGCGGGCGCGCT
>JADCJJ010000600.1 GCA_020247085.1 Myxococcaceae bacterium | reverse complement strand
TCACGGGGGGGCGAGCGATGACTGCCGCGAGAGCCACTCCCCGAAGCGCCGCGTCGTGCGCGCACGGCAGCTCACGCAAGGGCGAGCGATGACTGCCGCGAGAGACACTCCCCGAAGCGCCGCGTCGTGCGGGCGCGGCGGCTCACGCACGGGCGAGCGATGACTGCCGCGAGAGCCACTCCCCGAAGCGCCGCGTCGTGCGCGCGGAGCCTCACGCGGTGGCGAGCGCCGTCTGCCGCGAGAGCCACTCCCCGAAGCGCCGCATCGTGCGGGCGTGGGCGGGCCCCTGCGTCGCGCGGTACACCAGCCACGGCAGCGCGGGCTGGAAGTCGCGCAGCGTCGTGACGAGGAGCGGCCCGGGCACCGCCAGGCGGCGGAACTCGAAGACGCCGGCGGGCGCCGCGGCCCCCACGAGCGCCCCGCCCCGCACCTCGAGCACCTCGACGTCGTCGTCGCACTCACCGTGCCGGCGGCGAAGGCGAAGCACGCTGACGCCAGCCAGCTTCACCTCGACGGCCTCAGGGCTGACGACGGTCCGCACGAGCGGCACATCGGTCGGCAGCCACTCGAAGTAGGCCGTCGCCGCCTGCCGCGCCACCCAGGGAACGGGGAGCGGCAACCGCTGGAGCGACAGCACCGTCGAGCGGCCGCTCCAGCGCCGGGGCGCCGCGGCCGGAGGGTTCCAGGCGGACAGTCGCACCACCGCGGGGGCCTCGGCGCGGACGAGGCGCTCGAGCGCCGCCGCCGGGTCGTCGCCCCCTCCCGACAGCACCGCCACCGGCACGCCCGACGCGCGGAGCACCGCCTCACGCTCGTCACCCTCCCCGCAGGTGAAGGCCACGAGCCGCTCGGGGCGCGAGAGGCGCACCGCGCGCGCCACCGAGTCGGCCAGCAGCAGATCCACGTCGGCGACGGCACCCTGCAGCAGCCGGGAGCGCGGCGGCACCGTGCGGGCGAGGAACACCACCACCTGGGCGCCCGAGACGGCGACCTCGGCCTCGGCGATGGACAACACGTCGGCGCGCCAGGCGCCGGGCCCCGGCGAGGCACTGGCGCCGATGCGCGTCACCTCGAAGTCCACCTCGAGCCGGGCGGCGAGGGCCGCGCCGAGGGGGCCGGTGCCTCCGATGATGGCGAGACGACGACGCGCAACCGACGACATGGCGGCGCGTGTAGCGGGGGCCGAACCACAGGGGAAGCACGACGGGTGACGAGGGCTGATGGGGAGCTCCAACCGTCAACCGCTCGCCAGCTGAATCGTCACCCCGGCCGATCGAAAACTGGCGCGCCGCCTCGCACCTCGTAGCGTCTCCAGGCATGCGCGGAATCGTCAACAGCGTCGCGCGCCTCGTCACCCGGGGCGCGCCCTTCTCGAGCCAGGCCGTCTGCGACGACACCGGCGCTTCTCGTCAGGCCGTGCACAAGCACCTGCGGCGGCTCGTGCGCGCCGGCGTGCTCACCGTCTCGGGCAGGGCCCGCGCGACGCGCTACGCCCCGGCGCCCCTGCCGACGGCGGCTCCGGTGCGCCCCCTCGTCCAGCGCGTCCAGGTGGCCTCGGCCGGCGCTCGGTTCAGGCTCTCGGCGCGGCTGCTGCTGCTCGAGGTGCAGCCCGGCGTCGTCGAGGTGGATTTCACCGGCGTCGAGGACCTCGCCGACGAGTTCCTCGACGAGCTGTTCATCGTGCTGGCCGGCCGGCACTCCGACATCACGCTGCGACCCGTGCACCTGCCAGCCCGCTTCGCTCCGCAGTTCTTCGCCTTCGCCAAGCGCGCGGCCGCGCCAGGCCGGGGCGCCGCCAGCGCGTGAGGGCGCCCGGGGTCGACGACCCCATCGCCTGGAGATGGTTCGACGCGGCCGGTTGGCCGATGACCCGCCTCTGCTGGATGCTCGGACCATGCGGTGCCTGGTCCTGGCAGGAGCGCTCTGGTCTCTTCACGTGGCAGCAGACGACAGCCTCGTCACGTTCACGACGGCCACTTCGCAGGGACCGCTGCCGTACGTGGAGTACCTTCCGCCCGGGTACAGCAACGGCACGGCGCGGGAGCGCATCGTGTTCTCGTTCCACGGCATCGGCGACAGCGGCCCGGGCACCGACGCGACCAGCGTGTACGACGCCATGACGTCGATGGGCCCGCTGCGCCTCATTCGAGACGCGTCCTCGGGCCCGCACCGCTTTCAGTCGTCGCACCGCGCCATCGTGCTGGGGCCACGGAACCCCCAGGGGCTGTGGGACCGCATCACCGCCGCCGCCTTCGTCTCGTGGGCGCTCACGCACTACCGCGTCGACCCAGACGCGGTGTACCTCACCGGCCTCTCGGCGGGAGGCGGCCCCACGTGGACCATCCCCATCGAGCGGCCAGGCACGGTGGCCGCCATCCTGCCCGTCTGCCCGGTTCGACAGCTGTGGAGCCCGCTCGACGCCAGCGAGTACCGCGGCGTCGCCGTCTGGGCCTTTCACGGCTTTGCCGACCCCATCGTCCCGCTGGCCGAGTCGCGGCACTGGATGAATCAGATTGGCCAGGCGCTCGCGCGCGACGCGGGCTTCCCCGACGTCATGTCGAACTACCCGTTCGCCAACGGCACCCAGAGCGCAGGCCAACACCAGACCGCGTCCTGGACGCCGGTAGGATATGTCTGGTCTGCCGGGGTCGGCGCTCCACCGACCGCGACATACCGACTCACCGCCCTCGACGCGAACTATCACAACATCTGGACTGACGTGTATTCCAACCACGATGTCTGGGATTGGCTCTTCTCGAGGCGACGCAGCACGCACGTTGCCCCCGGAGACGCGGGCGTCGTCGTCGATGCAGGCGTCGTCGTCGATGCAGGCGTCGTCGTCGATGCAGGCGTCGTCGTCGATGCGGGCGTCGTCGTCGATGCAGGCGTCGTCGTCGATGCGGGCGTCGTCGTCGATGCGGGCGTCGTCGTCGATGCAGGCGTCGCCGTCGATGCGGGCGTCGTCGTCGATGCAGGCGTCGCCTCCGACGGAGGCCTCGAGTCAGGGGACGCCGGGCCGGGAGCACCTCCCGTCACGACCCGACCGGCGAGCGGCGACAACGTGGTGCAGGGCGGTTGCTCGACCAGCAGCGGGCCTGCCCTCGCCGCGATGGCCCTCGCGGTCCTCGCCGCGCGCCGCCGTGCACAGCGCAGGCACTGAGGCCTGACGCCGCGCCGCCCTCGAACCGACCCTGTCGACCCAGGGTACCCCTGCGCGCGAGCGGCACTCGCATTCACCGAGCGGCGCCCTCGCCGATGTCGGCCGGCATCGCGCTTTGGCCGACGCGAAGGTCGCGCACGCGCTGTCCGGGTCCTGCGACGCTGTCCGGGCGCTGCGACGCCGTCCGGTTCTGTTCGGCGGTGATGATCAAGCCGATGCAGGCCTCGCTGCGCGCCCAGCGCGTACTGCGGACCGTGCGTTGCTCCGAGGTGTCGCTGGCGTAACAGAAGGGATGAAGTGGCTGGCCCTGTCATCCCTTCTATTGCTCGCTGGCGACCTGTTCGCGCGCGTTGCAGACTCCCTGAACATGCGCCCTCTCTTCGTCGCCACTGCGCTCCTCGCGTGTCTCCTGGAAGCGAGCGGTTGCAGCATCCGACCCGTGTGTGACGGCCAGACGTGCCCGCTGGGCTGCTGC
The DNA here is from genome assembly GCA_020247085.1 of Myxococcaceae bacterium. GTDB lineage: Bacteria > Myxococcota > Myxococcia > Myxococcales > Myxococcaceae > Xiheimicrobium > Xiheimicrobium aquaticum. The sequence goes on along the minus strand of JADCJJ010000600.1, from coordinate 1,788 downwards.
GAGACGAATGGACTCTGCGCGGCAGGAACCACTTCGTCTGCTTGCGGCCAGCGAGGCGCCGCGTGCGTGAGTTGCGGCATCACATCCACCTGTGTCGCAGGAGCCTGCCAGCAGAACTTCGGGGTCGGCGCAGGAATCGCTGGCGGCGGTTCGAGCGGCGGCGGCAGTGGCGGAAGCACGGTCGGAGGTGGATTCGCCGGGGGGTTCGCGGGTGGAGGACCGACGGACGCAGGGTCAGGCGGCGGGAGCGGACGTTGCCGGCGTGACCAAGACTGTCGGCCTGGGGGTTTTGTCTGTGATGACACTACCGGCACCTGTGTCCGCGGCGAAGGCTGCAACAGCGACGTCGAGTGCCAGCGAATGGACCCGCAGGACCGGTGCTTCCGCGGAGGCCAAGGCTGCCGCTGCGACCTGCGCGATGCGCCGGTGGGGAGTTCGGGCAACGGCACATGTCGCCGCCGGCTCGGTGAGTGTGAGGAGTGCACGGCGGATTCTGAGTGTGGCGACGACGCAATCCTCTTCAGCCCTCCAGATGGACTCGGCACTGGCCGGTGCCACCAGCTTGAGGCCGGCAGCCGCGCATGCATTCGGCAGCGGATCAGCTCCTGTCGATGCGGCTTCGTCGACGACGGCAGCGGCTATTGCCTGCCGCAGTCGAACACCTGCGTGTTGCGCTGCAACCTCGACCGCGACTGCTCGCCCAACCAGCGCTGCACCGCCAACTCGTCAGACGCCGGCCTGGGCACCTGCCTCGGGCTGTGCGTGAGTCCCTGAGAGACGGAGGCGCCTGTGACTTCGGGGACAGCCGCCTGAGGTGATGAAGCGGTGAACGACCTTCCGCCACGAGGTGGGTACCTTCAGTGGAAGAGGCGCTGTGCGCGGAGTGCTCTACCCATCAGCAGCGGAGAGCGCTGGCAGTTCATGCTGCGTCGGAGCGTTCGACACCCCATGACACGCCCTCGACCGCCGGCGTCGCCACCGCTCCACACCCGACACGGCGACACGGGGCCACGAGGGGGCGAGCCCACCGGCGGCGTGGCGCGAAGGGTCTGGCGGTCCACCATCCCTGAAGCGCTCGTCAGTCACCCGGGACCTCGCTCGAGGCGACGTCTCTCAACCTGCGAAGGAGCGCGCCAGGCCTCTTCGCGTCGCCTTCCCAGCGCCTCGAAGAAGACCTGGGCGACCGTCTCGACGGTGGGGCACCATCTCAGCGACGCGGTGCGTGCCCGCGGGCGCGTGCCTGATGGACCTCGCGCGGGTGCTCGGTGCGGCGCATCAACCTGCGCTCCTCGAGCTTTCGCACCAGGTCCCAGGCCAACAGCCCGTCCAGCTCTGCGTGATGGGCGCGGTCGCTCCGGGTGACGACCTCGGTGAGCTCCTGCAGCCACCAGAGGTTCGCGAGCAGCACGAACTGCCCGTGCGCCGGCTCGAACGGCGTGAGCGCGGCGCGCTGGGCCCGCTGACACGGATTCGAGACCTTCCAGAGCACGAACCCCGGGCTCTCGCCCGGCGCCAGGGAGCAGGAGACCCGACTCATCATCACTCCTTCCGGCGAGGCATCACCGCCCACCGTCGCTCAGGCCACGCTCGAAGTGGTGTCGCCCGAACAGCAAGCCCCAGTTGGGCGCCCCTGCGTGAACGAGAGCAGCGGCTGAATGGAGGCAGGCCGACGGTAACCGTTCAGGAGGCCGGGCCTCGATCAGCCGCGCACATCCCGGCGATCAGTTCCCGCACTGACTCGGCTCGCGTGAGCTGCGCAGGCGTGATCTACGGGCGAGGTGTCCGACC
>JADCJJ010000060.1 GCA_020247085.1 Myxococcaceae bacterium | reverse complement strand
GCAGGTTCAAATCCTGTCGCCCCGACCATTGGAAGGCCCTGATTCTCGAGGCGAAAGCCGACGGAGTCAGGGCCTTCGTCTTTGGTGCGCTCGGCAAGTGGGACCACCGGTAGACCACGCGGTGCGTTCACGACCATCGGGAGCACCTCCGCGACCGTCGCGACCGGGAACGAGAAGCTGAGCCGCTCGATGTGTGGGCGCGCGTCTTCGGCCTCGAGGTGGCCGTAGATCTCGGTGGTGATGGCCGGGTCGGAGTGGCCCACGAGGCGCTGAACGACCGCCAGCGGGGTTCCGGCCTTCAGGAGCAGGGTTGCCGTGGTGTGGCGGAGGTCATGGAACCGCTCGGTCCGCTTGACGGCTGACGGCCAGAGCTTCTTCCCGCAGGCGGCCTCGGGGCAGCGACGGGGCTCGGCGTCGGGGAGCACCTTCGATTCATGCCCACACCAGCGGCACTTGTGGACGTAGCCCTTCACGAGGCCGGCGCGGGCCATGGCGTTGCGGAGGAGTGACGCCAGGTCGATGTGCTCCGTGTGCATCGAGCCGTCAGGGCGCGGGAAGACGAGCTCGGAGCGGCTCGAGGCGACGGCAGAGGCGAGGAAGGGCGCCAGCTCGGGGTGGACGGGGATGACACGCACCTCGCCGCCCTTCGTGGTGTCCGAGTCCCACGAGCGGCACACGGTGATGGAGGGCTTCTCGCTGGCCAGGTCGACGTCGCGCTTCTGGAGCGCCACGAGCTCGCCGCGGCGCATGCCGGTGAAGACGGCGGTCGCGAAGAGGGCGCGCCAGCGTTCGGGCACCTGCGGGATGACGGCGGTGACTTCTTCCGGGCGGAGCCAGGAGGGCGGCCGGCGCGGAACCTTCATGCGGGGGACCCTGGCGACGGGGTTGGGTCGAGTCCAGAGGTCGGCGCGGGTCGCGAGCGCGAAGAGCCGATGCGCGAACGAGCGGAGGTGGTTGATGGTCTCGGCGCTGAGCGTCTTCGACTTCTCGGAGAGCAGGGCTTCGAGCCGGGCGCTCGTGACGTCGACGAGCGGCACGCCGTGGAGCTCGGCGTCGAGGTGCTTGCCGACGGAGAGGCGGAGGTGTTGCGACTTCACCCGGTGCGCGTGGTGCTTGTCGTACCAGGCGAGGAGCTCCCCGAAGGTGAGGGAGACGGTCGGCTCGAGGGGCTCGAGGCCGTTGCGCTGCCGCTCGGCGCGGTGCTCGAGCTGCTGAGCGTAGAGCTTCGCCTCGGCCTTCGTTCCGCAGTCGGTGCGGCGCTTCTGCCACCGGCCGGCGGCGTTCTTGAACTTCACGACCCAGGCGTCACGTTCACGGAAGACGGTTGCCATGTGCTCCTCGATTCCTCGTGGTCGATCGTACCGCGTCACTTCGGGTTGTGGATGGGGGCCGTGGGGAAGGAAACCACGCGGCGACGCTCGAGGCTCTCGAGGTAGCGGCGGATCGCATCTGGCCGGAAGCGGAGCGCCGCGCCGAGACGAACGCAGGGGAGGGTGCCCAGCTCGGCGTGCTTGTAGACCCACTGCGGCGACATGGAGAGGAACCGGGCGACGTCGGCCGCGGTCCAGAGTGGCTCGAGGTCATTCACGGCGTCACCTCGGGCAGCTTGAACACCTCGCCAACTTTCACGATGCGGGCCTCAGCTGTGAGGTCGTCGACCGTCGCGAGGACCGCGGCCTTCTTCGCCTTCACGGACTTCGTGATGCCGTTCTTCGTGAGCCCGCCTGGCGCTTCCTTGAGAGCCGCGATGATGCGGACGTCGAGGTCTTCCGGGCCGCCGGTCACGTCGTCGAGCGTCACCTCTCCGCTTCCGAGCTCGATGCGGATGTTCTTCCGCGCGCCGCGCTCGCCGTCTCGGTTCTTCGCGACAATGAGCGAAAGCGCGACGTAGCCCTTGGGCGCCTCGGCGTGGGTGAGCTTGAGCATCACGTCGGCCCAGCCAGCGAACACGGAGCTGCCGCGCGGTGCGTTGATCTCGTGGCCGTCACCGTTCGCCGTGGCCTTTGAGGTGTGGTGGAGCATGACGAGAAGCGTCGATGGGTTCGCGTTCACCAGTTCATCGAGGGCGGCCCGAAGTCGGTTCGCCTCCCGGGTGTCGTTCTCGTCCCCGCTCCAGAGCGAGGTCAGCGGGTCGAGCACCATGACCGGTCGCTCGTGGCGCTTGAGCGCTTCGACGAGCTGCTGTCGGGCGCGCTGGTCGTCGAGCTTCAGGCCGGCGAGGTGGGCGATGTGGAAGCGCGAGCCCTCGGGGAGCGCCATGGACTCCAGCCGCTCACCGAGCTTCCGCCGGGAGCCTTCCTCCTCGACGAGGAAGACCTCACGGCCCTCCCCGCATGCCGCCTTCGCGATGGCCAGCGCGAGCCAGGTCTTCCCTGCGTTCGGGGGCGCGACGACCAGCAGCCGGCCTCGGTCGGGAACGAGCCCCTCGATGAGGTACGTCAGCTCAGGTTCAGCGCGCGCGAGGGCGAGGTAGTCGGCAAGCGGGACGAACGGCGAGCCGGTTCCCATCGGTTCCCGCTGGTTCCGGGAACCATCACGAGCAGGCCGGTTCCCGGTTCCACCCCTGGGCTGGGAACCGGAACCAGCGACGGAAGTGGTTGGAATCCCGTTCGCCCTCTCAGTGAGCCTGCGAGCGCGCTCTTCGGGTGGCTCCCACGGCTGGGAACCGCTCTGGCCATTCTTCATGACGACCCCCAAGCCGCGTGCTCGAGCTGCTGTCGGGCGCGCTCAAGTCCCGGAAGCAGGCGCCCGCGGAGGTAGTCAGCGAGCTCGGGCCGGTAGTCCGGGCCAGGCGCTTCGATGAGCTCGAGCACGTAGCGGCCTACCTGCATCACGAGCTTCAGCAGCGACGACAGCATCGCGAGCTGGGCGGCCAGTCCAACGAGGCCCGGCTCCTCGGGGTCTTTCGCCCCAGGCCATCCGTGGAGGTGCGCGAAGCTCGCAACGAGGCCGACCTGGTAGCGATGGTCCGCGAGGGCCTCTCGCAAGTCGTCGGCCAGGTTTAGCGCCGCGAGCAGTTCGGCGAGCTCCATCTCGATGGCCTCGCACAGCGCCTCGATGGTGACGAGCCGGCGGCGTGCGGGCGAGAGGTCGACGGTGGACGTCATGGCCCACCTCCCAGCGCGCGGAGCACGCCAGCCACGCGCGCCGCGAGTAGGCGATGGAGTTCGGTGACCTTGCCGAGCTGACGGCGCAGGTCGTCGCGGTCGGTCGCCTCGAGGGCGTTGCAGCCCTCGACCAGGCTGTTGGCGGTGGCCGTCGCGTGGGACCCGGCGCGTATCAACACAGCGAGCGCCTCTGCCTCGAAAAGCTGGCTCACTGGCCACCTGCCTTACGGCCGGTGACCTCATCGACCGAGACGCCCAACGCCTTTGCGACGCAGTTCAACGTGCGCGTCGTCGCGAGGTCGTGCCGCTCGAGCTGAACGAGGGTCTGCGGGGTGGTGCCCCCGCGCGTTGCTGCGACTTGCAGCGTGAGGCCCTGACGCTGGCGGAGTTCCTTCACCCTCGCGCCGAGCCCCGGAAGACACTTCTTCGTCGTGCCGTTGTTCATGCACGACGGGGTGTCTCACCGCTAGCGGGCTCGATTCCGCGGACGCCGCCGAGAAACCTCGGCCTCGTTGTCCATGGTTTCGACGGCCGCGGCTATCCGCTCCAAGAGCGCGCGGTCGTCAGCAGAAAGGGAAGTCATCGGCTCGCCCGATTGGAGCCGAGCGAGAAGGTGCTCGACGTGCGCTCGGGCCATCTTCTGCGTCGAGGCGATGAAGCGCTGTTGATGCTGTTTCGGCGCCTTCCGAAAGAGAGCGTCGAGGGCATTGCCGTGGTTGCGTCGGAGCGTCTTCTGGCAGCGCCAAAGGAGTTCGGTCCAGTCTGCATTCTCGGCAACAGACTCGACGTCGGCAGCGACAAGAAGATGAGCCATCAGAGAGGCCCGCTCCTTCGAGTTCTGTTTTCTTGCCCATTCGGCCGCTGCCCGCACAGCCCAGGCGCATGCTTGGGTCTCGAGAGCCTCGTGACCTTCGAGCGGAGGTAGGGCCAGGTCGATGAGGCCCAAACTGTTTCGCAGAAGTTCGCCCTGCGCGAGCCACACGCGGAGGTCGAGCCGGAGCTCCTCCACGTCGGGCGTGTTCGGGACGACTTCGAGCGAAAGCTGGCGCAGGGCTCGTTGCGTACCCTCGAGAGCCGGGATGTCGTCGAAGGCCCTGGTGAGTGCCGCGAACGGCACCTTACCCATCGCTTGAATCAAGCTTCGCCACACGTGCGCTTCAGACCCAGCAGCGCGCTCCGCTGCTGAGCGGCACGCCAGAAGTCCAAACAGGACCTCTGTCTCGCCGACGAGCGAAATCAGGTGAGCCCGCGCGGCTTGAGGGTTTTTCGCGGTCGTCGCAGCCCGCGCTTGTCTGGGCATGGTCCGCTTCCTCTCGCGGTCCTCAGAGAAACGGGCAGGGCCGGTGAGGAAGCCGACCCGTTCACGCCGGGGAGCTACCCCGTCGCTGAGCCCGCCAACGTCATAGCCCGGCGGGCTGACAGCTATTCAAGCCCGACTCGGGTCACTTCTTGGGGGCGGTCTTCTTCTGCTTCTCGACGGCTTCGAGACCCTTGGTCAGCAGCCGCTTCACCACGTCGGCCCGGTTCACCTCGAGCCCGGTCTCTTCCGAGAGCCGGTCGGCGTAGGCGTCGAGGCGCTCGACGAGCTCGTCGGTGAGTCGGAACGTGTACTGCGTCGTGTTCGCCATGGCGTCCTCTTCGAGTGTCGTCACCCAGTCTTCGCGGTTCTTCTCCCCGCGCTCGCCGGTCAACTCCGGGTGTTCCTTCGCCAGCTGCTCGAGCCGGTGCCGTGCGTCGCGCACGAGGCCCAGGTCGACCACCTTCTTCTTCGCCATCAGCCGACCATGCCGGAAATCTGGCTCTCTTGGACTTCGTGTGGGTGAAGCAGAGCCCCGCGTAGGAGGCTGAGAGAAGGACGCGCACGGT
>JADCJJ010000006.1 GCA_020247085.1 Myxococcaceae bacterium | reverse complement strand
GGTGGCCGCCGCGGGCCTTCGTCGGCGCGCTGTCGTCTGGCGGCACGGAAGAGGGGACGCGCTCCGGGACGCGGTCGAGTCCGGAGCCGCTGGGCTGGCGCCTAAGGTGGCCGCCGCGGGCCTTCGTCGGCGCGCTGTCGTCTGGCGGCACGGAAGAGGGGACGCGCTCCGGGACGCGGTCGAGTCCGGAGCCGGTGGGCTGGCGCTTAAGGCGGCCGCTGGGCGTCTTCGTCGTCGCCCTGCTGTACGTCGCCCTCGGGGCCTGTGACGGCGCGACCCGCCTGACGCCCGGCGTGCCCCGCGACGTGGCGGCTACCAGAGACGCCCAGCGCCTTCGGCTGCCCCGGGGCCCCGTCACCCTCACCCTCACGCCCACCGACGCGCGAGGCCGGGTCCACCTCGTGCGCGGCGGCGTGATGAGCCGCCTCGTCGAGCGCCCCGACTTCGCGCCCCACCAGCTGGCCTTCGCCGATGGCGACGGCGTCGAGGTCGAGCTCTCGTGGGCCACCGACGCGGTGGTGCCGGGCTCATCCGTTCGCCTCGAGGTGACGAAGGGCGCCTCACCGGCCGCCGCGCGCTTGGACGAGGCGCTCATCACCGCCCTCGCGCGCACCAGCCCGCCGACCGCCGAGGGCCTCGCCGCCGCCATCGACCCCCTCTTGCGCCTCGCCGAGGACACCGCCGTCGACGCCGGCCGCGCCGCGTCAGCCCGCCTCGCCGCCGGCCGCGTGCTCGCCCGACTCGGAGACCCCCGCGCCCGCGCCCTCTTCGACGCCTGCCTGTCGGCGCCCGCGCCCCTCACCCGCGCCACCGCCCACGCCGAGCTCGCCCGCCTCGACCAGCAGGAGGACCAGCGCGCCGCCGCCGCGCAGCACCTCGAGCAGGCGAGGGTGCTGGCCGCCGGCGCGCCCCGCCTGCTGGGCTTCGTCGCGTGGCTCGAGGCCGAGGCCATGGCCGAGCGCAGCGAGTACTCGCGCGTGCTGGCCCACCTGCCGCCGGTGCTCGACTCCATCACCGCCCTCGGTGACGACGGCCTCGCCTCGCTCCTCGAGGCCGCCACCGGGTGGGCGTGGCGCGAGCAGGGCGACGCCGAGCGGGCGAAGGCCCACTTCCAGGCCGAGCTCGCCCTCGCGCGCCGCACCGATGACGGCCGCCTCATCGGCATCGCCCTGCACAACCAGGGCGGCATCATCTCGACCCTCACCAGCGACTGGGCCGCGGCGCTGCCCTTCTACGAAGAGGCCGTCGCGCACTTCCGCGCCGTCGGAGACCTGCGCGGGCTGGCCTTCAGCCTCGACGCCTGCGGCGAGATGGAGTCGACGCTCGAGCGCCCCATCGCCATCGAGCACCACCGCGAGGCGGCTACGCTCCGCAAGCGGCTCGGGCACGTCCGCGGTGAGGGCCAGACGCTCGTCTCGCTCGGCAGCGCGCTGACGCGCCTGCACCGGCCCGACGAGGCCTTCGCGCCGATTCGCGCCGGCATCGAGCTGTTCCACCGCATCGGCGACACCAACTGGGAGGCCTACGGCTGGTTCCGCCTCGGCCGCGCGTCGCTCGAGGCCCGGCGCTTCGCCGACGCGGTGGCGCAGGCCCGCACCTCGCTCGCCATCGCCGAGTCGGTGCGCGAGCGCATCGCCAGCGACGACCGGCGCGCGTCGTACTCGGGCACGGGGACGCACACCTACGACCTGTGGGTCGCTGCCGCCATGGCCCAGGCCGAGGCGACCGGTGAGCGCCGCTGGTTCGCCGAGGCCCTCGAGGCCTACGAGCGCTCCCGCGCGCGCTCGCTCCTCGAGGTGGTGGTGCGCATCGACGCCGACCGGCCCGAGGCCTTGAAGGGCCGGCACGACGCGCTACGCGCCCGCATCCGCGCGCTCGAGCTCGACATCCGCCAGGAGCGCGCCCGCCCCTCGTCCGACGCCCTGGAGCGCCTCGAGGCCACCATGAGAGCGCAGCTCGCCGAGTACGAGGCCCTCGTCGCAGCGATGCAGGCTGCCGACCCGCGCGCGGCCCAGCTCGGCGCCGTGCCGGTGGTGACGCTCGACGAGGCCGAGGCCCTCGCCGGCCCCGACACCCTCGTCGTCGAGTACGCGTTCGGCCGCAAGGCCTCGTGGGCGCTGGTGCTGGGCGGCGGCGCTCCGCCGGCGGCCTTCCGGCTCCCCGAGCCGGCGAAGGTGCGGGCGCTCGCGGTGGCCCTCGTCGACGAGGTGTCGGCGCGCAACCTCGAGGTGCCCGGCGAGACGGCCGCCGCCCGCGCCGCCCGCGTCGCCGAGGCCGACGGGAAGGCGCAGGCGACGCGCGAGGCCCTGCGCCAGGCCATCGTGCCCTTCGCCGCGCGCCTGGGTGGCAAGCGGCGCCTCGCCGTCGTCGCCGACGACTCGTTGCAGCGCGTGCCGTGGGGGGCGCTGGTGCCCGAGGTGGCCGTCGTCCAGGCGCCGTCGCTGTCGGTGGTGCAGGCGCAGCGGCTGCGGGCCAGCGCGCGCACGCCGCCGACGAGCACGCTGACGGTGGTGGCCGACCCGGTCTTTGGAGAAGACGACCCTCGCCTGTCGGGCCTCGACGGCGGGGTGGCCGCCGAGGCGCGCGGCCAAGCGCCTTTCCGGCGCCTGCCGTTCTCGGCCCTCGAGGGCGAGGCGCTCGCGCGGCTGGTGCCGCCGGCGAAGCGCCGCCTGCTGACGGGCCCCGACGCCACCCGGGAGCGCGTGCTGTCGGGCGCGGTCTCGGCCTCGCGGCTGGTGCACTTCGCCACCCATGGCGTGCTCGACCTGTCGACGCCGGAGCGGAGTGGCCTGGTGCTGGCCCAGCGCGCCCCCGACGGCCGCCCCCTCGAGGGCTTCCTCTCGCTCGCCGACGTCTACGCGCTGCGCCTGTCGGCCGACCTGGTGACGCTGTCGGCCTGCGAGACGGCGCTCGGCTCGGTGCAGCGCGGCGAGGGCCTCATCGGCCTGGCCCGAGGCTTCCTCCACGCCGGCGCGCGCGCGGTGGTGGCCAGCCTGTGGAAGGTGAATGACAAGGCGACGGCGCTGCTGATGGAGGCCTTCTACGAGGGGCTGCTGGTGCGCCGGCTCCCGGCGGCGGTGGCGCTGGCGAACGCGCAGCGCGCCGTCGCGGCGATGGAGCGCTACCGCGCCCCGTACTTCTGGGCCGGCTTCGTGCTGGTGGGTGACCCGAAGGAGTGACGCCGCGGGGGCTGCAGACCGGCTGAGCGGCGCGCTACTCGGGCACCAGCTGCGCGAACGACTCGTACTTGTTCTCGATGACGTTGACGTAGTCGACGGGCTCCTGGCACCGGCAGAAGCCGCCCTTCACCAGCCGCGCGTATCTCGAGCGGGCCAGCAACCCCATGGCCCTCTCGACGTTGCCCTCCCACACGTCGGGGTTCAGGCGCAGCAGCACGGCGAGGCGGCGGGCGTCCTCCACGCGGCCGAAGCCGGCGTTGTACGCGGCGAGCGAGAAGCGTACGCGCTCGGCGAGGGGGAGCGCCGGCTCGAAGCGCCGCAGCAACCAGTGCATGTACTTGATGCCCGCGTGCGCGCCGGTGTCGGCGTCGAACAGCCGGGTGAAGCCCAGGTCGCGGCCCGTCGCCGGCATCACCTGGAAGAGGCCTCGGGCGCCAGCGAAGGAGATGGCCTTCGCGTCGAACTGGCTCTCGCGCCAGGCCTGCGCCGACATGAGGCGCCAGTCGAAGCCGTACTGCTGCGAGTACTTCTTGATGATGCCGTCGTAGGGCGACAGCGAGCCGGTCTTCGCCGAGTCCTGGGTGTGGGCGACGAGGGTGGCGCGGCGGTTACCGAAGGCGCGCTGCTTGATGACGTTGTACTCGAGGCCCCGGTAGGTGCGCTTGACGAAGGCGTCGACGGCGGCGAGCAGCTTCGGCGCGCCGTGGCGCACCGCGAAGGCGATGGGGCGCTTCGCGGACAGGGCCGGGCCGGCGCGCACGTCGGCGCGGGTGAGGAGCTCGGCGGCCAGGAAGTGGCTGTCGGCGACGGTGAGGTCGAGGGCGCCCGTGCCGACGTCGGCGATGAGGTCCTCGACCTCGCCGTCCTCGTCGGCCGGCTCGACGGTGAAGCCGTGCCGGGCCGCCAGCGGGGCCAGCGTGGCGGCGTACGACGACGAGGGCCGCACGGCGACGCGGCGCCCGCGCAGCTGCTCGAGCGACGAGAGCGGGGCGCCGGCGTCGGGGCCGGCGCGCTCCACCAGCACCTCTTCGACGAAGAGGTAGGGCGTCGAGAAAGCGACGTCGCGCTCGCGCTCGGGGGTGACGGTGAGCGAGGCGGCGATGAGGTCGCCGCGGCCCTCGTTCAGCATCGGCACCAGGGCGTCGTATGACGGCGCCACCACCACCTCGAGGCGCACGCCCAGCGACTTCGCCAGCAGCTTTGCCAGCTCGTAGTCGAAGCCGCGGCGCTCGCCCCGGTGCAGGTAGAAGGTGACGGCGTTGTTCCGCGTCAACAGGCGCAGGGTGCCGCGGCGCTTCACGGCGTCGAGGTCGCCGAGCGAGGGGCCGGCCTCGTCGAGGAAGGCGCGCTCCATGAGGAAGGCGTCGAGCCTGGAGCGCAACGCGGCGTCGGCGGGGCGCAGGGCGAAGGCGAGGGGCCGGTCTTCGGCGATGGCGAAGGGGGCGGCGAGGCCGGGCAGGTACTGGGTGATGGCCGAGAAGCGCCGGCTGTCGACGACGGTGTAGCGGCGCGCGCCGCGGGCGACGTCGAAGGCGAGCTGGTCGGGCGGGAAGGCGCCCTCGACGGGTGCGACGGTGAGGGCGACGCCGCGGGCTTTCAGGGCCTCGAGCGAGTCGACGAAGGCGCTGCCGGCAGGGACGTCGACGGTGGCGCCGGCGAGGGCCTCGGGCCCGCGTGGCAGACCGCCGTCACTGGCGCGCGTGACGAGCAGCTCGTCGACGACGACGGTGGGGCGGGTGAAGGCGACGCGCTTCTGGCGCTCCGTGGTGACGGTGAGCCCCGCCGCGATGACGTCGCCGCGGCCCTCGAGCAGCGCGGGGACGAGCTCGTCGAAGCGCTCGACGACGACGCGCTCGAGGGTGAGGCGGTGCCGCTCGGCGAACTCCTCGAGCAGCTCGAGCTCGTGCGCCTCGGGGTTGGCCTGCGGCGGCAGGAAGCCGTCGCCGGTGTTCCGCACCAGCACACGCAGCCGGGGAGACGGTGGCTGGGGCGACCCCCCGTCGGGCGCCGCGAGACACAGGCCGAGCACCAGGAGCGCGAGCATGCGAGGGCGGGCGTAGCACGGGCGCGCCTCGGGGACGTCACGCGCGGCGCCGCGCCTGCCTCGCGAGCGGTCGCGAGGCGCTGTTGAGGAGAGCCGGCCGGGCCCGCTGGCTCGTGGCAAGATGGAGCCGTCGAGGCATGTTCCCCTTCGAGACAGCGCAGGCCCTCATTCGGGCGGCCGAGCGGGCGGGCCTTCCCGGCGCGCCGCTCGAGCGCGCCCTGGGGCCGCCCACCCCCGTCGTCGAAGACGCAGCCTTCGACCGGCTCTGGAGCGCCGCCGCGCGCGCGTGGCCCACCGACGACCTCGAGCTCACCATCGCCGCGCACCTGCAGCCCGGCTCGTTCGCACCCTTCGACTTCAGCGTCATCACGGCGCCGACCGTCGGCGACGCGCTGGTCGTCTTGAGCCGGGCCCTCTCGGGCATCGTCGGTGTCGGCACCACGTTGACCCTCGAGCCGGCCCCGAGGGGCAGCACCTCGGTGCGCCTGTTGAATGCCACCGATGAGAACGTCGTCGTCGTCGACGCGCTGCTGCTGGCCACGGTGCTGTGCCGCCTGCGGCAACAGACGACGACGCCGCTCGACCCGGAGCGCGTGTGGCTCACCCGCCCCGCGCCGAGGCACCGGGCGCCGTGGACCGCCTTCTTCGGGGCGCCGGTGCGCTTCGGCGCGCGTGACAGCGGGCTCGTCCTCTCGGCGGCGGCGTGGCGCACGCGCCTCGTCAGCTCGAACGAGGCCGCGCACCGCGCGCTCGCGCCGCTGCTGCCGTCGGCCGGCGGTGGCTTCGTCGACGAGGTGAAGGCCCACCTGCGGCACCGCCTCACCGAGCGGCAGTCCCTCGAGCAGGTCGCGCGCCGCCTCGGCCTCTCGGCCCGCACGCTTCAACGGCGCCTGGCGGCGTCCCGCGTGACGCTGCGCGCCCTCGTGACGGAGACACGCGTCGACGAGGCGCGGCGGCTGGTGGGCCAGGGCCGCACCCGCGACGAGGTGGCGGCGCTCGTCGGCTTCTCGTCGGCTTCTGCGCTGTCGCGCGCCATGGCGAGGCCCTCGCGGCGAGGCCGCTGACGCCGAGGCCCGCCGCTCGCGGCGCGCACCTCTCCGGCCCGACGACGGCGCGGCCCAGGAGCGGCTCGTGCAGCAGAGCCAGGGCCGAGCTCGCCGACTTCGCCAACGTCGAGCAGCACGGCTCTTTCCGGGCTGCCCCAGCCGGCCAGCCCGTCGACGTCAGACCCCTGTGAGACGCCGCTCGGCGCGACGGTGCGCTCGGTTCGGAGAACGCATGCACACTGACGACGCCGTCGCCGACCAGCGACACCTGTTCTCGCTCCTGGACGGGGTGGAGCGCTGATGTCGCGCCCATCTGAAGGACCGCATTGGCTTCCTCGGCGTTTGTCCGCGCGAACCCGAGGTGCTCGCAATCGTTCGGCGCCTGGGCTGGCCAGCATCGCGAGGGCCGCGGCCGTGTCGCGGCAGTTGGTCCGCCGCACGCTGACTGAGCTCGACCGTCGTGAGCTCGTCCAGAGGTGGAGTCCTGGCGATGACCCGAGCGAGGTTCGCGTGGGGCTGACTCACTCCGGAGTGGAGCTTCTGGCTGACGCCTCCATGGTCGTCGAGGCCGGGGAGGAGACGGTGCGTCGGACCCTGGGCGTCGAACGTCGGCTGGCCCTCGAGGCGCTCCTCGTCGTGCTCGATGAGGCGCTCGTCACCGAGCAACACCGACCGGAGCTCGCCGATGACCGAGCACCGCCACTGGGAGCAACGGGCTCAATGGTCGCGCGCCGAAGCCTCGAGCGTCGAGGACCACGCCGAATGACTCCGGCCACGAGCTCCGCTCACCCCTCTCACCGCCGGGAGCCGGGGGCCGCGTCGCTCTCCCGGGGCGTGTCCACCTGGAGACGGAAACCACCAACAAGGTGACTTCGACATGTCGACCAGAAGCGTCAACGCGTGGACAGCTCCCGGGGCGGCCTCCCCTGCGCCCGGCAGCCCGCAGGCACCTCAACGGCCGTTCTCCGGCTGCTGCGCCGCCTCGAGGGTCTCCCCGGCTTCGGGCTGCCGGTGCGCTGCAGAGGCGCGGGTGGCGAACGAGGCCGAGGCCATCATCCTGACCCTGCTTCACGCGACGTCGGTCACCGAGCCCAGCCGTTCGGCCGCTGCTTCGACGAAGGCGAGCTGGCGCTGCTGGTGCCCAGCATCCGGATGCGATGGAGCGAGAGGCGAACCCCCTCGCCACCGGGGACCTCGCCTTCGGCTCGAGGCGCGTCGGCCAGCGGGTCGCCCAGGCCGTCGCGCCAGCTGGGGACCGAGGAGCTGAGGCCCACGGGAACGCGCCTCTTGAGGCGTGAGCTCCCCTCACCTGGACCCGGACGGAGCCGTCACTCGCAGGCCGTGAGGCGGAGGACGGGGTCCTTGCTCCTGGCTCGTCACGGGGGCGGCTGACGGCCTCGAAGGCCCGCAGCCGCGCCCGCGACCTCTTCACGCCGGCAGGCGAACCGCGGCCGACGGGGAACCCCCACCGCTGGCAGTGCCGTGCGGGCTGCCCACTGCGTACCGCCGAGCCGGAGCGGCCAGCGACGGGTGAGGTGTCGAGCGCGCCCTTCGGCTGCTACCCTGTCATCCGGCATGGCGACCTCGGAGCGTGTGGTCATCGGAACGCCAGAGCGCTTCGACGCGCAGCTCGCCACGCCACCAGACCACCTCGTCGTCGTGTACTTCTGGGGCCCGCAGTGTCCGAACTGTGAGGTCTTCGCAAAGGACCTGCCCGACCTGCTCGAGGCGCTCCCTGAGAACGTCACCATCGTGAAGACGAACGCGTACGAGCACCCCGAGCTCGCGCGCCGCTTCGCGCTCTTCGGCATCCCCGCGTTCGTGCTGTTCAAGGGTGGAGCGAAGCTGGGAATGATGCGGCAGTACTACGGCCGCGAGTACTGGCAGGCCGTCATCGACGAGAAGGCCGCGAGCTGAGCGCGGCCGCGCACCAGATGCTCCGTCACGACTCGCACCGCAGGGTGATGTCTCTGGCGCGCCCTCACCCCTGACCTCACCGGCGAGCGCCCCCGACGAGGCCGGGCCGCCCACCGGCCGCTCAGTCGGCGCGGGTCCACGTCTCGGAGCGGCCGAACAATGGCAGCCCCACGTAGCCGCGCAGGGTCAGCGTTCGCTCCCCCGTCACCGTGACGCGGCCCCGGTACGTCGCGCCGTCGGTCGGGTCGTACAGCGCCCCCTCGAAGTCGCCGTCCGTGGTGCGGCGCAGCCCCGTCAGCACCTCGAGCCCCAGCAACCGCCGGCCGCGGAGCCGGGGGTCGGGGTTCTCGTCGTCACGCGACACGCCGCCGTCGGCCTCGTCCCGTAGCCAGCTCAGCCGGCCGCCGCACCCGTCGTCGCGGCAGGTGATGCGGACGCGCGCGGAGCGGTCGGCCGTCCACCACTCGCCGTCGACGCCCTGCGGGCTGCCCGCATCGGGGGCGCCCTGGAGCAGCAGCAGCAGCAACGCCGGCGTCCTCATGGCGCGAACTGGAGCTGGTACCGCTCCCACCGCGCGCGCGTGCCCCGTGGTGTCGTGGCGAGCACGAGGGCGCTGATGGCCGAGTTGACGAGGAAGTTCACCAACGCGCCCACCCAGTCATCGAGCAGCGCGCCCAGGGCCAGCCCGGCCCCGGCGTTCAGCGCGAGGCTGAGCCCCTGCGAGGCGAGGGTCGCGCTCCGCGCCTCGGTAGCGACGAGGGCGAGCACGCGCCGCTCCAGGGCCTCGGCGTCTTCACAGGGGGGCGGGGGCGGCTCGGCCTGCAGCAGCACGAAGGGTATGCCGGCCAGCGTCCACGCTGCCCCGGCGTACCACCCGGGGCGCTCGGCCGGCGCGAGGAGCCCCGCCGTCGACAGCATCGTCGCGCCGGCGAGGCCGAAGGCGCCGCTCCACCCGTCGCGCCAGGGCAGGTGCGCCTGCTGCGACGCCTGCAGGAGCCGGGTGAGGGCCTCGGCGCGCGGCGAGGGGCTCGTGGGACAGGCGGCGAGGGCCAGCGTCGCCAGCCACGTCATCGGGCGCTCCGCAGCAGCCGGGCGAGGTACGGCACCGGGAAGAGGAGCAGGAACAGGTTGGGCAGCCACCAGCCCACGTCGAAGTCGCGGCGTAGCACCCAGAACGAGAGCGCCATCAGCCCCGACGCGCTGGTGAGGGTGAGGGAGATGGTGGCGAGGTCGCGCGCCAGCGGCACGCCGCGCCTCGCGAGGGCGAGCGCGCGCAGCCCGGTGGCCGACACCAGCAGGTCGAGCGCGAGGAACGACCAGTTCCAGTCCACCAGCAGGGGGTTGGTCGCGTCGCGGTAGAGCCACTCGGGCGGCAGCAGCTTCAGCCCCGACACCACCCAGTAGGCGACGAAGCCCACGTCGGTGAGCAGCATCAGCGCCGGGAGCCCACGGGGGAGCAGCTTCATGCTGCCTCCGGGCGGGGGCGGGGCGCCGTCACCTCGAGGAAGCGGCGCTCGTCGTCCGGGAACTCGGTGCCCATCCACCTGTCCCACCAGACGAAGTAGAGGCCGTAGTTCCCGCGGAACCGCTCGTGGTGCAGGTTGTGGTGCGTCGACGTGGTCTTCAGGCCCAGCACCGGCGCCGCCCGCCACCACCGCGGGAACACCTCGTAGCCAAGGTGCCCGAGCAGGTTGAAGAGCTGCTGACACACCTGCCACGCGATGAGCGCCCACAGGTGCACCGGGAAGACCAGCACCACCAGCACCGCGAAGCCGTTCTCGAGCACCGCCTCGAGCGGGTGGAAGGCGAACGAGGTGAAGGGCGTCGGGTCGGTGCTGCGGTGGTGCACCTGGTGCACGAGGCGGAACAGCGCCGGCGCGTGGACGAGCCGGTGCATCCAGTAGAAGTACGCGTCGTGCAGGACGAGCAGCGCCGGCACGCTGAGCACGAGCGGCCACACGCCGTACTCGGCGAGCGGCGCCGTCGACGTCTTCGCGACGCCGAGCCGCTCGAGTACGACGAGCCCGTAATCCATGGCGGCGAAGACGAGCAGCGAGCCGAGCGACCAGCCGAGGTCGTGCAGCATCGCGCGCGGCGTGGCGCGCGGCTGCGGCTGAATGCGGCGGTGCGCGAACGCCCGGGGACGCAGCACCCAGAAGACGAGGAACGCGGGGACGACGAAGAGGGCGTACAGGCCGCCGTTGAAGGTGAGGTCTTCGACGAGGAAGGGGCCGAGGGCTGGCGTCATGGCCCTCGAACGGTAGGGGCGGCGCGCGTGCCCGACACGCCAACGACGCGCCCCGACGCGCCAGCCCGCGCCGTCAGTCGTACCGGCGGCGCGCGAGCTCGAGCTGCCAGGCGAGGACGTCGTCGAGGCGGCGGCCGGCGGCGGTGAGCTGCTGCGGAATGAACGAGGCCTTCGTCAACCCGGGCAGGGTGTTGACCTCGAGGAAGACCGGGCCCTCGGCCGTGAGGATGAGGTCGGTGCGCGAGTAGCCGCGGCACCCGACGGCCTGGTGCGCGAGCACCGCCAGCGCCTGCGCCTGCTGCCGCTCGCCGTCCGAGATGGGCGCCGGTGTCAGCTCCTCGGTGCCCCGGCCCAGGTACTTGCCCGCGTAGTCGAAGGCGCCACCCGGCGCCGTGCGCACCTCGGACACCGGCAGCGCCAAAGGCCCGCCGGCCTCGTCCACCACGCCGACGGTGAGCTCGCGGCCAGCGACGAACTGCTCGGCGAGGTAGCGCAGCCCCGACGCGGCGATGCGCCCGGCGGCCTCGGGTAACTGCTCCGGCGCCGTGAGGTGAATGAGGCCGACGCTCGAGCCGTCGGCCACCGGCTTGAGCACCCACCGCGGCGCGCGGGCGAACAGCGCCGTCAGCCGCGGCGTCAGGGCCTGCGCCGAGGCGGGCTCGAGCACCTCGGCCGCCGCCAGCCTCGCGCCCTTCGCGCCCACCAGGGCCTTGGTGACGGCCTTGTCGAAGGCCCGCGCGCTCGCCGCCGCGCCAGAGCCGGTGAAGGGCCGCCGCCGCGCCTCGAAGAGGGCCTGCAGCGAGCCGTCCTCGCCGGCGCCGCCATGCAGCGCGAGGAAGAAGGTGAGGCCGCGGCCCGCCGGGGCGTCGAGCGCGGCCTCGAGCGACGGGAAGGCCACGGGGCTGCGAGGGTCGAACTCGGCCTCGAAGGCCCGCTGGTGCGCGGCGAGCGTCTCGGGCGCGACGACGTGCACCGCGTGCGCCCGGGTGAGGAACCACAGGGCCGCCCCGGGCAGCAGCGCCGAGACGTTCTGCGCCGAGGCCACCGAGACGAGGCGCTCCGACGACGAGCCCCCGAAGAGAATGACGACGTCGTTCGACATGCGCGTGTCCCTACCGGAAACCGGGGCGCCTGGCCTTCATTCCCCTCGCGTCAGGTGCGCTCGAGCTTCCGGTACTTGATGCGCCGGGGCATCAGCGCGTCGGCGCCCAGCCGCTTCTTCTTGTCCTCTTCGTAGTCCTGGAAGTTGCCCTCGAACCACACCACCTTCGAGTCGCCCTCGAACGCGAGGATGTGCGTCGCCACGCGGTCGAGGAACCAGCGGTCGTGGCTGATGATGACGGCGCACCCGGCGAACGACTCGAGGCCCTCTTCGAGGCTGCGCATCGTCTCGACGTCGAGGTCGTTGGTGGGCTCGTCGAGCAGAATGAGGTTGCCGCCCTCTTTGAGCAGCTTGGCGAGGTGCACGCGGTTCCGCTCGCCGCCCGACAGGTCCTTCACGCGCTTCTGCTGGTCGGCGCCCTTGAAGGCAAAC
Source organism: Myxococcaceae bacterium (assembly GCA_020247085.1). Lineage (GTDB taxonomy): Bacteria > Myxococcota > Myxococcia > Myxococcales > Myxococcaceae > Xiheimicrobium > Xiheimicrobium aquaticum. The sequence goes on along the minus strand of JADCJJ010000006.1, from coordinate 11,588 downwards.
CACGAGAGGTACGCCCGCGACGCGACGACGCGCCCACCCAGGTCGAGCTGGTCGAGCCCGTTCGACACCTCTTCGAACACCGACTTGTCGCCGGCCAGCGCCTCGCGCGACTGGTCGACGTAGGCCAGCTTCACCGTGTCGCCGATGAGCAGCTCGCCGGCGTCGGGCTTCTCCTGGCCCATCATCATGCGGAAAAGCGTCGTCTTGCCGGCGCCGTTGGGGCCGATGATGCCGACGATGCCGTTGGGGGGCAGCTTGAAGTTGAGGTCGTCGAACAGCAGCCGGTCACCGAAGGCCTTCCGCACGCCGCGGGCCTCGACCACCTTGCCGCCGAGCTTGGGCCCGGGGGGAATGAAGATTTCGCCCGTCGACTGCTTGCTCTTCTCGCGCTCGTAGGCTTCGCGCATCTCGTCGTAGCGCTCGAGGCGGGCCTTCGACTTGGCCTGGCGGGCCTTCTGCGACGACGACACCCACTGCAGCTCGCGCTCGAGGAACTTCTGGCGCGCGCTCGAGGCCTTCTCCTCCTGCTCGAGGCGCTTCTTCTTCTGGTCGAGCCAGCTCGAGTAGTTGCCCTTCCAGGGCACGCCCTCGCCGCGGTCGAGCTCGAGAATCCACTGGCACACCTCGTCGAGGAAGTACCGGTCGTGGGTGATGCAGACGATGGTGCCGGCGTAGTCGCGCAGGTGCAGCTGCAGCCACTGCACCGACTCGGCGTCGAGGTGGTTGGTGGGCTCGTCGAGGAGCAGCAGGTCGGGCTTCTCGAGCAGGATGCGGCACAGCGCGACCCGGCGCTTCTCGCCGCCCGACAGCTTCGTCACGTCGGCGTCACCGGGTGGCAGGCGCAGCGCGTCCATCGCGATCTCGAGCTTGCGGTCGAGCTCCCACCCGCCGGCGGCGTCGATGGCGTCTTGCAGCTTGCCCTGCTCGGCCAGCAGCGTTTCGAAGTCGGCGTCGGGCTCTCCCAGCTTGTTCGACACCTCGTCGAAGCGCTTGAGCAGGTCCTTGATGGGCTTGACGCCCAGCTCGACGTTGCCCTTCACGTCGAGCGAGGCGTCGAGCATCGGCTCCTGCGGCAGGAAGCCCACCTTCGCCTTCGGGTCGGGCCGCGCCGTGCCCATGAACTCGGTGTCTTGCCCGGCCATGATGCGCAGGAGCGTCGACTTGCCGGCGCCGTTGGGCCCGATGACGCCAATCTTCGCGCCGGGGAAGAAGGACAGCCAGATGCCCTTGAGAATCTCCTTGCCGCCCTTGACCTTGCGGAGGTCCTGCATGGTGAAGATGAAGTTCTCGGCCATGCCCGCCGCCTAGCCTCAGGCCCCGGGTGAGGCAACCTTCGACGTGGCGAAGCGGGCGGCGCCAGCCGGCTCCCGTCGCGAGGCCTCGCCGACGACATCCGGGCGGGTGCCAGGCGGAGACGACCCGACGGCGGCTCAGGCACCGAGGTCCAGGTCCACGACACGAATGTCGCACAGGGCTGACGGGGAACTCCCGGCGTGCGCCACCGCCCCTTGCGTGGCCCATCGAGGCGGTGGTGGCGCGGTGTTTGCTGAGACCAGGCCGATGTCCAACTCATGGAAGCTGAGCAGACCCGCGCTTGACGACCAACCGGTTCGGCGGCGTCCTCGAGGCAAGGCGCTCCTGGTGGCGGGCCTCATCGGCGTTGCCGGGGGCACGGTCAATTGCGGTCCGGTCGTGTACGCGAACCCCAAGCGACCCTGTTACGACACCGGCACCTGCACGGGCGCGCCCGACGCGGGACCGGGGCCAGACGGTGGCGCTGACGCCGGGAGCCCCGATGGTTCGACCGCTGATGGTGGGACTGCTGACGGTGGGCGGTAGCGGTGGCCACCGAGCTCTTCGAGCTGGAGCTGACCGACGGGCCGGCCCTGGCGCTACATGAGCGCGAGTTCGGGCAGCTCGAGACGGACTACCCGTGGGAGACGCTCGACCCTTCCCGGTACCCACCGCTGCTCGTGGAGCGCGCCCGCGTCGGGTGGACGGAGAACGCCTTCAACGAGTTCTGTACTGCGATTGCCATGGGGCAGCTGGTGCAGGCGCTCGGTGAGGCCCGGGCGCCCCTCGACCTCTGGAGCCTCGCCTGCCGCTTTCCGCTCGAAGAGCTCCTCCACGTCGAGCTCTGTTCGCGCGTCGCGATGCGGCTCGGTGGCGGTGCCCCCATCGCCTACGCGCCGGACCAGGTGGCGCAACGGCTCGACCCCTCACTGACGCCCCTGCAGCGAGCCAACGAGCTCATCGTTCGTCTGTGTTGTGTTGGAGAAGCAGTCTCGTTTCCGCTGCTCTCCGGGTGCATGAGAGCCGCGGCCCACCCCCTGACCAAGGCGGTGTTGACGAAGATCGTGCAGGACGAAGCCCTGCACGGGCGGCTCGGGTTTCTCTACCTCGACTGGGTCGCCCCCGAGCTGGACGCCAGCGAGAAGGACCGGCTCGGAAAGATCGCGAAGGCGACCCTCGCCGAGTACGCCCCGCTCTGGGAGCGCCTGCGGAGCACGGTGACCGACGGCGTGACGGCCGAGGGCTTTCTGCTGCAGCACGTCCACGAGCTGGGGTGGATGGAGGCTCAGGCGTACGGACGCCTTGCCACCGAGTCGATCGGCCAGAGGGTCCTGGCGCCGCTGGCGAAGTACGGAATCCGGGTCACCTGACCGGGCACCCGCGTCCCGCGTCTCGCGAAGGCCATCGAAGACGCCATGCCCGAAGGCGCGCGGGTCGCCGCTCGCCGCCGCCGCCAGCGCGCCTCACCCGCCCTGCGTCCACGACCCTCCCTCGGGGACGAGGTCGAAGGCCCAGCCGATGAGAACGTTCGCGAAGAACCCCTGCAGGCCTTGGGCGACGGGCTGGTGTGTCAGGCCTCCGGCGACGACGCCCGAGGGCGCGCTCGACCACACGTTGGGCCAGTAGCGGACGACGGGCGTGACGTGCAGCCCCTTCCAGAGGAAGAAGCGGTAGCCGAGCTCGGCGCCGACGGTGAGGGTGGTGTACTCGTCCCGCTCCGCTCCGACCGCGAAGGCGTACCGGTGCACCTTGACGTCCATCAACACGTAGAGCTCGTCGATGAGCGTGAGGCCGATGCCACCGCCGGTGCTCCAGGTGAGCCCCAGCGACGCTCCGGCGGCGCGCTCGGCGTCGAGGAGCGCGGTCTGGCCAATTCCGTCGAGCCCCTCCCCGTGGCTGTAGGTCGCGACGAAGCGGCCGACCCGCACGTCCATCGCGGCGTTGAAGCCCTGCACGAAGAGGGGTTGCAGCAGCCCCGCGTGAAACGCGAGCTGGAGGCCCGGCTGGCGCGCCTCGAGGCGGAAGCGGTGCGACAGGAGCTGGTTCAGCGGAGCCGACGGCCCGTGGGCGGGTTCGGCGCCGAGCAGGGAGAGGGTAAGGAGCGTGGCGAGCATGGGGTCTCCAGTGCAGCGGGGGTCCACGAGTCGATGCGCGGACTCAGCCCGGTGACTTGACCTGCGCTCTCCTCGACTTGACCCGGTGCGCGCGCGCAGAGGTGCCGAACCAGCGCCGGTGCGCGCGAGAGAAGGCGCTGAGCTCGGAGAAGCCGAGCAGCATCGCCACCTCCGTTGCCGAGAGTGTGCCCGCGGCGAGCAGCGCCTGGGCCTGCTGCCGTCGCACGTCGTCGAGGAGGTCTCGAAACGTCGTGCCCGCTGCGCGCAGGGAGCGCTGGAGCGACCGCGGTGTGCAGCGGAGCGCGCCGGCCACCGCTTCGAGCGAGACGTCGGCCGATGGGAGCGCGCGCGCCAGGGCCCGGCGCACCGGCTCGAGGCCGTCGGGTGACGGGGGGCGGGCGTCGAGGCGGCGGGCGGCCTCGGCGCCGATGAAGCGGTGGAGTGCGGCGTCGGCCAGCGGCAACGGCCGGGCGAGCGCCGTGGCCGGCCAGACGATGGAGTCCGCGGGCGCGCCCCACCGGACCGGGCAGCCGAAGAAGGCGTGGTGCGCGCGCGCGTCGTCGGGCGCGACGTGGCGGAAGGTGACGCGCATGGGTCCCCGCAGGCCCAGTTGCTGGGCGAGCGTGAGTTGCTGAGCGATGACAATCTCGTTGGCGACGCGGACGCCGAGGTCGAGGCGCGGCGTGTGGCGCCTCCACGCGATGCGCACCTCGTCGCCGTCGCGGAGGACCTCCGAGAAGCCCGAGTTCGAGGTGAGGCCCTGGAACCGGTCGACCTGCTCGAGCGCCTCGAGCACCGTCGGCGCCGTCTGCATCGCGAACCCCATCACCCCGAGGTGCTCGACGCGCGTGGTGGCGGCGAACCGCAGCGGCAGGTCGGCGGCGCGCAGCGCTCGCATCGCCTGCGCGATGGCGTCGAACATCACCGCGTCGTCGAGGTGCTCGTCGAGGAGCTCGGCGACGGGTCGCGCTGGAACCGGAGCCAGCAGGCCGGGTCGAAGCTCGGAGACGAAGCGGGTGAAGCGCACGAACTCGAGCAGGGAGAGCTGACGCTTCGGGGCCGGGCTCACGTCACCTCGCGCACGTCGAGACGCCTCAGCCTGACCGCTCGGGCGGCCGTCGTCTACCGCCGGGGGAGGCGGCCCTCACGGCCCGCCTCGAGGCCATTCGGGCGGACTCCCGGCGTCGGCGTCTGCGCCAGCCTGCCGCCGTCGGGCGCGCTGGCCCGGGAGCGCCTCGCGACGCCCGTGAGCTGCCGGCTGCCGGTCCCGGGCGGAACGAGCGCTGCCGCGACGCGCCGGCTCACCCGCCGACGAGGCGCTCGACGAACCAGGCGGCGCCGCAGAGGCCCGTCACCCCGGACACGGCCAGGCGGAGCCGCCCCCCGCCCGGCCCGTCACGCAGGGTGAGCCGCAGCGCCGCGCCGAGCCCAAGGGCCGCCGCCACGAAGGCCGCCTGGCCCAGCTCGATGCCGACGTTGAGCCCGACGATGACGAGCGCGCGGTGCGTCGGGCCGAGGCCGAGCGCGGCCAGCGCCGACGCGAAGCCCAGCCCGTGGAGCAGCCCGAAGGCGAAGACGAGCCCGGCGCGGTGCAGGCCCTTCAGCGCCGGAGCTCCCAGGTTCACCACGGCCATCACGACGATGCTGGCGGCGATGGCCGGCTCGACGAGGCGCGCCGGCGCGTGGGCCCAGCCGAGGAGGGCGGCGGTGAGGGTGAGGCCGTGCGCGACGGTGAAGCTCGTCAGCACGGTCAGCCAGGCCCGCGCGCCGCGCACCGCGACGACGAGGGTGAGCAGGAACAGCAGGTGGTCGACCCCCAGCAGGAGGTGCTCGACGCCGGTGGCGGCCGCGTCGGCGAACACCACCGCCGGGGGCCGAAAGAAGGCGTGGCTGGCCCGACGGGGCGTCAGCACCGCCACCTCGACGTCGGGCCCGCGCGTCGCCTTGATGGTGAGCTGCGCCGCGGGGCCCTCGCCGAAGAGGCTCGTCTCGAGCCGCAGCTGCCGCGGCGGCGCCCGGAACCGCGTCTTCAGCATCGCGACGAGCGTGGGTGCGCCGGCCGCGCCGTCTTCGGAGCGCTCGTCGTGCTCGGCCCGCACCAGCGCCAGCTCGAGCGCGCCGGCCTCGTCGCCGTCGAAGAGCCGGTAGCCCCGGCTCACCGCCGCGACGAGCGCCGCCTCGTGCGCGGCCAGCTCCGCCTCCGACAGCTGCCCGTCTCCGTCGTCGTCGACGCCGGGGAACGCCGACACCGGCAGCGAGACGACCTCGAACACCGAGTCGCCCACGACGTTCAGCGTGCCCTGCTGCGCGGGCATGAGGTGGGCCGAGGCGACGGCGGCCGTCAGCGCGAGGGCCGTCGCCGCGCTCCTCACGGCGCGGTGCCCTTCACACACCGCTGGATGAAGGGGAACGTGTCGGTGATGTAGTAGTGGTACGTGCCGGCGGGGAACTCGGGCGTCACGCCGACGCGCCCGTTGCACTCGTCGAGGTCTCCCGAGCCCGCCACGTACTCGTAGTCCTCGGTGAAGGTGCCCATCGGGAACACCGTCGTCGACGGGCGCCCCGCGCTCGGCGTGGCCTTCTTCTGCCAGCTCGGCGTGACGGCGCGCACCGCCGACGTCGCGTCGCTCGCCACGCTGTAGCCGTAGCGCGCATAGATGGGGAAGCCGTCGACGGCGAAGCCCACCAGCGTCACCCGCATGCCGCCGCCGAGCCGCGTCAGGTAGCCCTCGGGCATGCCGTGGTAGTGGTACTGGCCGTTCGGCTGCGTGTGCGCGTTGTTCTCGTCGGTGCCGAACATGAACGCCCCGCCCAGTGCCTCGAGGTGCCACGGGTCCCGGCCCATGATGGCGACGCAGCCGCCACCCATCGCCGTCGACGTCGCCGTGCTGCTGCAGGTGCCGTCGGTGCCCGGGTCGAGCTTCACCGAGTTGAGGACGTAGCCCGAGGGCCTGCGCGTCAGCGTCGTGCCCGTCTGAGACGTGATGGAGGGCGTGCGAGAGAAGGTCACCGAGAGGCTCTGTGCGCCGACGGGCGTCGCGAACGAGCCGCCGACGACCGGGTGGTCGGGAATGCCGTTGCCCGTCATCACGCGCGTCGTGGCCGTGCAGGTCCAGGCTGAGACGCTCATCGCGTTCACCTTCGGGCTCGAGTTCACCACCGAGGCGCTCAGCGCGCACGCCACCTCGCCATGTCCACCGTCCGTCGCCGAGCCACCGTCCGTCGTTCCAGCGTCGGGCGGGTCGGAGCCTCCATCGGCGCCGGGTCCCGGTCCGGAGCATGAAGCGGCGAAGACCAGGCAGAGCGTCAGGACACGGCGGGACATGGGGACTCCTGGGGTGAGGCGGGCGGTGCGGGGAGCTGGCGGCCCCGCGGAGGGACCGACCCGCGGCACCCCGAGCAAACCGCGCGTGCCCACGGCTGTCGACGTTGTCATGCGGCAGGCTGGCGCGAGGTGCGTCGGCGGACGCCTGGTGTGCGTGCCCGCGCGCGTCGCGGTGGAGCGCCGAAGCGCGGAGTCCGGCCTCGAGCAGACGTCGTGTCGCATGGGCATGCTCGCGGTGGGCGCTGGTGCGCGCACGTCGCCGACGAAGGCCCGTCGGCCATGACTGCCGGGCGTCCAGGCACGCCCGGCACCTCCGCTGGCATCACCCCCGCCCCCGCCCCGCTGCGCGCCGTCGCCCGCGGAGGTGGTAGGAGGCCGCATGCCTTCGACCCACCCGTTCCCCATCGGCACTCCGGGCGCGCCCTGGACCGAGGCTGAGCGCCGGCAGTGGCGCGCCTCTGTCACGAAGCGCCGCGGCTACGCCGACGACGTCGTGGCGGCCGTCGAGCGACTGGGCGCGCGCTTCGAGGTCATCACCTACGGCACGCTCGACGCCGGTCCCGACGGCCGCTTCCCGCTGTTTCTGCTGAAGAGCCGCGCATGGCGCGAGGCGCTCCCGCTGGCGCTCGTGACGGGCGGCGTCCACGGCTACGAGACGAGCGGCGTGCACGGCGCCCTGCGCTTCGCCGAGCGCGACGCCTCCGCCTTCGAGGGCCGCCTCAACGTGCTCGTCGCCCCGTGCGTCAGCCCCTGGGCGTACGAGCGCGTTCAGCGGTGGAACCCCGACGCCGTCGACCCGAACCGCTCGTTCAAGCCCGACGGGGCCGCCGCCGAGGCGCGCTTGCTGCGCGAGGCCCTCGCGCCCTTCCGGGGTCGATTCCTCGCCCACCTCGACCTGCACGAGACGACGGACTCCGACGAGGCCGAGTTCCGCCCGGCGCTCGCCGCCCGCGACGGCAAGCCCTTCGAGCCCGGCGTCATCCCCGACGGCTTCTACCTGGTGGACGACGGGCAGCGCCCCCAGCCGGGATTCCAGGCCGCCATCATCGAGGCCGTCGCGCAGGTGACGCACATCGCCGAGCCCGACGCGAACGGCCAGCTCATCGGTGAGCCCCTGCAGGGCCGCGGCGTCGTGCACTACGACGTGCGCGCGCTCGGCCTCTGCGCCGGCGTCACCGGCGCCCGCTACGTCACCACGACCGAGGTCTACCCCGACAGCCCGCGCACCACCCCCGCGCTGTGCAACCAGGCGCAGGCCACCGCCGTGCGCGCCGGGCTCGAGTTTGCCTGGCGGCAGGCTCTCGGCGACGCAAAGCCGTGAGCTTCGACCCGGCCATCGCCGTGGGCCTGTCGGTCTCGGCCGCCGTGGCGCTCCTCGGCCCGCCGGCGCTGGGGCTCGTGCTGTGGCGCCGGCTCTCGGCCCCGCCCCTCGCCTGGGCCCTCGGCGCCGCCACCTTCTTCGTCTCGCAGGTGGTGTTGCGGCTGCCCTGGCAGGTCCCCCTCGGCTTATGGGTGGCGAAGCAGTCACCCGGCCCTGCGGCGCAGACGGCCTGGCTCGCCTTCTCGGCGCTCACCGCGGGCCTCTTCGAGGAGACGGGCCGGTGGGTGGCCTTCCGCTTCGCGTGGAGGCCGCGCACCGCGACGGGCGCCCTCATGCTCGGCGCGGGCCACGGGGGGGTCGAGGCCATGCTCCTCGTCGGCCTCAACCTCGCCGTCAGCGCCGTGCTCTTCGTCGGCCTCTCGAAGGGCGTCACCCTCGGGCTCCCCGAAGACGCCCTCGCCACGGTGCGGGCCCAGTTCGCGAAGCTGACACCGAGCCTCGCCCTCGCCGCCGGCCTCGAGCGCCTCTCGTCGATGGCCGTCCACTGCGGGCTGTCGCTGCTGGTGCTGCAGGCCTTCACGCGGCGCTCGGCGTGGTGGCTCGTCGCGGCCATCGCCTTCCACGCCGCGAGCAACCTCGCCGGCGTCGTCGCGCTGAAGGGGCTCGGCGTGTGGCCGGCCGAGCTCGTCATCGCCGCCTTCGCCCTCGCCGCCCTGGCGTGGACCGTTCACCTCGTCCGCGCCGACCGAGAGGCCCGGGCCAGCCTCTCGAGCTCCGCGCCCGTCGCCCCGTCGGACGAGGCCTGACGCCGGCCTGCGCCCTTCGGCGGTCCGCAGCGCCCGCGCGGGCCCCATGAGTCGAAACCTGAGACAAACCTTGAACAGCTCGTTACCTCGCGGAGCGTTCCACCCATCTGGAGGCGACATGAGCGAGTCCTGCGACCACTGCGGTCACCCGTCTGAAGCGCTGCACGCCATGCACCACGTGCCTGGCCTCAACATCGGCAAGTACTTCCGCCCGCAGTTGTGGTGCGGCGCGTGCGCTGGCGTCGGCCCCGGCGAGGTGCCGCCGTGTCCCTCGTCGCTGCTGCGCGCCGACGGCTCGTGCACCGTATGTGAGCCGCTGGCCCGCGTCGGCTGACGGCTGCGCTGAGGGGGGGCCATGAGGAGGCGTGCGCGAGGGCGCTACGCTCGACTGAGTGCTCGCGCTCGTTCTCGGCCTGACGCTCTCGCAAAACCCGGTCGGTGCCGGCCTCCTGGCGGCGAAGGCCCTCATCGGAACGCCGTACGAGTGGGGCGGGCGGCTGAGGGGCCGGGAGGGCATCGACTGCATGGGCGTGGTGCTGGCGGCCGCCGAGCGGGCGTCGGGCTGTGGTTGGCGCTCGTACCCGGTGAACCCGACGCAGCTCGTCGCGGGGCGCTTGTGGGGCGCTCCGGCTGAGGGCCTCTCCCCCGTCGCCTCCGGAAGGCTCGACGTCGAGCGGCTGAGAGAGGGCGACGTGCTGCTGCTGGTGGGGCCCAGCCCGAACCCGCAGGAGGCTGCCATTGGCCAGCTCGACGGACGGCCCGTCTGGGTGTGGCACGCCGGGCTCTTCCTCGGAGCGGGGCAGGCCCTCTTCGGCGACCACCGCGCCGGCCAGGCGGTGGTGGAGCCTCTGGCGCCATACCTGGCGCGCTATGCAGACGAGTACTCGGGCGTCTTCGTCTTGCGCGGGCCGGCGATGAGACCCGCCCGGTGTCGTCGCCACGCCCCGCTCGCGCCCGCTCGGCCGTGACGGTCCCCAGTGCGCCGTCGCCTGGCTGTGGCCGTGGATGGTCCCCGGGCCTGGTTCGCGCCCGCTCGGCCGTGACGGTCCCAAGCGCGCCGTCGCCTGTCTCCCGCCGTGCGTCTCGCCGGCGTCTGCGCCGCGCTCGGTCGGCCCCGGGAGCCTTCGGTGCTCCGCCGCCTGGCTGTGGCCGTGGATGTTCCCCGGGCCCCGCTCACGCCCGCTCGGCCGTGACGGTCCCCAGCGCGCCGTCGCCTGGCTCCCGCCGTGCGTCTCGCCGGCGCCAGCGCCGCGCTCGGTCGGCCCCGGGAGCCTTCGGCGCTCCGCCGCCTGGCTGCGGCCGTGGATGTTCCAAGGGCCTGGCTCGCGCCCGCTCGGCCGTGACGGCCCCCGGCGCGCCGTCGCCTGAGTCGGGTCGTGGGTCTCGCCGGCGCCGCTGCCGCGCTCGGTCGGCTCCGGGAGCCTTCGGCGCTCCGCTGCCCGCGCGCTCCCGTGGGCCCGGCGGGAGTTCCCGCTCGGCGCGCCCGGGGGCGCTTCCGCGGGCGCAGCCTCGCGCGGGGTTGACGCGGTGTCTCGGCGCCAGCCGACCGCCGCCGACGAGCGGTCGCGAGAGCATGAGGGCTGGGCGAAGAACTTCCTGTGCCCCTCGTGCCGCACGCCGTTGCCGCGCGACCCCTCGCAGGGCCTCGTCACCTGTACGCAGTGCTCGGTGCAGGTCGACCTCACCCGTGTCGACACGGCGCCGGGCCAGGCGCGGCTGTGGCCCGAGGTCGACTTGAGGGGCGAGACGCTCGGCGGCCACGCGCTGCGCGCGCGGCTCGGCTCGGGCGGCATGGGCACGGTGTACGAGGCCGAGTCACCTGCCGGTCGGGTGGTCGCGGTGAAGGTCCTGTCCCCGATGTTGGCGGCGGAGCCGGCGCTCCGGGAGCGGTTTCGCCGTGAAGTCCGCTCGCTCACGGCCGTGAAGCACCCACGGGTGGTGCAGCTCTTCGAGCAGGGAGAAGACCGCGGCTTCTGCTGGTACTCGATGGAGCAGGTCGCCGGCGCCGACCTGCGCCAACGCCTCGAGAAGGGCGTGATGCCGCCGGCCGAGGTCGAGGCGCTCGCGGCTTCGCTGCTCGAGGCGCTCAGCGCGGTGCACGACGCCGGCATGGTGCACCGCGACCTCAAGCCCGCCAACGTCCTGCTCGCGCCCGACGGGCCGAGGCTGTGTGACTTCGGCATCGCGCAGGTGTCGGGCGCGACGACGCTCAGAGAGTCGGCCGCGCTCGTGGGCAGCCTGCGCTCTATGGCACCTGAGCAGCGCTGGGGGCAGGCCGACCGACGCAGCGACCTGTTCTCGCTCGGCGTCGTGTTGCATGAGTGCTTCTCGCGCGGCGTGCCAGGCGAGCAGCCGCTCCCGCAAGGCACCCCGCGGCACCTCGCGCAGTTCATCGAGCGCCTCACGCACCAGAACCCGAAGCGCCGGCCCGGCTCCGCCGGCGAGGCTCCTGCGCTCGCTGAAGGCCACGTCACGGCGGCGCCTCGCCGTCGCTGGCGCCCTCGGCGCGGTCACGCTGCTGGGGCTCGTCGTCGCGGCCGTCATGGGCGGAGCGAGGGGCGAGGTGGACGCAGGGGCGCCCGGGGGGCGTGTCGCCGAAGTCGCGGCCGTCATGGGCGGAGCGAGGGGCGAGGTGGACGCAGGGGCGCTCAGGGGGCGTGTCGCCGACGTCGCGGCGGACACGGGCGGAGCGAGGGGCGAGGTGGACGCAGGGGCGCCCGGGGGGCGTG
>JADCJJ010000599.1 GCA_020247085.1 Myxococcaceae bacterium | reverse complement strand
GATCGCTCAACGCCTCGTCCGCGGCCACCGGCACCGGCACCAGTGCGCTCACCCGCCGCAGCCCCTCGACGTCCGCTGCGGCCACCGGCTGCTCGCACAGCTCGAGCGCGAGCGACTCGAGCCCCCGCAGCGTCGCTCTGGCGACGCCCTCGCTCCAGCCGCCGTTGGCGTCGATGCGAAGCGCGACGGTGGGCCCGACCGCCTGACGCACCGCGAGGAGCCGCTGCGCGTCCTCGGCGACCGGCCGGGCGCCCACCTTCACCTTGACCGTCTTGAAGCCCTGCTGGGCGGCCTGCGTGGCCGCCCGGGCCAACGCCGCGGCGTCGCGGCCGTCGATCAGCGCGTTCACCGGCACCAGCGCCCGCGGCACCCCGAGCAGCGTCGCGACCGGCACGCCGCGCCGGCGAGCGAGCCACTCGAGCAGTGCGCTCTCGGCCGCGAAGCGCGCCGCCGGCACGCCGTCGAGCGCCGCCAACTGCCCATCCACCGCGGCGACGTCGTCGATCGCCCGCGGGCTGAACGCCCGCAACGCCCGCTCGGTGTCCACGAGCGCCTCGGTCCCGAACGCCTCGAGGGGAAAGGCCTCGCCTCGCCCGACGACACCGCCCTCGCTCACCGTCACCTCGATTCCTGCTCGGGTGGTCAGCATGCCCCGCGCCGTGACGATGGGCTCCTCGAGGCGCCAGCCCCGCGGCCGGAGCTCGAGCTTCATCGGGGCGCTCCATGTCGGGGCGCCAGCGCGGTCAAGCTGACGCGCGCGAGCCCCGGGCGGTGGAGGCCGTCGCGGTCACCGGTCGCTGGCGCGAGTCGGCTGGAACTCGGCGCGGGAAGAAGCCCGCCATTCGGCGCATGGGCTCGGCTTCGCAGAGGGGCCGAGCGCCTGAGGTCACCGCTCTCGCCCAGGCCCCTCCGCGCGTCCGCTGCGCCTGGAAGCGCAGGCCGAAGGCGAGCTGGAGCCTGGCCGCCGGAGGCCACGCCTGGTGCCGCGCCGGCCCGTCGACCGGACGGCACGACGCCCACGCCCCTCACCCCGACAGCCCCACCGCGACGCCCAGCCCGAAGACGAGCTCGAGCCTGGCCGTCGCGGCGAGCGCCCGGTTCAGCGCCGGCCGCCGGGCTGGCCCGCGCGTCGCAGACGTCCCTCACCGAGACAGCCCCACCGCAAAGAGCAGCCCGTAGACGAGCTGGAGCTTCGCCGTCGCGGCGAGCGCCTGGTTCAGCGCCGGCCCCTTCACCGTGAAGAGCAGCTTCACCGGCTTCACCGCCAGCGGGAGCGCCAGCAGCGCCGCGAGGACCGTCACCGGAGCCAGCCCCGCGGCCCACAGTGCCACGGGCACCAGCATCGCGAGGGCGACCATCGCCAGGTACTCGGCTCGGCCGAAGCCGACGCCGAGGCGCACCACGAGGGTGCGCTTGTTCGCCGCCGCGTCGGTCTTCTCGTCGCGCACGTTGTTCACCGCCAGCAGCGCGACCCCCAGCGCGCCAACGGGCAGGCCTGCGAGAAGCGCCAGCGGCGACAGGGTCTGCGTCTGCACGAAGACCGTGCCAGCGACGGCGACGAGCCCGAAGAAGACCAGCACGAAGACGTCACCCAGCCCGTGGTACGCGAGCGGAAATGGGCCGCCGGTGTAGGCGTAGCCGGCGAGCAGCGACACGACGCCGACGACGAGCAGCGGCCAGCCCGACACCCACACCAGCCACAGCCCCACGAGGAAGGCCAACGCGAAGCAGGTGATGGCGCCCCTCATCACCGCCGACGGCGAGAGCCACCCCTGCTGCGTCGCGCGGGGAGGCCCCAGCCGCTCCGTCGTGTCGGCGCCGCGCTCGAAGTCGTAGGCGTCGTTGAAGAGGTTGGTGCCGACCTGGATCAGGAGCGCCCCCACCAGCGTCCCGAGCGCCGGGAGCCAGGCCAAAGGCCCCAGCCGCGAGCTGACCGCGAGCCCTACGGCCACCGGCACGAAGCCGGCCACGAGCGTCTTCGGGCGCGTCGCCAGCGCCCAGGCGGCCAGCGGCGACGGTGGGGCCGACGAGAGCGCGGTCATCGGACCTCCTCGGCGCGAGGCTCGTGGGTCCACCCCGCCTCGAGGAAGGCGCGCACTTCAGCGCAGTAGGCCTCGGGGGCCTCGAGGTGCGGGGCGTGCCCGACGTGAGGGAAGGCGACGCGCCAGGCCAGCGGGAGTTCGGCCGCCATGCGCCGCGCGAGCCGCGTGTACTTGAGGTCCGCCGCGCCCGTGAGGAGCAGCGTGGGCACGCGCAGCGTCGGGAGCGCCGGCCACAGGTCGGGCTGCGCCCCCTGCCCCATCAGCCGCAGCGCCGCGGCCAGCCCGGCGGCCCGGTGCGAGACCCGCCGGCGCCGCAGCCGCTCCTGCTCCGCCGTCGGGAGCGCTCGCAGGCCCGCGAAGAGCGGCAGTTGCTCCCACGAAGCGATGAAGGCCTCGACGCCCTCGCTCTCGATCATCGCCGCGAGCGCCTCGTCGGACCGGCGCCGGAGCACTCGATCATGCCGGCGGCGCAGCCCCGGCGAACCGCTCTCGAGCACCAGCCGCTCGACCATCCGGGGGAACCGCGTGGCCAGGGCCAGCGCCAGGCGGGCCCCCTGCGAGTAGCCGATGACCGTCACCGGCTGCTCCAGCCGGGCCCCGAGCGCGTCGAGCACCGCCGAGAAGCCGCCGAAGTCGGCTGGCGCCTCGTGGTGCCCCGGCAGCTCGACGACCTCGGCCGAGACGAGCCCGCCCAGCGGCCCCGCGAGGTGGTCGAACGAGAACCGGCTGCCGGTGAACCCGTGCAGGAACAGCGCGCGGCGGGGGCCGTCGCCCCAGGTGCGGCATGGCAACGTCATGACGAGGCCTCCACCGCCGCCACCAGCGCGGCGTTCAGCTCGCGGT
>JADCJJ010000598.1 GCA_020247085.1 Myxococcaceae bacterium | reverse complement strand
GCAACAGGTCCGCCTCGCCGGCGAAGCGCCCGAACGCCGCATAGTCCTCGGGCAGCACGCGCCCCTGGCGGAGCGACGCCTCCTCCTCGACGGTGATGACCCGACCGGCCTGGGCCTCCCGGCGAAGGAAGCGGCCGTAGTCGCACGACGTCGTCAGCTCGCCGCCGCCGTCCTTCAGGCGGAGGCCCTCGGGGACGGTGAGGGTCACCTTCGACGACGTCGCCTCGCTCGACTCGATGAAGAGGGGCGTCTGGCGCTGGCCCAGCACCAGGTACCGGCGGCCGACAAGGCAACGCCGGACTACCTGAACCTGGTGGACGAGGTGCGGGCGAGTGCGTTGGTGCACTCGGATGAGACGGGCTGGCGCATCGCGCGCCGCAGCGCCTGGCTCTGGGTTTTCTGCACCGACGCCGTCACCATCTACATCATCGACTACCGCCGGAGCGCCGACGTCGTCCTCGACGTCCTTGGCGAGGACGTCAAGGGCAGATTGCTATCGGACGGCCTGCCAGCTCTCGACAAGCTGGCGAAGTATGGATTCCTCCGCGCGCAGTGCAACGGCCACATCATCCGCCGGTGTCGCGAGTTGGCGGCGGTGGCTGCCGGTCGCGCGTCTCACTTCCCCCGTCGTCTTCAAGAGACGCTGCAAAACGCCATCGCGCTGGGCAAGGTGCGCGAGCAGTTGTCGCCAGCACGCTACGTCGAAGGCGTGGCCGAAGTCCGCCAGACGGTGCGTGCGCTCGCCGCGGGTGACTACACCGACGAGGAGAACCTCAAGTTGGCCAAGCACATCCACAAGCACCAGGACTCGCTGCTCGCCTTCCTCGACGACGCGACGATTCCGCCCACCAACAACAACGCCGAGCACGAAATCCGCGGCGCCGTCGTCCTGCGCAAGATGGGGGGCTGTCACCGCCAAGAAGCCCACGCCCTCGCTTACACCGTCCTCGCCTCGCATGCCCAGACGGCCCACCGGCGTGGCCAGCAACTCGACCACCTCGTCGCAAAGTGGATGGCTCCTCATGCCACCGAAGACCCGAAGCGGCCCAGCCGCACACACTCGCGGCTCAAGCGCTGAACCGCGCCGCTGTCGTCGTATGCCCTGTGTGCGGCGCTATCCACGTACCTTCTCGACGAGCGGGTAGCGCAGCTCCGTCTGCCGGGCGTCGCTCGAGTTGGTGCTGCGCCCATACAGAGGGCTGCCGGAGCTGCGCACGGAGAGGTGGGCGTCGACCCGCACGGTCACGTCCTTGAACCGGCCGGTGGCCCAGTCTCGCTCCTTGAAGGTCACCGTGAAGGTGCCGTCTCCCTCGGTCCGCACCATGCGGGTGAGGGCGTCGAGGGTGGCGTGCGCGACGGCGGCCAACGCCGTGGGGGAATAGCAGTTGCCGAGCTGCCCCTGCGCCACGTCGTGGGGCCGTGGCCCGTCGACGAAGAGCGGGCCGGTGAAGCGCGCCCTGCCGAAGCGGGCCTTCCCCCAGGCGTCGAGCTCGTCGCGGTGGAGCCCCGGGTCGGGCACGAGGTCTCGCGTGCCGGGTTGGCCGCCCGGCACCGTCAGCAGTAGGCCACTCAACGCTTCCGCCCCCCGAGAGCGAGACGACGAGGTCGTTCTCTTTCTCGACACTGGAGCGTTGGTACTACGCCTACCGTCGCTCAGGCCTCGCCGGCCTTGCGCCACGCCCCCGTAGCGACAAGGGGCGCGCGCTGCGCGTCACACCCGAGGCGCGAGCCTTGTTGCTCGACATCCGCCGTGAGTACCCGCACGCCTCGGTGCCGGTCATCCTCCGCACGCTGGTGGCCGACGGGCGCCTCGAGAAGAAAGGACAAGGGATCCAAAGCGCGAAACGGAGCTGGGGCGTGAGTATCTGGTCGTGAAGGCGGGGACTTGCAGTAACCGGCTCGTGGGCCCGAGCGCGCGATCCGGGCCATGGGCACGGCGGCCTCGGGAACGCGCATGAGCGCGGCGTCGTCGAGGGTCAGCTCGAGAAGTTCAGGTACAGACTGCGGCACAGCGCACCGTTTCACGGAACGAGTGCCGACACGCCAGCGCCGCAACCACGGGTTCTCGCGCTTCGCGCGGCGGCCTGGCCTTTATTCGACCAGCCAGAGGAATGGCAGCGCGAGCCGCCCTCCGTCGCCGAGGAGGGCGGTGAGCGAAAACGAGACGAAAAAGGCGGCACAGCTCGCCGCCGGACTCGAAGGTGCTCACCCAGAACGTTCGCGGCAGCGCGTCTTCGATGACGATGGCGTCGGTGCCGGTGGGCACCACGGGCGCGGCGAACCGGTAGAAGAGCTTCACCGCCGCGCTCATGCCCACGCCCTCGATGGCCGCCTGTTTGTCCTTGGGGAGCGGAGGCGTGAACCGAACATCGTTCGCCCGCAGCACGCCGAGTGGAAGGGTGATGATGGCCGACGAGCCCTTGACGACCTCGCCGGCCCTCGACGTCACGTGCACGCCGTGAGGCACCACCTCGATGTGCTCGACGACGAAGCCCAGCCTCTTCTCGGCATCGCTCTCGAGCGCTGGCAGCAACCCTGCCATGCCGCCATCGACGATCGAGTCGCCGCCTTCGCGGTTGGGGTCGGACAGAATGGCGAGCACGGCGCGCGCGCTCACCTGCTCGAGGTCGACGTCGAGAGAGGCCAGCGTTCGCAAGGCATGCAGCTCCCCGGGCGGGAGCCGAGCCTCGAGCCGCTCGAAGGCCTGAGCGAGGGTGAGGTCGGCTCCTTCGGGAAGCCCATTGACGAGCTCGACGAACGCGGTCGACGCCGCGTCGCTCGCGTCGCCTTCGCGAGGCACCACCTTCCCGGCGCGAAACTCGACGACGTTCGACACGGGCCGGGTTCGCAGCCCGCGCTGTCTGACGAGGTCCCACGTGGCGATGCCCCGGCCGTGCATGAGCTCGGCGCCCAGGTCGATGGGGTGTGGAGCGAACGTCGTCGACGAATGAACCCGCCCACCCACGCGCTCTCTGGCCTCGAGCACCACGACGGGGAAGCCCGCACGCCGCAGGCGCGCCGCCGCCGAGAGCCCCGCCACTCCTGCGCCGATGACCAGCACCGGCTCTTTCGGCGCCGCCCGTCGACACCACGGCAACGACAACGCACTCAACGCCATCAGCAGGTTTCGTCGGTTCATGCCTGCATCGTGGCGTCGCCGCGGCACTCGCGCTTTGCTCGAAGGGTCTCTGATTATGCCGAACGCGACACCATGACCGTTCCTTCGAGAACCTACCTGGCCCTGAGAACCGCGATGGAGCGCTGCGGCTTCGTCGTTCGTGGGCCCTCTCCGGCACCGGCGCGGCCCACCGTCAGTGATGCCCAGTGGGATGGCCTGTGGCAGGGACTTCACGAGGCCGGCGCTCAGCCAGAGGTCATTCTCCAGTTGGCGAAGGCGCTGCCGATTGGCGTGGTGGCGCCGCTCGACCTCGCGTTGCTCACCGCGCCCACGATTCGAGAGGCCGTCTCGGTGCTGAGCCTGGGCTGGCCGCTCGTCGGAAGCCCGTGTGACCTGCTGGCGCTGACGTCGACGCCGGCGGGGCTGCGGGTGACGGTGCGACACACCAGCCGCTCCACCGACGACCCCGTTGGAGACACGTTCGCGCTCGCGGTCATGCTCACGCGGCTGCGCAATCAGTCGCGTCGCAGCCTGTTGGCGACGCGGTGTGGCCTCGAGCTCGAGCTTGCTGACCGGTCGAGACCGTCGTTCGAACGGTTCTTCGGCTGTCGGGTCGAGCGCTCGATGCAGGCCTTCGTCGAGCTGTCGACGGCTGCGGTGAGCGCGCGTCAGGTGACGGCCGACGCGTCGGTCCATTCGCTGCTTCGCGCACAGGTGCAACAGGCGGGTCGGTCGCTTCCCGACGAGGTGATGGCCGAGGCTCGACGATGGCTGAGCCGGGGCGCAGCGCTCGAAGACGTGGCGAGGGCACGGGGCGAGACGAGCCGAACGTTGCAGCGCCGCCTCGCCGAGGTGGGGCTGACGTGGCGGCAGGTGCGCGACGCCGTTCGGGAGGACGAGGCAAAGTTCATGCTCGAGCACGGCACCCCGACCCTTCCAGAGGTGGCTGACGCGCTGGGGTTCGCCGACCAGGCCGTCTTCAGTCGTGCCTTCAGCCGCTGGACGGGGCAGGGCCCGGCGGCGTGGCGCCGAAACGCGCGTGCTGCCCGGCGTGGTGTTCGCGGCGGGACGACGCGAGGCTCCTGACAGGTTCTGACAGTGCACACGGTCATGGTGTCTCTCGCTCCACTGATGGAGCCATCACCCCGAGGCCACCATGTTCCAGAAAGACTTCT
>JADCJJ010000597.1 GCA_020247085.1 Myxococcaceae bacterium | reverse complement strand
GAAGGCGAGCGCGACGGTGACCAGCAGCGGCGTCATGGCCACACCTCCATGGCGTGCGCGGCGTCATCGAGGGCGCGTCGGCGGGCGGCGACGTCGCCCATGCCCGGCGCGTAGCGGCCGAGGTCGCACGTCTCGAAGACGCCGAGCACCCGGGCCCTGACGTCGTCGGGCACCTTCGCGGCGCGCATCAGCTCGTCGACCTGCGGGCGGGT
Organism: Myxococcaceae bacterium; assembly: GCA_020247085.1. Taxonomy (GTDB): domain Bacteria; phylum Myxococcota; class Myxococcia; order Myxococcales; family Myxococcaceae; genus Xiheimicrobium; species Xiheimicrobium aquaticum. The sequence goes on along the minus strand of JADCJJ010000597.1, from coordinate 2,569 downwards.
GAGGCCGGAGACGCTCTGCCCCAGCCGCGCCTCGAGGAAGCTGCGCAGCGCCCGCTCGACCTCGGCGTAGAAGTCGGCCGTGCTGCCGGTCGCCGACACCTTCTCGGCCTGCGCCAGGCGCTTGCGGGCCGCCTTCGCCTGCCGCTCGCGCCGCTGCCGTGGGTCGTCCTGGCCAAGCCGGCCGCGGAGCACGGCCCCGAGCCCGAGGGCCAGCCCCAGCGCCACCGGGCCGAGGGCCAGCGCGGGGAAGGCCGGGTGGCTCCAGAGGGCCTGGCGCGGCTCGGTGAAGCTCGCCGTGTTCCGCAGCGGCTTCAGCCCGCCGCCGACGAGTTGGTTGCGCGCGCCCGGGTCTGCCGGGAGCGCCCCGTTGGCGGGCAGCTGCGTCGCCGTGGCACCGGTGGCCGACGGCCTGACGGTGATGGTGACGGGGTCGACGGTGCTCGTCTCGATGCGCTGGGTCTCGGGGTCGAAGTACTCGAGCTTCAGCGTGGAGATGGTGAAGGTGCCGGTCTGTTGCGGCACCAGCACGTACTCGACGGTGCGGGTGCCGCCGGCCAGGTTCTTCACCACCGACGGCTTCTCGCTCTGCTGCGGGTCGAACACGCGGAGCGCCGCGGGCGCCTCGAGCCGGGGCAGGGTGACGGCCTTGAGGTTCCCTCGCCCCTCGAGCACCAGCTTGAGCTGCACCGGCTCGCCCAGCGCCACGTCGGTCTGGTTCACCGTCGATGAGAGCCGCCACCGGCCGACGTTCGCCGCGCCCGGCGGCAGCGGCTTCACCTTCAGCGTCAGCGTGTTGCTCTTGCGCTTGAGCTTGCGGCCCGAGAAGGGGAACACCCCCGATGAGATGTCGGCCTCGGCGGGCTCGATGGTGAGCTCCCCCGGCCTGAGCGGGAAGAGGGCCTTCGAGCGCAACAGGTAGGCCCGGTACTGAACGCCGCCGAGCGAGCGCATCTCGGGCGCGAGGTTGGTGGGCGAGGCGAGATCCTGCGCGAGGAAGCCCTCGAGCTTCGGCATGACGACCGAGTCGACGCCCATCAGGTCGATGCGCGAGTAGATGAAGAGCGTGAGGGTCACCTGCTCACCGGCGAAGACCTCGGCGCGGTCGAGCGAGGCCCGCAGGAAGAGGTCCGAGTCGCTGCGCGGCACGGGCGTGTCGTCTTCGGCCAGGGGGTCGAGAGGGTCGTCGATGGGCGGCGCGAGGTCGTCGTCGTCGCCGAAGAGGCCGGGCGGGAAGCCGGGCGGGAGCCCGAACGGGTTCTGCGCCGGCCGCCGCTGGGCCTTCGGGTCGGGCCCGAGCCGCCCCGGCACCACCTCGACGCGGATCGCCTCGGTCTTGTAGGTGCGGCTCGCGGTCTGCAGGCCCGCCGCGGGAATGGTGAGGGCCCCGGGCCGGGTGGCGCGCATGACGAGCGTGTACTTGCGCACCTGCTTGATCTGCCCCATGCCGCCAGCGCCGACCGAGTAGCTCATCTGCGTCGATTCGGAGCGGGAGAGCACCTCGAAATCGTTCGGCGCCGGGAACTGCACCACCGCGCCCTCTGGCGCGTTGCTGACGACGATCTCACAGCGGAACGTGTCTTCGGTGCCGACCTTGTTGCGGTCGACCGTCATGTAGAACTCGAGCTCGCCGGCGAGCGCCGGGCCGGCGGAACAGAGCAACCCGGCGATGGCGAACGCGCTACCAGTCCTTGCCACGGTCATCGTTCTTCCGAGTCTTCTGGCGGAACCGCCAGAGCTGCAGATTCTTCTCGTTGCGGCGCAGCGGTTCCAACAGTTTCTCGGCCTCGGTCGCCGACATGCCGCCGTCGGTGCTGCCGAGGTCGGCCGGCGAGACGCCGGCGTCGGCGGGCTCGGGCTGACCGCCGTCGCTGCCGCCGTCGAGGCCCCCCTGCGGCGTCGAGCTCTGCCCGGCGTCGGTCGCGCCTGCGTCGCCGCCGCCGTCACGCCCCTCGCCGTCGCGCGCGCCGCCGTCGGCCGCGCCCCCGTCGCCGCTCCCGGCGTCGCTCCCGGCGTCGCCTCGCCCACCATCGGCCTGGCCTCCGTCGGTGGGGGCGCCGCCGTCCTGCCGGCCGCCGTCCGAGCCTCCGTCGGGCGTCACCCCGGCGTCGCCCTGGCCGCCGTCGCTCCCGCCGTCGCCGGCGCCGCCGTCGTGCCCCGCGTCGCGCGCGCCCCCGTCGGCCCGCCCGCCGTCGGCGCCGCCGTCGGTGCCGCCGTCGGGCCCCTGCTGCTTCGGCGGCAGGTCGCGCAGCAGCACCTCGAGGTTGTGCCGCGCGAGGGCGTCGCTTGGGTCCTTGCGGAGCGCCTTGCGCAGCTCGCGCACGGCCTCGTCCTTCTGCCCGTTGACCGCCGCGATCGTGCCGAGGTTGTAGTGAATGCGCGCGGCGTACTCGCCGGTGCGGTCGAGCTCGAGGGCGCGGTTGAGCGCCGCCCGCGCCTCGTCGTTGCGCCCCAGGCGGTGCAGCGAGAGCCCCTTGTTGTAGTGGACACGGGGGTCGGTAGCGTGGGTCTTCTGGGCGCGCTCGAAGGCGGCGAGCGCGCGCTCGTAGTCGTTCGCCTCGTAGGCCGTCAT
>JADCJJ010000596.1 GCA_020247085.1 Myxococcaceae bacterium | reverse complement strand
ACGGCCAGGCGCACCCGGGGGTTGAGCGCCTTGAACTTCGCCAGCAGCCCCGGGGCCGGCTCTCGCTGACGTGAGGTCTTCACCGGCCGGCGCTCGCGGCGCCCCTTCTTCGGCCCCTCGCCCCCGGCGTCGGCCGGGGCTTCCACTCCCGCCTCGCCCGAGGCGCCCTCGGCGGCCTCGCCATCGTCCTCAGCGCCTTCGTCAGACGCCTCGGCCTGGCCGTCGGCAGGCGCGCTGGCCTCGTCGGCCTGCCCCTCACCCTCACCACCAGGCTCGGCCGCGCCCTCCTCCTCGGCCGCGCCCTTCTCCTCGGCCGCCTCCTTCGCCTCGGCGGCCTCTCGCGCCTTGCGGAAGGCCGACACCTCGTCGAGGAAGCGCAGCTTCGTCTTGCCGATGTGAATCTCGTCGCCGTGGTTCAGCATCACGTCGCCGGTGATCTTCTTCCCGTTGAGGCGCGTGCCGTTGCCGCTGCCGAGGTCGCGCAGCAGCGTGCCGCCGTCGGAGTGGACGAACTCGACGTGGCGGCGCGAGACGGACTGGTCGGACAGCAGCAGGTCGACGCCGGGCGTCCGCCCGACCACCATGCGCACGCCAGAGAAGCGCTTCTTCTTGCCGGCGTCGGGGCCGGCGACGATCTCGAGCTTGATGGGCGGCCCGGCGCGAGTGGCGTTGTCGTCGTCGGCCTCGGCGGCGTCGTCGTCACCGCCGGCGTCTTCGTCCTTCAGCTTCGGCAGGGCCCTCGTCGCTGGCACCAGCTCGGGGTCGAGCGCCTCGAGCCCCTCGCCGTCGAGGCTCAGGCTGGCGACGGGCTCGGCTGAGGCGTCGTCGAGGGCCCGATAGTTCTGCCCGGTGCTGTAGGCGCTCGCCTCGTCGAGGGCCTCGGCCTCCACGCGGGACGGCGCGCGACGGGGCCTGGGGGCGGGCCGGGGCGCGCGAGCCTGGGTCCTCTGCTCGCGCTCGGGGTCGTCCTCAGGCGGGAGCGGGTTGGGCGCCCGAGCGACGGTGGGGTTCGCCACCTCGGGGTCGTCCCCCCGGGGCAGCGGGTTCTTCACCTTCGCGATCGTCGCGTTGGCCGCCTCGGGGTCGTCGACCCTCGGGCGAGCGCCGGTCTTTCTCGGGGGCGGAGGCATGGCTTTTGCGCTGAGGCTAGCAGGCGAGCCCGGGGTTTGGGTCGCGCTCCCGCGTTGCCCGGGCGCTCAGGACGTGGGCTCGGTGGCGGCGCGGGGGTGCTACGGTGCCACGCCCATGAACGCCGGCCCCCTGCTGCCCCTCCCCCTCGTCGAGCGTCTGCTCGCCGCCGCCATGGAGCGCGGCGCGGAGTTCGCCGAGGTCTACGTCGAACGCAACGAGACCACCGCCGTCACCCTCGACGAGCACAAGGTGAAGAGCGCCCAGGCGGGCCTCTCGCAAGGCGTCGGGGTGCGCGTCATCGCCGGGGCGAAGGTTGGCTACGCCTACTCGGACGACCTCGACGACGAGGCGCTCTTTCGCGCGGCGCGCACCGCGGCCTTCATCGCGCACGGCAAGGGGCACGAGCAGGCCTTCGCGGTGTCGCGCACGCCGCTGCCGACGTTCTACCGGGTGCCCGAGCACCTCGCCGCGGTGGCCGTCGAGGCCAAGCGCGACCTGCTGGTGCGGGCGAACAAGGCCGCCCACGCCTTCGACGCCCGCGTGAAGCAGGTGATGGCGTCGTACGCCGACTCGACCAAGCGCATCCTGGTGGCGAACACGCGCGGGCACCTCGCCGAAGACACGCAGGACCTCTGCCGCATCAACGTCATGGCCGTCGCCGAGGGCAAGAAGGGCGAGCGGCGCACCGGCAGCTTCGGCGGCGGCGGCCGGGTGCCGTTCTCGCACTTCGACACCTTCACACCCGAGGCGGTGGCGAACGAGGCCGCGCGGCAGGCCTGCGCGACGCTCGGCGCCCAGGACGCGGTGGCCGGCGAGCAGACCGTCGTGCTGGCGCCGGGGTGGAGCGGCATTCTGCTGCACGAGGCCGTCGGCCACGGCCTCGAGGCCGACTTCATTCGCAAGGGCACCTCGCTCTTCGCCGGGAAGCTCGGCGAGAAGGTCGCCTCGGAGCTCGTCACCGTCATCGACGACGGCACGATGGCCAACGCCCGCGGCTCGCTCAACGTCGACGACGAGGGCACGCCGACGCAGTTCAAGGTGCTCATCGAGCGCGGCGTGCTCAAGGGGTACATGTACGACTCGCTCAACGCGAAGCTGATGGGCAAGGCCTCGACGGGCAGCGGCCGCCGTGAGTCCTTCAAGCACACGCCGCTGCCGCGCATGACGAACACCTACCTGGCGCCCGGAGAGGACTCGCACGACGACATCGTCAAGAGCGTGGCCTCGGGCGTGTACTGCGCCAACTTCGGCGGTGGGCAGGTCGACATCACCAACGGCAACTTCGTCTTCGAGGTGAGCGAGGCCTACGAGATCAAGAAGGGCCGGCTGGGGCGGCCCTTGAAGGGGGTGACGCTCATCGGCGTCGGGCCCGAGGCGCTCAAGAACGTCAGCCGCGTGGGCAACGACCCGCTGCCCGACCCGGGCATGGGCACCTGCGGGAAGGACGGCCAGGGCGTGCCGGTGGGCGTGGGGCTGCCGACGGTGCGCATCGACAAGATGACGGTGGGCGGAACGCGGGTGGCGGGAGGCCGGCGATGAGCACGGGCTACGAGCGGTTGGCGAAGAAGCTGGTGGCCCGCGCGACGAAGCTGGGCGCGAAGCAGGCCGAGGCCTTCGTGCAGGTGGGGCGCGAGGCGTCCTGCCGGGTGCGCGACGGCGAGATCGAGCACCTCTCGCAGTCGACGAGCAAGGGCGTGGGGCTGCGCGTCTACGTGAAGAACCGGCTCGGCTTCGCGTGGACGAGCGACTTCGAGCCGTCGTCGCTCGACGCCTTCGTCACCCGCGCGCTGCAGCTGGCCGAGGCGGCCGCGCCGAACCCGCTCAACGGCCTGCCCGGCGAGCACGAGCTGGGCGCCTTCCCCGACGTCGGCGCGCTGTACGACGCCGAGGTGGCCAGCCTGTCGCCGGATTGGAAGATCACCGCCGCGCTCGAGATGGAGAAGGCGGCGCGGGCGTTCGACCCGAAGGTGAAGACGGTCGAGTCGGTCGAGGCCGGTGAGTCGGTGGGCGAGGTGTTCCTCGCGTCGTCGGCGGGCGTCTCGGGTTACTCCCAGGGCACCAGCGTGTACCTCTACACCGGGGCGGTGGCCGAGGCCGCGGGGCAGCTGCAGAACTCGTGGTGGTACGACGCGCGCCGCTTCCTGGCGGACCTCGAGTCGCCCGAGGCCGTGGCGACGGAGGCCGCGCGCCGGGCCGTGCGCATGCTGGGCGCGAAGAAGGTGAAGTCGCAGCGGGTGCCGGTGGTGTTCGACCCGATGATGGCCGCGAGCTTCATCGGCGGCATCGCGGGCGCGGTGAACGGCGACGCCGTCTACAAGAAGGCCTCGTTCCTCGCCGGCAAGCTGGGCCAGCGCATCGCCCCGCCCTCCGTCACCGTCGTCGACGACGGGCTGTTGCCACGCGGCCTCGCCACCAGCCCCTTCGACGGCGAGGGCGTACCCACGCGGCGCTCTCCGCTCGTCGAGCAGGGCGTGCTGAAGACGTTCCTCTACGACGCCTTCACGGCCCGCAAGGCGAAGGCCCGCAGCACCGGCAACGCCTCACGCGGGTACCGCAGCCTGCCCGGCATCGGCACGCACAACCTCTACCTCGAGCCGGGCACGGTGACCCCCGAGGCGCTCGTCAAGGGGGTCTCGCACGGGTTCTACGTCACCTCGATGCTCGGCCACGGCGCGAACCTGGTCACCGGCGACTACTCGCGCGGCGCCAACGGCCTGTGGATCGAGAACGGCGAGCTCACCCGCCCGGTGCAGGAGGTGACCGTCGCGGGCAACCTGCTCGAGATGCTCTCGCGCATCGACGGCATCGGGGCCGACCTCACCTTCCGCGGCTCGGTCGGCGCGCCCACCATTCGCTTCAGCGAGCTGACCGTCTCGGGGGAGTGACGATGGCCGCCACGAAGAAGAAGCCCCGCGCCCCCCGCCGCAAGAAGGCCGACGCCGGCTCGAAGGGGCTCTCGCCGACAGATGTCGCGACGCCCTCTGAGACCTCGAAGGCCCTCGAGGCGAGCGTCGTCGCCGACGGCGGGGCCGTGCTGGCCAGCTACCGGGACCCGCTCGGCGGTCACGGCGTGGTGCTGGCGGCACTCCCCATCGAGAAGGTGAAGGCCACCGCCTATCAGCGCGACCGGAGCGAGCCGCACGTCAAGCGCCTGGCGACCGCCATGGAGCGCGTGGGACGCTACCTCGACCCCGTCATCGCGCTGCGGCACGACGACGGCTTGTACCACTCGCCCAACGGCAACCACCGCCTCGGCGCCATGGCGCTGCTGGGCGCCCGGAGCATCGTGGCCCTGGTGGTCCCCGACGCCGCAGTGGAGTTCAAGATCCTCGCGCTCAATACCGAGAAGGCGCACGCCCTGAAGGAGCGCTCGCTCGAGGTCATTCGCATGTACCGCGGCCTGGTGGGCGCGCGCGGCCGGGAGCTCGAGACGGCCTTCATCGCCGAGTTCGAGGAGCCGCACCTGGCGACGTTCGGCGTCGCCTACGAGCAGCGGCCCCGGTTCTCGGCCGGCGCCTATTCGTCGGTGGTGAAGCGCCTCGAAGGGTTCTTCGACGAGCCGCTCGAGGCGGCCCTCGCGGAGCGCGAGAAGCGCGCGCGGCTGCTGCTTGCGTGGGACGACGAGGTGACGAAGGTCGTCGACGCGCTCAAGGCGAAGGGGCTCCAGTCGCCCTACCTGAAGAACTACGTGGTGGCCCGCGTGAACTTCCTGCGCTTCAAGAAGGGCGGTGACTTCGACTTCGAAGAGACCGTCGGCAAGCTGCTCACGGCCACGAAGAAGATCGACCCAGAGAAGGTGAGCCGCGACGACGTCACGAAGATGGGCGGCGGCCCGCCCGCCGAAGCCGACGACTAGCCAGGGCGGCGCCGCCGGAGAGGGCGGACCGGGCCGGTTCGACACCGGGAATGCAGTGTGGGGCCCGGCGGTTTTCTCGCGGCGATGACCCGGGGACTTCGGCGCGAGGAGGCTCACGAGTGGTGCCGCGACCTGCTCTCCGGGAAGCGGTACGGTGCGACACCGTGACCACTACCGTGCTCGTCGTCGACGACGACTCCGCCAACCTCGACTCGGTCTGCCGCATCTTCCAGAAGGAGGGCGTGGCGACGCTGGCCGCGCCCGACGGGCAGAAGGCCCTCGAGCTGCTCCGCCGCCCCGAGGTGGGCGTGCTGGTGAGCGACCTGATGATGCCGGGCCTCGACGGGCAGGCGCTGCTGAAGGCCTCGCGCGCCATGCGGCCCGACGTCGAGGTGGTGCTGATGACGGCGTACGCGACGGTCGAGACGGCCGTCTCAGCGATGCAGGACGGCGCCTATGACTTCATCACCAAGCCGCTCAAGCGCCACTCGCTGGTGAAGGCGGTGCAGAAGGCGATGGAGAAGCAGGCGCTGTCGGCCGAGAACAGGGACCTCAAGGCCCAGCTGGCGGCGATGGGCCAGAAGTCGCTGGTGGGCAGCTCGCCGGCCTTCAGGGCCTTCATGGACCTGCTGGAGCAGGCCTCTCCGTCGACGGCGACGGTGCTGCTGCAGGGCGAGTCGGGCACCGGCAAGGAGCTGGCCGCGCGCTTCGTGCACGAACACTCGCCCAGGGTGAAGGGGCCCTTCGTGGCGGTCAACTGCGCGGCGCTGCCGGAGAGCATCCTCGAGGCCGAGCTGTTCGGCGTCGAGCGCGGCGCCTTCACCGGCGCCGTCACGCGCAAGGAGGGGCGCTTCGAGCGCGCGACCGGCGGCACCCTCTTCCTCGACGAGGTGGGCGAGATGAGCCCCTCGGCGCAGGTGAAGCTGCTGCGGGTGCTGCAAGAGGGCGAGCTGGAGCGCCTCGGCGGCACGCAGACGCTCAAGGTGGACGTGCGCGTGGTGGCGGCCACCAACAAGGATCTCGCCACCGAGGTGAAGGAGGGCCGCTTCCGCGAAGACCTCTACTACCGGCTCAACGTCGTCGAGGTGCGCATTCCCTCGCTGGCGTCGCGGCGCGAAGACATTCCGCTGCTCGCCGACCACTTCCTGCGCCGCTTCGCCGCGAAGAACTCGAAGCCGCTGAAGGGCTTCTCGGAGGAGGCGCGGAAGGTGATGGAGGACTACGCCTGGCCCGGCAACATTCGCGAGCTCGAGCACGGGGTGGAGCGAGCGGTGGTGCTGTGCCGGAGCGACGTGGTGAACGTGGGCGACCTGCCCGAGGGGGTGCGCAAGGGCCCGCTGGGCGCCGCGCAACAGATCGTCATCCCCATCGGGACGCCGATGGAGGAACTCGAGCGCCGGGTGATTCACGAGACGCTGCGGCACACGAAGGGCGACAAGAACCTCGCCGCCCGCATGCTGGGCATCGCGGCGCGCACCATCTACCGCAAGCTCGCCGCCGAGGACGAAGCGCCGAAGGCCGAGGCGCCGGCGTCCTGACGCCCGCCGTCAGGGCGGCTCGTGCTCGGGGCCGAGCGCGCGCGCGATGCGCTCGATGCGCTCTCGCAGCTCGAACCGCTCGGGCATGGCGGGGTCCTCGCGGAGCAGCTCGGCGAGGCGCTCGACGCACCACGACAGCAGCTCGAGGTCCTTCGCGCGCTCGGCCACCTCGAGCAACGCGAGGGTGGCCGACTTCACGTCGTCGAGCGCATCGAGCTCGACGAGCGCGTCGATGGCGCACGAGCGGTTCCACGCCTCGCGCGAAGGGTCCATCGCTACCGCGCGGAGTGCGTTGACGGCGCCGCCCTCGTCGCCGCGGGCGGCCTGAACGATGGCCGTCGACACGCCGCGGCGCTGGTCGAGCAGCGACTCTTCGATGGCGACGAAGCGGTCCGCGAGCCCGTCGAGGTGCTTCCCGGCCAGCGACTCGGCCATGCCGTCGAAGGCCTCCTGCCAGTCGGAGAGGGCGCCGAAGCACTCGCCGAGGAAGCGCTCCCGCGCCTGGGGGTCTTCGGGGAGCTTCTGCGCGTAGGCCTCGACGACCTTGAAGCGCGTCTCGAGGGTGCCGTCGTCGGGCTTGCCTTCGAGCTGGCCGACGAGGTCCTTGATGAGGTTGATGAGGGCGAGCGTCACGTCGGTGGGCGCGATGGTGCCCGGGCGCCAGCGGCGCCACAGCTCCTCGGCGGCGGCGGCGGGGAAGCGCGAGAACTGGCCGGTGCCCTTCCAGCCGGCGTCGTGCCAGCCCATGGCCACGGCGAGCGGGTAGGCCGTCTCGGTGAGCGCGAGGAAGCCGGCCTTGTCGGTGGTGACGCCGTAGTGCTTCAGCGTGCCGAGAATGGCCTCGTCGCCGTACGCCTCGAGGCCCTTCGCCTGCCACCCCTTGTCGACGCGCTCAGTGGCCATGGTGCCCCACGCGCTGGTGCGCCTCGTCGAAGCGCGAGATGACCGCTTCGGTGAAGGCCGCGTCGGCCTTCAGCGTGGCCGACCGCTCGAGCAGCCGCGCCATGAGGTGAATGACGCTGTCGGCGAGCGGCCAGCGGTTCTCGCGGGCGGCGTCGTCGAAGAGGGCGAGGCCGGTGGCGGCGAGCACGTCGTCGGCGTCGAGCTGCGAGAGCGCGTCGAGCGCCCAGTAGCGGGTGAAGAGGGAGCGGCCCTCGGCCGCCCCGACGAGGCCGCGCAGCTTCTCGATGCCGGCCTCGCGCGCACCGGCCCCGGCCTCGAGGAGCGCGGTCACGACGCCCTTTCGGTCGGGGAAGAGGCTCTCCTGCAGCGCCGCGGCCCGGGCGGCGGCGCCCGCATGGCCGGCGCGCATCAGCCCCATGGGGAGCTGCTCGAAGGCCGTGGCGAAGCGGTCGAGGAACGAGACGAGCTCGCTGGAGAAGAGCGTGCGCGCCTCGCCCGGGGCGGGGAGCGACGCCACCAGGGGCTCGAGCTCGTCGAAGTCGGGCTCGAGGTCGGCCGGCTTGCCGTGGAGGGCGTCGCTCGCGCGCCCGAGCAGCAGCACGAGCCTCTCGGCGAGGTGCGCGGGGGTGACGCGCCCGGGGAAGAAGCGGCGCATCAGCTCGTCGGCTGCCGCGTAGGGGAACGGCAGGAAGGGGCCGGTGCCCTTCCAGCGGCGCTTCCACTCGCCCGCCACCTGCAGCGGGTACTGGCCTTCGGCGAGGGCCTTGAACCCGGCCTCGTCGAGGGCGACGCCATAGTGCCCCAGGGTGCCGAGGATGGCGGCCGTGGAGTACCCGGACAGCCCCTTCGTCTTCCACTGCTTGTCGACGCGGTCTGCGCTCATGGGCCAGGGCCTGTACCGCAGCGGAGGGCCGTTTGCGCGAGCCGTCTCATGCCCGGCGCGGAGGACGCCGGCCGATGCAGCGCCACGTGTCCGGCCGGAGGCGACGCGCCCATGGCCCGCCGCGGGGCGCTCACGGTCGCTGCCCATGCCGCCCGGCGCCGGTGACGAAGCGGGCCGCGCCCGGCACGCCTTCGACCCGGAGCGCGTCGAGGCCGCCCTCGAGCTCTCGCGCCAGCGCCTGCGCCTCGTCGAGCCCCCACTGCGTCAGGGACGACCGCCGGTCGGCCCGGAGGCAGGCCTGCGGGAGCGCGGAGAGCTCGCGCGCGAGGGCCTCGGCGCCTGCGCGCGCCTCCCCCCGCTTCACCACCCGGTTCACCAGCCCCATGGCCTGCGCCTCGGCGGCGCCGACGGGCCGGCCCGTGAGGATGAGGTCCATCGCCCTCGACTGCCCGATGAGCCTCGGCAGGCGGAACGTGCCCCCATCGATGAGCGGTACGCCCCAGCGCCGGCAGAACACCCCGAAGACGGCGTCCTCTTCGGCGACGCGCAGATCACACCAGCACGCCAGCTCGAGCCCGCCGGCGACGGCGTGCCCCGCCACGGCGGCGACGACGGGCTTCGAGAGCGACAGGCGCGTCGGCCCCATCGGCCCGGCGCCGTCGGGGGCGACCCGGTTCTGACGGGTCGAGCCGATGGCCTTGAGGTCGGCGCCGGCGCAGAAGGCCCCCCCGTCACCGAAGAGCACGGCGACGCTCGCCGAGGCGTCGGCCTCGAAGGCGACGAACGCCTCGAGGAGCGCCGCGGCCGTGGGGCCATCGACGGCGTTCCTGACCTCGGGCCGGTGGAGGATGACGGTGGTGACGGGGCCCTGCTTCTCGACGCGCACGCTCATGGCGCCGCACCGTACCCGCTTCCGGGCGCCCCTTCGGCCGACGCGGCGCTTCCCCCGCCGCCGCTCGGTCGTCATCGGCGCGTGATGCCAGGGCCTCGCCCGGCGTCGCGCTGGCGGTGCTCGCCCCTCGCGCCAGGACGGCCCCCGCGCCGTGACGGCGGGCCTCGTGCCCGTGCATCGGCGGGCGCGCAGACGCGGGGCGCAATGCCGGCGGCCCTGCGCTACAAGCCGCGCCCATGGAAGTCCGCATCCGCGCGGCCGTGACGAGACACGGGGCCAGCTTGACGTCGCTCAAGCCCCTCCACGGCGGCGCGTGCCAGGAGAACTTCAAGGTCGAGCTGCTGCTCGACGGCGCGCCCACCACGCTCGCGCTGCGCTCCGACGCGAAGACGTCGCTGCCCGGCAGCCTCACGCGGCGCGTCGAGTACGAGGTGATTCGCGCGGCCGTCGCCGCCGGGGTGCGGACGCCGGGCGTGCGCTGGCTCGAGCCGGGGCTGCTCCGTGACGGGGCCGACGCGTACTTCCTCGACTGGGTGCCCGGCGAGGCCATCGGGCGACGCATCGTCCGCAACCCTGAGCTGTCCACGGCGCGTCAGCGGCTCCCCGAGCAGCTCGCGCAGTCGCTGGCGCGGCTCCACACCGTGACGCCCGAACGCGCCGCGCTCCCGCTGCCCGTGCCGGCGCACAGCCCGGCCCTCGAAGCCCTCGCCACCCTGCGCGCGATGCTGGCGCGAATGCCCGGCGTCTACCCGGCCGTCGCCTTCGCGCTGGCCTGGCTCGAGGCGCGCGTGCCCGCCGAGCGCGAGGTGGTGCTGGTGCACGGCGACTTCCGCACCGGGAACTTCATGGTGACGCCAGAGGGCCTCGCCGGCGTGCTCGACTGGGAGTTCGCCCACTACGGCTCTCCGTACGAAGACCTGGCGTGGCTCTCGGTGCGCGACTGGCGCTTCACCCGCCTCGACCTGCCGATCGGCGGCTTCTCGACGCGGGCCCCCTTCTACGCCGCCTACGAGGCCGCGAGCGGGCGGCGCGTAGACGAGGCCACGGTGCTGTGGTGGGAGGTCGTCGGCAACGTGCGCTGGGCGCTCGGCAGCGTGCACCAGGGGGAGCGCTACCTCTCTGGCGAGCAGCCCGACCTCGAGCTCATCGCCATCGCCCGCCGCAACGTCGAGATGGAGTTCGAGGCGCTGCGCCTCATTCGACGAGAGAGGCTCGACTGACATGCAGACCCGCCCCGACCACCCCACCCTGCTCGACGCCGTCGCCCAGTTCCTGACGGCCGAGGTGAGCCCCGCGCTCGAGCGCGACAAGGCGCTGCAGTTCCGCGTGCTCATCGCCGCCAACCTCGCCTCGGTGATGGCCAACGAGCTGCGCTCCGAGCCGGCCCGCCACTCGGCCGAGGTGGCGCGGCTCGAGCGCCTGCTGCCCGCCGAGGCCGCCGCGCTGCCGCTCCACGCGCCCGACCGGGCCACGCGCCTCGGGGCGCTCGAGCAGCTCAACCGCGCGCTCGCGGCGCGGCTCGAGGCCGGCACCCTCTCACCCGAGGCGCTCGCCCGCGCGCTCGACCACCTCTTCGCCACCGCGACCGAGACGCTCGCGGTGACGAACCCGCGGTTCGACGTCACCCACGGAGGTTGAAGGCACCATGGACTTTCTCCTCTCGGAGCACCTCGCCCGGACGCGCGCGCGCGTGCGGGCCTTCGTCGACGAGCACGTCATTCCCGCCGAGGCGACGGTCTTCGCCGAAGACCGCGAGGGGCGGCGAGACGCGCTCTCGCGCCTGCAGGCCAGCGCCCGGGCCGAGGGGCTCTGGGTGCCCCACCTCCCGCCGGCGCTGGGCGGGCTGGGCCTGGGCCCCATGGGCATGTGCGCGCTCTTCCGCGAGATGGGCCGCAGCCCCATCGGCGCGAAGGTCTTCAACTGCGACGCGCCCGACCAGGGCAACATGGACCTGCTGCTGATGGCCGCCAGCCCTGCGCTCCAGGAGCGCTACCTCGGGCCCCTGGTGCGCGCCGAGGTGACGAGCGCCTTCTGCATGACCGAGCCCGCGCCAGGCGCCGGCGCCGACCCCACCAACCTGCGCACGGTGGCGAAGGCGGTGCCCGGCGGGTGGGAGCTCACCGGCCGCAAGTGGTACTCGACGGGCGCGCGGAACGCGGCGTTCTGCATCGTCATGGCCCGTACGTCCGACGACCCGAAGACTGGCGCGACGCTGTTCCTCGTCGACCGGAAGGCGCCAGGCGTGACGCACGTGCGCGACGTGCCGACGATGGGCGACCAAGTGCTCGACCACCACGAGGGCGAGCTCGCCTTCGAGGGCGTCACGGTGGGGCCCGAGGCGGTGCTGGGCCAGGTCGGCGAGGGCTTCAAGCTGGCCCAGGTACGCTTGGTGCCGGCGCGCCTCACCCACTGCATGCGCTGGCTGGGCCTCGCCGAGCGCACGCTCGAGCTCTGCCGCGCGTACGTCACCCAGCGGGTCAGCTTCGGCAAGGAGCTGGCCCGGCACCAGCTCATCCAGGACTTCATCGCCCGCAACGCCATGGGCATTCACGCCGGCAACCTGATGACGCTGCACGCCGCGTGGATGCTCGAGCAGGGCCAGCTCCGCGAGGCGAAGCCCTACTCGTCGATGGCCAAGACGCACGTCGCCCGGCTGCTGTGCCAGGTGCTCGACGACGCCATTCAGATGCACGGAGGCCTCGGCTACTCGGACGACGTGCCGTTCTCCCGGTGGTACCGCAGCGCCCGTGCGGCGCGCATCGCCGACGGGCCCGACGAGGTGCACCTCATCACCATCGCCCGCGACTGGCTGCTCGGCCGCCTCGAGGTGCTCGTCTGATGCGCGCCGCCCTCGCCTTCCTCCTGCTGGCCGGCTGCAAGCAGGCCACCTCGGAGAGCGCCGTCGACTTCGCGCGGGTGCCTCCGCCGGGCACGGCGCAGGGGCCGGTGGCGGCCTCGTTCGGCAAGGACCGCGTCACCGTGGCCGAGCTGAACCAGCGCTTCGCCGAGATGAACCCCTACGCCCGCGCGCGCTACCAGACGCTCGAGCAGCGCCGCGACTACGTCGAGGGCCTCGCCCGCTTCGAGCTGCTCGCGCAAGAGGCCGTGCGCCGCGGCCTGCACCGCGACCCCGACGTCGTCGAGGCGGCCAAGCGCGTCATGGTGCAGGCGCTGCTGAAGCAGGAACTCGACGAGAAGAGCCAGGCCCTCTCGGATGCCGAGGTGAAGCAGTACTACGACGCGCACCGCGACGACTACGTGAAGCCGGCGATGACGCGGCTGTCGCACATCGCTTTCTCGAAGGAGCGCCGCCCGAAGGCCGAGGCGGTGCTGGCCGAGGCGAGGGCGCTGGCCCCGATGGACTACGCAGCCTTCGGCCGGCTCGCGCGGGAGCACTCCGAGGACCCGGGGACGAAGGCGCTCGACGGCGACCTGCGCTTCCTGTCCGACGAGGAGCTGACCACGAGGCTCGGGCCCGAGGTGACGGCGGCGGCGGCGGCGCTCGAGCGGGTCGGCGACGTCGCCCCGGCGCTCGTCGAGACGGCGAAGGCGCTGCACGTGGTGAAACTCCAGGGCCGCCAGCAGGCGCTCAACCTGTCGCTCGAGCAGGCGAGCGCGTCGATCAAGCAGCTGCTCCTCAACGAGACGCGCCAGGAGCGGTACCGGTCGCTGCTCGAGCGCCTCAAGGCCGACGCGCGCTACCAGGTGTCGGACGAGGCGCTCTCGGCGGTCGTCGTCGACCCGAAGGCCCCCACCGTCGAGGCGAAGGGGCCGCAGCCCGGCTTCGTCCCCGGCCCCACGACGCCGCCGCCCTCCCGGTAGCGCGGCTCGACCCCCGCGCACCGCTCTGGTAGGCGCGGGCGACGCCATGTCGATGCGCCTGTGCCTCGTGCTCCTCGTCTCGTCGGCCTGCACCCAGCAGCAGAAGCAGGCCGTCGACGAGAACGTGGTGGCGACGGTGAACGGTGACGTCGTCAGCCGCGCCGACTTCGAGCGCGAGCTGTCGCGCGAGTCGCAGGCGATGGAGGGCTCGGCCCCGCGCACGCCGGAGCAGATCGAGCCCTTCAAGCAGGCGCTCCTCGAGACGATGGTGGAGCGCCTGGTGCTGCTCCAGGCGGCGAAGGAGGCCCAGGTGCAGGTGAGCGCCGACGAGGTCGACCGCCGCGTGCTGGCGCTGACGAGCGAGTACCCGGCGGGCACTTTCGACACGGCGCTCGCGCAGAGCCAGACGTCGCGCACCGAGCTGGCGCGGCGCACGCACGACCAGCTGGTCATCGAGAAGCTGCTGGCCGAGCAGGTCTTCGCCCGCGTCGCCGTCACCGAGGAGCAGCTTCGCCGGGCGTACGACGAGAACCCCGACGCCTGGGTCGAGCCCGAGCAGGTGCACGCCCAGCAGCTCGTAGTGAAGGGGCTCGACGAGGCGAAGCGGCTGCAGCAGCTGTTGTGGCAGGGCAAGAAGTTCAGCGACCTCGCCCGCAAGTACTCGCTGTCGCCCGACGGCAAGGTGGGCGGCGACCTGGGCTTCTTCAAGCGCGGCGAGATGCCGCCGGCCTTCGACGACGCCATCTTCCGCCTGCCGGTGGGCGGGACGAGCGAGGTGGTGTCGACGGACTACGGGTTTCACCTGTTCCGGCTCGTCGAGCGCAAGCCGGCGCGAAAGCGGGAGCTGACCGAGGTGCGCGGCGCCCTCGAGCAGAAGCTGCTCGCGGCGCTGCGGGCCGAGCGCCAGGTGGCCTACGTCACGGCGCTGCGCGAGAAGGCGCAGGTGAAGGTGAACGCGCCGGTGCTGCTCTCCATCACGGGCCGGCCGTCGAGCGGCGGCACCGAGCCCTGACGCGCGAGGGCCGCGCCCTCATCGCGTCGGCGCCGCGCGCAGGGTCGGCATTCGGGAGCGTGCCCCTTCGTCGTTTGGGGTATGAGCCAAAGCGTGACTCGATTCAGCCTGCTGGCCTGTGGTGCCCTGGCGCTCACCGCGCGCGCCGAGCTCGTCGATCGCGTCGCGGCGGTGGTGAACGCCGACATCATCGCGCTGTCCGAGGTCGAGGCCCGGGCCGCCCCCGAACTGGCCCGCCTGCGCAACGAGCTGGACCCGTCGCGGCGCGGCGAGCAGCGCGCCACCATCCTCAAGCGGGTGCTCGACGGCCTCATCGGCGAGAAGCTGATGGACGCGCAGGTGCGGGAGCTGAACATCGAGGTGTCGGACGCCGAGGTGGACCTGGGCATCGACGACGTCAAGCGCCAGAACAACGTCGAGGGGGCGCAGTTCGAGCAGCTGCTGGCGCAAGAGGGCTACACGTTGCCCGCCTTTCGCGCCTTCATGAAGAAGCACCTGTCGAAGCTGAAGCTGGTGAACCTCAAGGTGCGCTCGAAGGTGAAGGTGACCGACGAAGACCTGAAGGCCGAGTACGCGAAGCTCTCGCGCGACGAGACGCAGGACTTCGAGGTGCGGGCGCGCCACGTCCTCGTGCAGGTGCAGGCGAAGGCCACGCCCGAGCAGGTCGAGCAGGCGCGGTTGAAGGCGGTGCAGCTGATGGCCGAGGCCAAGAAGCCCGGCGTCGACTTCGCGGCGCTGGCGAAGGCGAAGAGCGAGGGCCCCTCGGCCGCCGATGGCGGCGACCTCGGCTTCTTCAAGCGCGGGGTGATGGTGGCCGAGTTCGACCGCGTGGCCTTCGGCCTGCCGCCCGGCGGCATCTCGGAGCCGGTGCGCACCAAGTTCGGCTGGCACGTCATCAAGGTCGAGGAGCGCCGCTCGAGCCCGCCAAAGCCCTTCGACGAGGTGCGCGACGCGCTCCGCGACCGCCTCACCCGCGCCCAGCTCGAGAAGTACACCGACCAGTACGTGCAGGAGCTCCGCGCCGGCGCCACCGTCGACGTGAAGATCTGACGGCCCATGGCGCTCCCGCGCGTCGGCATCTCGCTCGGAGACCCCAGCGGCATCGGCCCCCTCGTCACCGCGAAGGCGCTGCGCCGGCCCGAGGTTCGCCGGGCGCTCGAGCCGGTGCTGTTCGGCGACGAGGGTGACCGCCATCGCTTCCCGGCGCGCGTCGAGTTCGTGGGCGTGTCGAGGCTGGCCGGCGCCGACCGCCGGCCGGGCGTTCCGTCGCGCCGCGGGGGCCGGGCACAGTTCGAGGCCATCGAGGCGCTCATCACCGCGGCGAAGGCGTCAGAGGTCGACGCGCTGTGCACGGCGCCGGTGTCGAAGGAGCAGATCAGCCGCGCTGGCGTGCCCTTCATGGGGCACACCGAGGTGCTGGCCGAGGCCTTCGGGGCCGAGGTGGTGATGTTGATGAAGGGCCCCCGGCTCTCGGTGGCGCTGGCGACGAACCACCTGCCGCTGGCCGAGGTGCCCGGGGCGCTGACGGTGAAGGGCCTGGCGCGGGTGCTGGGCCTCGTCGACGCCGGCCTTTCGCCACTCCTGGGCCGGCGCCCCACCATCGCCGTCTGTGGCCTCAACCCCCACGCGGGAGAGGGCGGCCTGCTCGGGCGCGAAGAGGTGCGCGTCATCGGGCCGGCGCTGCGGCTGGCGCGCCGCCGGGGGCTCACCGTGACGGGGCCGCACGGGGCCGACGGGCTCTTCGCCCACCGCGAGGGCTTCGACGTGGCGCTGGCCATGTTCCACGACCAGGGGCTGGTGGCGACGAAGACGCTCGACTTCGTGAACACGGTGAACGTGACGCTGGGGCTGCCGGTGCCGCGCACCTCGCCCGACCACGGCACCGCCTACGCCCTGGCGGCCAGCGGCGCGGCGGACGAGCGGCCGATGGTGGCGGCGCTCCTCGAGGCGGCGCGCTTCGCGCGGGCGGCCCGGGGCGCCTGACGCCGGGGCCCGAAGCCCTCGCCGTCACGGCTGGTTACGGCCCGGACTTTCCGTTTCCGGGGGCCGGCGGTGTCCCTCTGGGACGATGCGCTGCTTCCCCCGACCGCTGACGCCGAGGTGCATGTGGGCCTTCCTGCGCTCCACGGTTCGGGTGGCCGCCAGCCCCCGGGGCGGACATGCCTTTCCCATGCTCCGGATGATGGGCCTCTGGGCGCTGGTGGCGACGGCGAGCGGCTGCGAGGCGCCCGAGGTGCTGGCGCCGCTTCGACTCGGGGCGCAGCCAGCCATCGCGGCGCCCTCGGGCGCGGCCGTTCCCGCGCCGCTGCGCCGGCTGACGCGCCAGCAGCACCACCGCAGCGTGCTGGCCCTGTTCCCCACCCACGGGCTGACCGACACGCCCGGGCTGCGCTTCCCGGCCGACGAGACGGCCGGCCCCTTCCTCACCAACGTGCGCCAGCCGGTGGCGCCGCTGCAGGTCGACCTCTACGCGGCGGCGGCGGCGGACCTGGCAGCGCGCGTCACCGCGGCTCCGGCCGACGTCGAGCGCCTCGTGGCCGGCTGCAACCGCTTCCGGGGCGACGAGTTCTGCGGCACCACGGCGCTGCACCGGCTCGCGCGGAGGGCCTGGCGCCGCCCGCTCGACGAGGCGGAGCAGGCGGCGCTGACGTCGCTGTACCAGCAGGGGGCCGCGGGGGGCGGTGGGCTGCGCGGCGGGCTGGCGCTCGGCATCGAGGCGCTCCTCTCGTCGCCCTCGTTCCTCTACCTCGTCGAACCGGGCGAGCCGACGAGCGGGGGCCGCCTCGAGCTCACCGGCTTCGCGCTCGCGAGCAGGCTGTCCTTCTTCCTGTGGAACGAGGGCCCCGACGACGCGCTGCTGGACGCGGCCGAGCGCGGTGAGCTCGACACGGCCGAGGGCCTCGCGGCGCAGGCCTGGCGGCTGCTGAAGGACGAGCGGGCGGCGCCACAGCTCGGCCGCTTCCACCTCGAGTGGCTGGGGCTGGGCGGTCTCGACACGCTCGAGAAGGACACGCGCCGGTACCCCTTCTTCACCCAGGAGACCCGCGACGCGCTGAAGGCCGAGACGCTCGACTTCGTCGACACCGTCCTGCGCCGCAGCGACGGCCGCCTCGAGACGCTGCTCTCGGCGCCCTTCACGCTGGCGCGGGAGCCCGCGCTGCGCGTGTACGGCGTCGACCCGCCCATGCGCTTCACGCCAGGCCTGCCGGTGGGGCTCGACCCGGCGCAACGGGCCGGGCTCCTGACGCAGCCTGCGTGGCTGGCGGCGCAGGCCAACCCCGCGACGACGTCGCCGGTGCACCGCGGTCTCTTCGTGGTCACCAACCTGCTGTGCATACCGCTCGGCAGCCCACCGCCCGGCGTCGACGTCACCCCCATCGGGGTCGACCCGACGGGCCAGAAGACGCGCCGCCAGCTGGTGGAGCGCCACACCAGCGACCCGGCCTGCGCCGGCTGCCACCGCCTCATCGACCCCATCGGGCTGGTGTTCGAGCGCTACGACGCCGTCGGCGCCTGGCGCACCTCCGACCTCGATGATCGGCAGCCCATCGACACCCGCGTCACCATCACCACCGGCAGCGACCTCGACGGCCCTGTCGACGACCCGGTCACCCTGGTGCGGAAGCTCGCCCGGAGCCAGCGGGTGAAGGACTGCGCGGTGCGGCAGTGGTACCGCTTCGCCCTCGGCCGGCAGGAGACGGCGGAGGACGAGGTCGAGCTCGCGACGCTGACGGCCCGCTTCCGCGCCTCGGACGGCCACGTGCCTGACCTGCTGGTCGCCCTCGTCACCAGCGACGCCTTCCGGACCCGCCTGCCATGAGCCCCCTGTCCCGCCGCGCCCTCCTGTCCCACCTCGCGCGCCTGTCGGCGGCGTCGGCCTTCGCGCCGCTCCTCGACGTGGCCGCGGCCCCGGCCGAGCGCGGCTTCACGCCGCCCCGCAACCTGCTGGTGCTGTTCCACCCCAACGGCTTCGAGCAGGGCTGGAAGCCGGCGATGACGGACGGCGCCCTGTCGCTCGGGCCCACCCTGGCGCCGCTCGAGGCCTTCAAGGCGCGGCTGCTCGTCACCTACGGGCTGAAGGCCGGCATTCGCCACGAGGTGCAGGCCCACACCGAGGGCATGACGTCGATGCTCACCGGCGCCCTCATTCAGAAGGCCGACGCCTACGCGGCGCACCCGTCGTTCGACCAGCTCGTCGCCGAGAAGATCGCCGGGGCGAGCCCGCTCCCGTCGCTCGAGCTCGGCGTGCAGACCCAGGTGGGCTTCGGCGCAGGGAGCAACGCCGCGGTGATGACCTACTCCCGGGCCGGCAAGCTGCCGCCGCAGGACGACCCCAACGCGGCGTTCATGCGGCTGTTCGGCAAGGCGGCCACGCCGTCGGAGCTGATGCAGGCGCGGGCGCGGCGGCAGAGCGTGCTCGACCTGGTGCGGGCCGACCTCGCGAAGGTGCGCGCGCTCGCTGGCGCCGAGGCCGCCTCCAAGTTCGATGCGCACGCGGCGGGGCTCCGGGCGCTCGAGACGAGGCTCGACGCCCTCTCACGCGTCCGGTGCGACGGCGCCTACCAGCGCCACGCGTTGAATGACTGGCAGCTGGGCGCCTCGGAGCGATTCCCCCTGCTGGCGGAGCTGCAGGCCGAGGTCGCGGTGCTGGCCCTCACCTGCGGCGTCACCCGCGTCGTGTCGCTCCAGCTCGCGAACAGCCTCAGCGACCGGCGGATCCCCGGGGTGAACCCGAACGTCGGCCTGCACACGGTGATGCACTCGGGTACGCGCGCCGAGAAGCTCGC
Source organism: Myxococcaceae bacterium (assembly GCA_020247085.1). Taxonomy (GTDB): domain Bacteria; phylum Myxococcota; class Myxococcia; order Myxococcales; family Myxococcaceae; genus Xiheimicrobium; species Xiheimicrobium aquaticum. Next base: position 6,197 of record JADCJJ010000596.1, on the reverse strand, counting down.
CATCAACCGCTACTTCGCGGGGCTGGGCGCCTCGGTGCTCTCGAAGCTCGCCGCCGCGCAGCGCGATGACGGCAGCTCGTTGCTCGACGAGACGCTGGTGGTGTGGGGCTCCGAGATGGCCATCGGCAACCACCTCAACGATCCGGTGCCCTTCATCGTCGCGGGCGGCGCCCGGCCGGGCGAGGGGTACTTTCACCAGGGGCGGCTGCTCGAGGTGGAGCACCAGCGCACGACGCGGCTCCTCATCTCGGCGATGCACGCCTTCGGCCTGACGGGCACGACGGCGCTCGGCGACCTGAAGGACGACCTGAGCCGCGGCCCCCTGCCCGGGGCGTCGAGGGTGGCGCCATGAGGGCCCCGGGGGTGGCCCCGGCGAGCCGGGCGCGGGGGCCTCGCGTGGGCGCGCTGCTGGTGGCGCTGCTCTGCGGCTGCCCGCGGCCCGACCCCGCGGGCGAGGGCCCCGGCGCGGCGACCCGCGAGTCCGGCGGGTGCGTCGTCGGCGAGGCGCAGGCCTGCTCGTGCGGCGGCACCTCGAGCGGCTCACGCGCCTGCGTCACGCCAGAGGGGCTGTGGACGGCGTGCGGCTGCGCGACCGAGGGCGGCCCCACCGTCGCCGTCGCGCCCCGGCCACCCGACGCGCAGGTGTGCGGGGCCCAGACGTGCGCGCCCTACCTCGGCGAGGACACCGTGGTGGGCGCCAAGGGGTGTTGTACGCCTCAGGGCACCTGCGGCTCGCGCAGCTCGTTCGTCTTCGGAGACGCCTGCGTCGAGCGCGGGGGCGACGTGGGCCGCCCCGCGCCGGCCGAGTGCCCGGACGAGACCATCACCTTCCTCGACTTCGACGGCTGCTGCCGCGCCGACGGCACCTGCGGCCTGTCGGTCGACTTCATCAACAACTTCGACCTGGGCTGCCTCGAGCGCACCGAGATGGAGCGCCTCGTCAACGAGGGCGCCGCCGAGCGAAAGGCGCTGGCGGCCGCCGTCTTCACGCCGAGCCCGCCGGCCTCGTTCCCGCGGCGCACCTGCACCCCACGCCCGTGACGGGCGGCTCCTCGCCGGGCGAGCCTGGCCCGCCGCATGACAGGCCAGGAGGGTTCGCGTAAGGGCCATGGCCATGCCGCTGTCGCTCGAGGAGGTCCGCCAGACGACCGAGTTCCTACGCCGCCTGGCCCAGGAGCGCGCGCTGCTCGACGAACTGCCCCTCGCCGACGCGAAGGCGCTGCTCGAGGCCGCAGGGCGGCTGGCGAACCCCACCAAGGACGACGCCCAGCGGTACCTGCGCCACAAGCACAAGCAGGCGCGGCTCGAGAAGCGGCTCCAGGACCGGGCGGCGCGGGCCGAGGCCGGCATTCGTCAGGCGCGAAAGACGGCGGTCTTCGTCCCGCCGCAGAACCTGCTCGACGCCGGCGCGCCCCAGCAGCCGCGCACCGGCCGGGTCCTCGAAACGCCCTTCCATTGCTACGTCTGCAAGCGCGAGTTCCGCGAGGTGCACCACTTCTACGACGCGATGTGCCTCGAGTGTGGCGACTTCAACTACCTCAAGCGCTTCCAGGTGGCGCCGCTCGAGGGGCAGGTCGCGCTCATCACCGGCGGGCGGGTGAAGATCGGCTACCAGGCCTCGCTGCTGCTGCTCCGCAGCGGCGCGCACGTCATCGCCACCACGCGCTTCCCACACGACGCCTCGCAGCGGTACCTGAAGGAGCCCGACTTCGCGGCCTGGGGGCACCGGCTCGAGATCTACGGCCTCGATCTGCGGCACGCGCCGTCGGTCGAGCTGTTCGCCCAGTTCCTCTCGCGCACGCACCCGCGGCTCGACGTGCTCATCAACAACGCCGCCCAGACGGTGCGCCGCCCGCCGGGCTTCTACCGGCACCTCGCCGCGCTCGAGCACCGCGACGCGCGCACGCTCCCCGAGGCGTCGCGACGGCTGCTCACCGGCCACACCACCCTCGTCGAGCAGGTCGCCCCGCGGGCGCGCCCGGACGAGCTGGCCACCTTCCGCTCGCACGACCCGGCCGTCGGGCTGCATAGCTCGGCCGCGCTGTCGCTGGTGCCATACGACCTCGAGCAGGACGCGAGCCACGCCTTCCCCGACGGCCGCCTCGACGCCGACTTGCAGCAGGTGGACCTGCGGGCTGTGAACACCTGGCGGCTCAAGCTGGGCGAGGTCGCCACCGCCGAGATGCTCGAGGTGCACCTCGTCAACGCGGTGGCGCCCTTCGTGCTCTGCGGAAAGCTGCGGGGCCTCATGTCGCAGGGGCGCGAGGGCTGGGGCCACGTCGTCAACGTCTCGGCGATGGAGGGCAGCTTCTCGCGCGGCACCAAGACCGACAAGCACCCGCACACGAACATGGCGAAGGCCGCGCTCAACATGCTGACCGTCACCAGCGCGCCCGACTTCGCGAAGGACCGCCTGGCGATGAACGCCGTCGACACCGGCTGGGTGACCGACGAGGACCCGGCGCACCACGCGGAGCGCAAGACGAAGGAGCTCGGGTTCGAGCCGCCCCTCGACATCGTGGACGGGGCCGCGCGGGTGGTCGACCCCGTCTTCGAGGCCTTCCGCACGGGCGAGGTGACGTGGGGCCGCTTCTTCAAGGACTACAAGCCGACGAGCTGGTGACGCCCCCGGGCGCGCGCACCAAAGCGCTTGAGTTGAGCGCCCCGCTGCGCCACGTCGCAGCCATGCGCACGCTCGTCGGCCTCGCCCTGCTCCTCACCTGCCCCGCCCTCGCGGCGCGGCCCTACCGCGGCGGTGTCATCGCGGCGGCGCACCCGCTCGCCAGCGAGGCGGGCAAAGAGGTGCTCGAGGCTGGCGGAAACGCCGTCGACGCGGTGGTGGCTGGGGCCTTCGTGATGGCCGTCGTCGGGCCGTACCACTCGGGCCTCGGCGGCGGTGGCTTCGCCGTCGTCAAGGTGCCGCAGGGCGAGTTCGCCTTCGACTTCCGCGAGGTGGCGCCGGCCGCCGCGCGCCGTGACATGTTCCTGGTCGAGGGCAAGCCGGTGCCGGCACTCTCGATGGACGGCGCGACGTCGGTGGCCGTGCCCGGCGCGGTGAAGGGCTACCTCGAGCTGCACGAGAAGTACGGCCGCTTGCCTCGGGCGAGGGTGCTGGCGCCGGCCATTCGCGCAGCCACCCGGGGCTTCCCCGTGACGCCGAAGTACCGCGACCTGGCCCGCGTGCGAGAGGCGTGCCTGCGGAGGGACCCGGAGGCGGCGCGGCTGTTCCTGCGCCCGGGCCGCGACGGCGTGCCTGCGGTACCCGACGTGGGCGTCGTCATCACGCAGCCCGAGCTCGCGCGCACGCTGAAGACGCTCGCCGAAAAGGGCGCGGCGCCGTTCTATCGGGGCCCCCTCGCCCGGGCCATCGCGTCGACGGTGACGGCCAACGGAGGCGTGCTCACCGAGGCCGACCTCGCCGCCTACGCCACGCGCTGGCGAGCGCCGCTCGTCGGCAGCTACCGCGGGCACCGCATCGTCACCATGCCGCCACCCAGCGGCGGTGGCCTCACCCTGTTGCAGACGCTGGCGGTGCTCGAGGCCCGGGGGCCGTCGGGGCCCGCCGCCCGGCAGCCCGAGGTGCTGCACACCTTCATCGAGGCCCTGCGGCGCAGCGCCGTCGACCGCGCCCGCTTCATCGGCGACCCCGCCTTCACCCCGATTCCGATGGACGACCTCCTGTCGAAGGCGTGGGTCGACCGCGCGCTCGCCGGCATCGACCCGAAGCGGGCCACGCGCTCGAGCGCGCTGCTGCCGGCCGAGCTGCGGCCAGCGGGGCCCGAGAGCGACGCCGGGGCGCCCCCGAAGAACACCACGCACCTCTCGGTCATCGACCGCGACGGCAACGCCGCCGCGCTCACCACCACCATCAACTACGCCTTCGGCTCGTGCCTCGTCGCCAAGGGCACGGGGGTGCTGCTCAACGACGAGATGGACGACTTCGCCGCACAGCCCGGGGCACCGAACGCCTACGGGCTCGTCACCGGCGAGGCCAACGCTGTCGCGCCGGGGAAGATCCCCCTGTCGTCGATGACGCCCACGCTCGTCTTCATGAAGGACGCGCCGGCCGAGGTGATGATCGCGGTGGGGAGCCCCGGCGGCAGCACCATTCCCACCACCGTGCTGCAGACCATCTCGGCCATCATCGACCTCGGCCTCGACCCGGTGCGCGCCGCGGGGCTGGGGCGCCTGCACCACCAGTGGCTGCCGGACGACGTGATGGTCGACAAGACGGGGCTCGAGCCTGCCACCCAGCAGGCGCTGGAGGCGATGGGCCACGTCTTCAGGCGCGTCGAGGGCTGGGGCGACGCCGAGGTGGTGACGGTCGACCCGGTGACGAGGCTGCGCGCGGCGGCGAGCGACCCGCGCAACGAGGGCGGCGTCTCGGGCCAGGACTGACGCGGGGCCTGCGACGGGCACCGCCGCGGGCCGACGCCGCGACCCGCAATCGCCTCGAGGCGCGCTCGTCGAGGGTGCGGTGTGGCCCGCGAATGCCAGCCGGGCGATCGCGCTCTCGCTCGCGCTTCACGCCGTGGCGCTCGGCCTCCTCGGAGCGCAAGCGGACCCGACGCGGGCCTCGCCCCCGCCTCGGCGCCCGGAGCGTCGGCTCGTCGAGGTCGAGTGGCTCTCGACCGGGCCCACCTCGCGCACGGAGCACCCCACGACGCCCACGGCGCCGCTGCCCGCGGAGCACGTCCACCTGGCGCCGCAGCGCAGCGCGCCCTCCAGCTCTGGGACGTGGGCCGGCACGGTTTCCGCGTCGACGTCCCTGGGTGCGCCCTCGACGACCGGCGCCACGCCTCGGCTCCCCGCGCCCACCAGCGCGCCGCTTCCTGAAGCCGCCCCGTCGCGTCCGCCACCCGCCTCGCTGCTACGAGCGCCAGAGCCACGACGTGCCGGCTCCGCCCCGCCGCCATCGGCCGGTCCGCCGCCCACGTCGGCGAGCGAGGCCCGCGCCGAGTCGGTCGCTGCGGTGACGCCGGCTCAGGAGCCGTCGCGCCCGGGCGCTCGACCGCTGGAACGCCCTCGCTCCCCGGCGTCGGCAGCAACTCCGGCGCCGCCCCGCGCAGACACACGTTCCTCAGCCTGGCCGCGCCCCCAGACGTCAGCGGCGGCGCGGTCGCATGCGCCAGCAGCACCTCGGCTCGAGGCGCCCGCAGCCACGCGACCTCGCCCAGGCGCGCCTCCGCTCGCGCCGCCTCCCCCTCGGACGGCGGCGGCTCCGGGCCCCCCCCGCCCGGGTCCGCCTCCGCTCGGGCCACCGCACCCTCCGACACCAGCGGTGACACTGGCGCCACCGGGCCCAGCCGCGCCCCGGCTCACGCCAGCCCCGTCGCGGTCGGACACTGGGGAGCACGAGCCGCCCCCGTCGCCAGGCCTGGACGCACCCGGACCTCAGGCGGCCTCCTTCTCCCTGCCGGCCGACGCGCCGCTCGCGGAGACGACACCGGCCGAACTCGGCGAGAGCGTCTCCGAGTCCGAGGCACAGGCCGCGGCGCGCCTTCACCCGGGTGGCCGAACGCTCCGTCCTCACGACGTCCCCACTCGAGCCGAGGCCGAGGCCGCCGCGAGCGCCGGCGCCGCGGCGATGGTCGAGGGCTTCGCGCGTCAGCAGGTGCGCCATGTCCGCGCCGAGAACGGGCTGCTCCCGCCGCCCTTCGCCGAGGTCGGCAGGGCCCTCTCGGAGGCGACCGCCACCGTGCCAGACCTCGTCGGTCTCGATGATGCCAGGGCCGTCAGCCGGGCCCTCGTCGACGCCTGGGCCCCCGGGGCCGCGAGCGCCGGCGCGACCGGCACGTCACCCGTCGCCGCGCCGCCCGGCCGCGGGCCCCTCGCCGAGCAACCTGAGTCGCTCGTACGCCTGGCGGAGGCCGGCGCTCCGGCGATGCAGAAGCACCTAGAGCGCCGAACAGGTTCGGTCACGCCGCACGCGGCAGGTAGCGCGCCGTGGCAGCGTCGGCGCTGCGGCGTGCGATGGTCTCGAGGTTCTGCACCACCGAGAGGCACCGGAGGTCGGCGAGGTTCTTCCGGGTGCCGAGGTAGCGAGCTCTGGGGCCCTGGCGGTTGGCGAGGTGCGCGAGGCGGTGTTCGACGCCGACGCGCTCCCGCAGGTCTTCGCGACCGGCGCGGGTGTGCTGAAGCACTCGGAGCTTCTTCTGGAGCGGCTCGTTGTCGCCCATGGTGATGGAGCGCCCCTT
>JADCJJ010000595.1 GCA_020247085.1 Myxococcaceae bacterium | reverse complement strand
CCTCGCGGGGCGGCGGCGCCTCGCTGGCCGACAGCGCGACGTCTGCCTGGCCGGTGCGTGCCGCGAGGTGACGCCGCCCGACGGCTTTACCTGCACGCAGGCGTCGCCGTGCCGGGGCGAGGGGGGCTGCCGGGCGCGGCGCTGCGTCGAGCCCGCCGAGCGCCCGCTGTCTCCAACGACGGGTGCGGCGCCGGCGCCGGTGCTGGTGACGGGGCGCTTGCAGACGTTGGCGGGGCCGACTAGCGCAACGCCTCGATGAAAAGCACCTCTCGAGGCTTCCTGGTTTGTTCGCTGCTGGTCTTCGGCCTCATCACGACGCAAGGCTTTGCGGCGGGGAAAGCCGACCGCGCTACTTGTCCCTCCGGCATGGCGCTCATTCCCGGTGGGCGGTACGTGATGGGTGAGGGGAAGAGCGAGAACGACGTGAAGGCGTTCTGCCTCGACATCACCGAGGTGCGGGTCGTCGACTACACGCGCTTCTCGAGCGTCAAGCGTCAGAGCAAGAACCACTGGGTACCAGACCTGGGCACGTGCCTGGATGACGGCCCCGCGTTCGAGCAATTTCCGGTCAATTGCGTCGACTGGAAACAGGCCACCGCCTACTGCGCCGCTCAGCAGAAGCGCCTTCCCACGGAAGAAGAGTGGGAATGGGCGGCTCGAGGAACCACGAAGGCGTGGAAGTTCCCGTGGGGCGACAAGGCGCCGTGGGAGGAATCCAATGAGCCGCCTGCCGGCGTGTGTTGGCGTCGGCCCAGAGGCGATCCCGGATGCGTCGCGGGGACCAGTCAGCAAGATGTCAGTCCCGAGGGTGTTCACGATCTGTACGGGAGCGTGACCGAGTGGACGTCGAGTGCCGCCTATCGACCGGCGGATACACGCCGCGCCCGCGGCAATTGCGCGCGGGGCACGGGCCTCGTGACGATCACGGAACGACTGACCTATGAACCGGCGCTGGCAGCGTCACACCTCGGGTTTCGGTGCGCCACACCTGCCGCGCCCAGGGCCCGTTGAGCAGGCAACTCAGCTCGCGAGCATGACCAGCCGTTCCCGCGCCCATGGGGAATCTCGATTTACTCATCCGGTCACCTAGCAATCGGTGATTCAGACAATTTCAGTCTCCGGATCGTCTGGTGAGCGGTGGTGCCGTGCCTGAAGGGCAAGGACTTGACGACGGGGCGGGGGTGGAGGGATACTTATAATGCACCCTACTTCAACAACGTCGGAGTGAAGCCGCCGGTGTTCACGAAGAGCCCAACATCCTCGTCGCCGAGCACGGCCATGAAGGAGCGAAGACCATCCACCGTGACGCTCTGCTGCTGCCGCTTCACCTGGACCTTGATGCGCGGCGGTCGGGTCCCGAGCGGATCGGAGAACGCGAGGATGTCCACGCCACCATCCTTGCCCGGCGGAGCCACCCAGGCGACGTGGTAGTCCATGGCGCGGAGCAGCCCCGCGACCAACTCTTGGAAGTCGTAGGGCTTCATCTGTGTGAGGAACTTCTCGACGTCCTGCCACGCCTCTTCTTCGGCCTCGTCAAAAGTGCGTGCCACCTCGCGCTCGCCGACGGGCCCGTCGCCGCCGGGAAGCTCTGCACCGGTGTCATCCTTCTCTGGTCGTGTGGCCTTCCACTCGCGGTAGAGCCGAACGGCCTCTTTGTAGAAGACCTCCGGGTCGGTGAACTTCGAGTGGGCGTCGCGGCCCGCCTCTGTGACGGTCCAGGTTCCCTTGCTCTTGACGAGCCAGCCGGCCTTCACCGTGTCCACGGTTGCGAAGCGGACGATCTTCTCGAATCGCCTGCTGCCGTTCGAGTAGTCGCCGGCTTCGTACTCCGTCAGCTTCACCTTCGAGAGCAGCACCTCCAACGCGTCCTTCGCCCGCATTCCGTCGGGCTTCGCCATGATGATCTCGAAGAGCTTCCGCACCAACTCACCTGTCCGACGCCTCGTCACTTCAGCCATCGTCGACCTCGTCCTCGGGAAATCGGGTTCAGCGTCAGCACGGCCACACCACATGCGGCAGCGGCGAGGAGTTCAGCAACTCCCGCCGGGCACGCCAGCCCGGCAGGTGGCGATCCATCAGCGCGAAGAACCGCTCGTCGTGGGCGCGGGCCACCAAGTGTACGAGTTCGTGAACCACGATGTACTCGATGCACTCCGGTGGGGACTTCACGAGCTCAAGGTTGAGCCACACGCGCCGCGCCTCGGCGTTGCAGGCCCCCCACTTGGTCTTCATGCGCTTGATGCCCCAGTCGGCCGCCTCGACGCCCAACTTCCGCTGCCACTTCTCCATCAGCGGACCCGCGACCTCACGGAGCTTCTCCCGATACCAGGCATCGAGCACGGCCTCGCGGCTGTGGGTCGCCGCACCAGCCCGAACATTGAGCTCGATGATTGCGGGCCGCTTCTTCACGCCCTGCGCGGCTGACCCCTCGAACTCGATGACCCGGAGCCGGTAACGCCGCCCCAGGAAGTAGTGACTCTCCCCGCTGACCATCTCGCGCTTCGACTGCCTCGGCTGCTTGAGGAACTTGCGGCGCTGGCGACCGATCCACCCGAGCTTACCGATGACCGCGAGCCGAACGGCATCGTTCGAGACGGCCATGGGCGCGGCCACGCGCACGCGCCCGTTGGGCGGGTACACGCCCAGGTGCAGGTTCTTGATGGCCTTCCGGACCACCTGCACCTTGATGCCGCGCACCTGGATGGCGCGGTCAGTACTCATCGTTCCTCTTCACCAGTTCCAGAATCCGGTCGGTGGTGGCCTCATCGCCATCGAGCGCCGTCTTGATGGCGTTCCTGACCTTCTTCACCTTGAACGTGTTGGTCCTCCACCCGTCCTGGAGGCTCCCGCGAACACCGGCGTCCACAGCAAGCGCCAGGGCCTCCTTGCGCCCGAGGTTGTCGTAGAGGGCGCGGCGGCCGGTCGTGTCGAGCGTCTTGGGGTAGCTCCCGCCGACGGCCGGGTTCTTCGCCTTCTTGGCCAGCTCGACGATTTGCCGCAGGTACTCCTGGTACTCCAGCGCCTGCTCGCGCCGCTTCTTCACCAGCGCGTCGAGGAGCTGCGACATCTCCTCGTAGTACTTCGGGTTGATGGGCTGCTCGTCGACGATGAGCTTGCGGACGTTGTTTTCAATCGTCTCGGCCACGGCCTGCTTGTTCTTCTGGATCGACTCGGGGAGCGCCTTCACCGCCTCCGCACCGCGCTCGACGATGAGCTGGATGAGCGACGTGTCGTCGAAGGCCGAGACCTTCACGCTCTCCCCGGCCGCGATGTACGTGTCGATGAGGTGCCGCATCGCGGGCTCGTACATCTTCAGGTCGATGTAGTCGCCGCTGGCCAGCTTCACCTCGGTACGGGCCTTCTCGTAGTGGTCGACCTCGGCCTTCAGCGCGGCGATCGCCACTGCTGAGTAGCCGGCCTCAGCGAGCTCGTTCGCCAGGTTCGCGTAGGCACGAATGAACCCAGCGACGTGCTTGTAGAGAGCCAGGCGGAGCTGCTCGTTCGCCTTGAGCTGCGCGGCGTTTCCAGATTCCTTGGCACAGAAGTACCGGATGTAGGCCTGTGAGTCCTGTGGGACCTCGACCTTCTCGCAGAGGGCCTTCACCGTCTCGCGGGTCTCCTCCAGACGCTCCCGCGCCTTGCCGAGCCGGTCTTCCAGCAGGCCAGCGACGTCCTCCTTGGCGTACCCATCGAGAGCGCCCGAGGTGTAGTCGTTGACCGCGCCCTCCAGGCTCTTGAAGAGGTCCTTGTAGTCGACGATGTAGCCGTACTCCTTGTCGTCGCCGTCGAGGCGGTTCACGCGGCAGATGGCCTGGAAGAGGCCGTGGTCGCGCATCTGCTTGTCGATGTAGAGGTAGGTGGCCGACGGCGCGTCGAACCCGGTGAGGAGCTTGTCGACGACGATGAGCAGCTTCATCTGCGCCGTGAGCGATCAGCGACGGCGGGATGAAAGAGCCGAGCGGACTTGCTGAGCTTCGCGCGGGGGCGTGTCAGCCGAGCGTCTTCTTG
>JADCJJ010000594.1 GCA_020247085.1 Myxococcaceae bacterium | reverse complement strand
GGCGACGCTGCGGCGGGTGGATGCGGTGCGTGCGACCCGTGAATGGCTCCACCCGTGGGGCCACCTCAACGCGCACACCGAAGGTGCGCCGCCGTGGAGCCGCCTCCGCGCTTCGGCAGTGAAGCTGCGGCAAGTGGACACGGTGCGTGCGACCCGTGAATGGCTCCACCCCGTGGGCTCACCTCGACGCGTGCGCTGAAGGTGCGCCGCCGTGGAGCCGCCACCACGCTTCTGGGGCGACGCTGCGGCGGGTGGATGCGGTGCGTGCGACCCGTGAATGGGTCCACCCGTGGGCCCACCTCGACGCGCAGGCCGAAGGTGCGCCGTCGTGGAGCCGCCTCCGCGCTTCGGCAGCGCCACCGCCGCGTCAGTTCCCCGCGGGGCAGTCGGCCTGGCGGCCCGACTCCTTGCCTCCGGGCCAGCTCTCCTTGAACCACGTCACCTTGTACTGGGCGTTCCAGCACTCCGAGCGCGTGGCGCCCCGGTACGTGCCCTCGTCGACGGTGAGCACCGCCGCGCCGCTCCCGTCCACGAGCCACCGGCTGCGCACCGTCGCGCGACGCAGGTTCGGGTCGAGCGAGCTGAGCGAGAACACCAGCGCTCCGGCGCCGTCCTCCCGGCGCTCCGAGCGGTAGCCGCCCTGCGAGAGCCCGATGGGGTTGCCCGCCGCGAAGGTGAAGCCCATCTGCGTCGTCTGCGGGAAGGTCGATGTCTGGTAGCCGATCGACACCCGGTCGAGCTGCTGCAACTCGGCCGGCAACGTCGCCCTCGCGCGCACCTCCTTCACCGGCACCTCGATCGTCCCCACCCCGCGCCGCACCGTCTCGGGCGACGCCTGGAAGTCGCCGCGGACCAGGTCGAAGAAGTCAGCCTCGCCGAACCTCCGCGCCTGAATGCTCCAGGCGAACGTCTCTCGCGGCTCGCTCGCGGTGCGGGTGATCGTCACCTGGAACTGGTACCCGGGCAGGTCGGCGGCCACGAAGGGCCCCCAGGTGCGCGCCTCGTCGGCGCGGCTCGATGGCGGCTGCGCGCGCACCGTGTCGATCACCCCGAGGAAGAAGTCGAGCAGCCCGTTGAAGTCCGTCACCGCCTTCTTCGTGTCGACGTAGGCCTGCGACGGCTCCCCGGCGTTGAGGCCGTCCTGACGTGACAGCGGTTGGCCCGTCGACGCGCTCGTCGGCAGGGTCGAGCCGAGCTCTCGCCTCCACGGCAGCGCCGCGGAGAACTCGAGGTCGGCGTTCGACCAGTTCCCTCCGCAGGCGGTGACGACGAGCAGGGCAGGGCAGAGGAGGCGTCGCATCGCAGTCAGTCCCGGAACTCGTACGAGAGCAGCAGCCCCAGCTCGGCGTACCCGAGGCTGCGCGTCTCATCGACGTTGTACAGCAGGTAGTGCACCCGGCCGCGGCCGACGAGGCCGAACGAACGCCCGATCCGAAGCTTGAGCCCCAACACCACGCCCGGGCTCATCGTGGTGAACCCCTGCCGCGCGAAGCCGGGGTCGTCGAACTCCCGGCTCATGAGCGACAACCCCACGCGGGCCCCGACGAACGGCACCCACGCGCCCTCCTGGTTCCACTCGTAGAGCAGCGAGGTGCCGACGTTCAGCAGCCCGTAGCGGTAACCGAGCGCGCTCCCCAGCCGCGGCGTGAAGACGCTGGCGCTCGCCCACCCGTACTGCACGTCGAAGCTCCAGGCGAAGCCGCGGCCGAAGAAGTTGTGCACCGTGCCCTCGCCACCCACCATCGGCGCCGAGGGGAACAGTCCGCCGGCGCTCGGGGGCGCGTCGAAGACCGCCTGGTATTGCCCGGTGGCCGAGAGGCTCCAGTGCCGCGTGTAGGTCGTCGACAGCCCCGTGCCCTTCACGGGGTCGTCAGAGAAGCGGGCGTTCGACAAGGCGCGCTCGTCGAGCGTCGTCACCTGCCCCTCGATGATCTGAACCGCTCCGACGCGTAGCCGGTCGGCCAGCCGCCGCTTCACCGTGTAGGTGCCGGCGGGCAGCGCGATCACCCGCTCGGCGTCGGCCTTCGTCAGCTCGGCCACCACCACGCCCCTCCGGTCGATGAGGAAGTAGGTGCCCACCGGCGCCTCGGCGGGGAGCCGAAGCCCTTCGCGGCGGCGCAGCACGTCGGTCAGCACGAGGTCTCCATTGCCTGCCAGGTCGAAGCTGAAGGTCGGGTGCTGCGGGCCGGCGGCGCTGTCGGCGGTGGAGGCGACGGTACGCTCGTAGGCGTACGCGTAGGCCTCGGACAGGCTGACGCGCCCGTCGCCGCTCTGGTCCGCGCTCCCCAGGAGCCCGCTGGCGAGGTGGTACGAGAAGTAGCTCGCGCCGATCTGGTCTGACTCCTGCGAGTCCTCGTCCGAGGCGCTCGAGGTGAGTATGACCAGGCCCTTCGCGGCGCGCGTCGTGTCGGACTCGACCTCGAACGCCGGCGCCCGCCTGACGCCCTTGGTGCGCGTGAGCGCTCCCGAGCGGCACGCGTCGAACACCGCCACCCGCATGTCCGTCGGGCCCTGCGCCAGGCGCGCCTTCACCGACTCGAGCGACAGCTTCGTCGCCCCCAGACGCAGCGCGCCGTCCTTCGCGTGGCCCGAGAAGTAAAAGAAGAGGGTGGTGCGCTCGCCGCGGCCCCGGGCGTCGCGGGCCCTGCGCTCGAGCTCGCCGAGCGCGGTGAGCACGTCGTCGGCGGGTTGATCGACGAGCAGCATCGCGTCGGCCGGCGCGGTGCCGCCCAGCCGCACCAGCACGTCGTGCATGCGCCGCGCGTCGTCGGCGGCGTACAGCAGCGGGCGCGTGCCCTCGCCGCCCTCGTTGTTGCCCACGAAGAGCGCGAAGCGGCGCGTCGCGGTCGTGCTCCGGGGAGGCGAGGGTGGCGACTCCGATGACGGCGCCTGGGCGCGCGATGCCGACGTGACGAGGCCGCCGAGCACCAGCGCGGCGAGCAAGCTGCGCCGTGGAGGCAGGGACGTCACGGCTTGAGGAACGTCCGGTGGAACTGCGCGCCCGGCAGGTTCAGCTCGCCCAGCCTCGTCAGCGCGCCGCCCGCGGTCTGGTAGGCCTCGCGGAGCGCCGCGCCCACCTGCTCTACGGTGAGCGGCGTCGCCGACAGCACGACGACGACGCGCTCGAGCCCCGCGCCGGTGAACTCGAGGCTGTCGGGCAGCCACGTCGTGCCTTCGCCGGCGGGGAGCGCCAGGCTGCGGGCGCCGTCGGCGTAGATCGGCGTCAGCGCGCCCCGCTCGTCGATGCTGACGACGAGGCAGTAGCGGAAGGGCGCCGCGGTGAGCCCCACGCGCACGCGCTCCCCTGGGGCCAGCACCTCGGGTACCGACGGGGCCGATGACGCCCGGCGCTGGGCGCCCGCGCCAGCGACGATGACCTCGAGCTGCGCGCCGCCCTTGAGCCGGGTGCCATGGGCCATCTCGGGCTCGACCCGGGCGAGCACCAGCTGCGCGCCGGCGATCACCAGCAGGCCCGCCGCGAGCGCGAGCGCCGGCGCCCGCCACCGCTGGCCGGGGGCTGGGCGCGAGGCCTGCCGTGCCGCCCGCTCGACGCCGGCGGCGAACCGCTCGAACGGCAGCTCCAGCTCGAACTGCGCCTGCTCCGCGTCGAGCGCCCCGAGCGCGGTCGTGCAGCGGGCGCAGGCCGCGACGTGGGCGCGCGTGGCCTCTTCGACCGCCTCGCCGGCCCGCAGCCGCCGCAGCGTGAGGGCCCCCGGGTGCTTCAGCTCGACCGCGCTCACGTGGCACCTCCGTCTTCGGCGCGCATCGCCTGGCCCGTCGCCGCGGTGAAGGCGTTCAGCCGCTTACGGATCGTCGGCACCGACCGGCCGAGCACCTGCGCCACCTCTTCGAGGGTCAGATCATCGACCCAGTAGTGCACGACCGCTGCCTGGGTCTCGACGTCGAACCGCGCCAGCGTGCGGCGCACGAGGTCGCGCGCCTCGAGGCTTCCGGCGCCACCAGCGCTCGAGCCCTTCACCTGCTCCATCGCCTCGTACTGGTCGTGCCAGGCGGCGCGCCGCTCGCGGAGCACGTTGAGGCAATGGTTGGTCGCGATGCGCAACAGCCACGTCATCGGGCTCGCCTCACCCCGGAACGAGGCCTCATTCACCATCGCCTTCGCGAACACGTCCTGCATGGCGTCCTCGGCGGCTGTCGGGTCCTTCAACAGGTAGCGGCAGCGATGGAACACGGCCGCGCCATACGTCGCGTACAGCTGCTTGAGCCATGCCCGCCCGGAGCTCCTGCCTCCGGCGATGACCTCGAGCGTCGGGCGACCCATGGCGTGCATGTTATGGCGCACGCTCGCCGCGGGTGCATGCGCCGCGCGCTCGAAGCGACCGCCGAGCGGCGGGCAGCGTCCTCGGTTGCATCGCACAGCCGCTGCGCGCAGTGCGCACGGCCGGCTCCCCTGTGAGGTCCACGCTCCGGCGACCGATGCCCGGCGGACACCCGGCAGCGGGGCCTTGCCCGCCGAGGCGCCAGCAGGTCACCGCGCCGTCGCAGAGGGCAAGCACGGCAGCCAGCGCACGTCTCATCGGTCTGCCGCCTCGGTCCCGGGCGCTGCCCCATGCAGGGCCCTCGACGTCGATGGACACGCCCGACCCGGGAAAAGGAAAAGGGGCAGGTGAGACGCCGACGGGGCGTGTCGATTCGAGGGGTTCGGTCGCGTACCCCTCAGTCGCGAAGGCCGGTCGGGGGTGACGAGAAGGCGGTGCCCCGGGGCGAGGAGTTGGGCTAACGCAGGCGGCTCACCCGAAAGGAAGCGCACATGCGGTTCGTCCCCCTCCTCGCCGTCGTCATCTCGTCGTCCTGCAGCATGATGCAGCGCTCTCAGACCGAGCAGATCGTCGCGGCGACGCTGGTGAGCGATCAGCAGGAGACGGAGCTCGGCTTCCAGGTGCACGAGGAGCTCAAGAAGGAGAACACGAAGTTCCTCGAGAACCCAGACGTGGGCTTCTACGTCGGCGGCCTCGTGCAGAAGCTCACCCCCTTCGCGGACAAGGATCGGCCGGGCGTGAAGTGGCAGTACTTCGTCATCGACGACCCGAAGACGGTGAACGCGTTCGTCACCCCCGGCGGGCGCATCTACCTGTACACTGGGCTGTTGCTGGCCGCCGACTCAGAGGCCGAGGTCGTCGGCGTGCTCGGCCACGAGCTCGCCCACGTCGTGGCGCGGCACACGGCCCGTCAGCTCGTCGCGGCGAAGGGCCTCGAGACCGTCGCGGCGATGGCCCTCGGGAAGGACCCCAGCGACGTCGCGCAGCTCGCGGCAGCCCTCGTCGGCAAGGGCTCGATCCTCGCCTACGGGCGCGACATGGAGCTCGAGGCCGACCAGTACGGCGCCCGCTACGCCAACGCCGCCGGGTTCGATCCGAAGGCGCTGGCGAGCTTTTTCGAGAAGCTCCGCGCGAAGGGCGAGGTGCCCGAGCTCCTGACCTTCCTGTCGACCCACCCGGCGAACACCGAGCGCATCGAGAAGATCAACGCCGCCATCGCGGCGAACGGCTGGTCATCGACCGAGCAGGGCGTCGCCGCGCTGAAGGCGATCCAGGCGAAGCTCGCCCGCTGAGCGGGCGCGGCTCGTCACTCGGTCTCGAGGCCCGTCACTTCGGGGCGCCGGCGTCATCCACGTCGATCAGGTCGGCGGCGCTCCAGGGCAGCTCGTTGAAGCGCGACGCGTCGACCTCGACGATCACCTTGCGCGTCCCCATGGCGTACGAGGCGCCTGCCTTGTTGTCGACGGCGCGGCCGATTCGCAGCTCAGCGAGCACGCCCGCTTCGCCCGAGAGCGTGATGACGCGCGCCTGCGCGTCGTCGAGCCCGAAGCGCTCGAGCGACGAGGCGTCGGGGTGCTCGCTGATCGTCTCGCCAGCCTTGACCGCCGAGAGCAGCCACAGGGCGCTCGCCACGCGATAGGCCTTCGCCGGCCCTCGCCTGGGCGTCACCACCGACCAGGCCTCGAGGCTCTGGGTGCCGGGCGCCCGCTCGACCACGACGGAGCCCTCTCGCCCCTTGAGAGAGAGCTTCGTCACGTGCTGCCGGGCGAAGGGCACCACCGACCTGTCGCGCAGCTCAGCTACGTTCTTGTCCATCGCCGTGCGCGCGGTCGCTGAGACCTGGGCCACGAGCCGCTCGGCGCCCTCTTCGCGCAGGCCATAGAGCGTCTCGCCGGCGTCGCCTGGCGGCCTGGCGAGCGAGAACGTCGTTGCGCCGAAAGCACCCTCGACGACCAGCCGCGCCAGGGGCTTGTCGAAGCCGAGGGCCGCCAGGGCCTGGGGAGAGGTGTCAGCCGCGAACGCCGTCGCGCGCTCGCCGCGCAGCGCCGACAGCATGCCAGTGACCGACACGGTATCGGCGAGGGCGTCATCGGGCTGGGTGAAGTGCCAGAGCTTGTCGTCGCGCCGCTCGAGCCTCCAGTCGTTCGCGTCGCTCTTCAGCGTGACGCGCGAGACGGCGGCCTCGTCGAAGCCGAAGAGGGCCTTGTCTCGGAGATCGAAGGTCGTCTTTGCGAGCGACCACCGCACGCCGCCCTCGGCCACCTGGACCGTTCGGCTGCCGTCGCGGCGCATGAAGATGCTGCCGTCGAAGGGGTTCTCGACGCCGCCCTCGAGCCGAGCCGTCGCCTTGCGACCATCGACGATGGCCTCGGCCTCGACCGAGAAGACGGGGTTCGCCAGGCCGTACTTCTCGAGCTCGGCGTCGGTGGCCTCGCCCTCGAGGGTGGCCTTGAAGCGCGCGGTCTGGAGCTGGCTGACGACACCGTCGACGACGAGGGCGTCGACCCTCGCCGACAGGGGCTCGGTGATGCGCCACGCGCCGCCAGGCGCCCGCTCGAGCACCGTGCGCTCGCCCCGCGTCGAGACGACCAGCCGCACGAACTCGGCCCGTGCGCCGCCGTCGACCGAGCGCTCCACCCGGTCGGGGGCGAAGAGGCGCTCGTCGAGGTCTCTCTGCGCGGCCTTCTTCTCGTCGGCCCGGTGCACCCCGCGCCACGCGTAGAGGCCGACGCCCACGGCGACGGCGACCAGGGCGGCGAGTGACAGCAGCGTCTTCTGGATCTGGTTCATGGGCTCGTTCGACCTTCCCCGCCAGGCGCTGCGCCCCCGTCTCGAGGGGCCTTCGCGGAGCTCGGTCGGGCAGCGGCCGTCGAGGGAGCGGGAGACCGGCGCATGCGCAGGCCCTCAGCGCGCGCGGCGCGCCAGCCAGATGGTGAGGCCGACGGCGATCAGCAGGGTGGGGATGACGTCCATCACGACGAGGCCGATGTTGCTCATCATCGCGCTGTCGACCTCGAGCGACGAGATGTCGCGGTCGGGCGGGCGAAGGGCCAGCTTCGCCGGCTGGTTGCTGGCCCAGCCGAGGGCGTTCAGCACCAGGTTCCGGTTGGGCTCGAGGGCGAACAGCTTCCACAGCAGCAGGAAACTGCCCAGCGCCACCACGCGGGTCTGCGGGGAACGCGCGGTGGCCGCCGACACGTCGCGCGTCGACACCGTCACCACCGCCAGCTGCCCCGACTTCTCTCCGGCGTCGAGATCGGGCGGCTGGTCGAGCTTCGTCTCGAGCCACGCGTCGGGCGTCGTCAGCACCGCCGCGGTGGCCTTCACGCCCGGCAGGGTGCCCTCACGCAGCACGGTGATCGACCGCGCGGCCTCCATGTAGACGTTCATCTTCGTCGCCTTGAGGGCCGCCACCAGCTCGTGCTCTCCGAAGAAGGGCGTGACGATGAAGTACGGTTGCTTCTCTTCGAGGCGTGGGTCGGCGACGAGCCCATTGTCGATCTGCACGCCGTACTTCGCCAGCACCGCGTCGAGCCCGGGCTCGGCCTGGGGCGCCGCGAAGTAGAGCAGCCGCCCGCCCTCGTCGAGGTACTGCTCGAGCAGTCGCTTCTCGCCCTCGGTAAATGGTGCGCGGGCGCCGGCGATGACGAGGGCCGCGGCGTCCGTGGGGATCTGGCCTTTCTCGACCAGGTTGAGCCCCGCCACGTCGTAGCCATCGGCCGTGAGCGCAGCGCGCACCCGCTCGAGGTTCGGAGGCACGCCGCTCTCGTCAGGCAGCTTCGGCGCCTCGAGCGGCAGCTCGCCATGCCCCTCGAGGAAGTAAACGTGCTGCTCGCCGACCTTGACGAGGCGGATGAGCGCATTGGTGAGCTCGGCCTCGCCCTTGCCGGGGTCGGCCAGCGCCGGCAGGCTCGCCTTCGCCGACGCCTCGGTGGGCGTGTCGGGGTTGCGCACCAGCACCGCCGCGAAGTCCTGCTCGCGGATCTTGTAGCGGGCGACGAGCTCGAAGGCCTTGCGCGGGTTGACCCGCTCCCAGGTGAACCTGGGCGTCTCGGCCGCGTATTTGCGCAACAGATCTTCGACCGTGTCCGGGAGCGCCTCGGTGGCGAAGACGTAGACCCGCACCGGCTCGCTCAGGCTCGCGAGCGTGTCGCGGGTCTGCTGCGACAGCGAGTTGAGCTTCTTGTTCGTGAGGTCCCAGGTCTGGTTCCGCCTCGCGAGGATGAAGTTCGCCCCGATGAGGAGCGCCACGAAGGCCAGCCCGATGAGCGCCGACGACGAGAAGTAGAAGACGGTGCGCGCCCAGGTGGCGATCTTCTGGCCGTTGAGCACCGCCCAGACGCCGACGAGCAGCAGGCCCAGCACCAGCTTCACCCAGAAGGCCGCCAGCGACGTCTGCATCACCCCGAGCGTGAGGGGCGAGGTAAAGACGAGGAGCAGCCCCGTCGCGCCGATGGCCGCCGAGAACCGCCTCATACCCATCGCCTCGACTCGACCGACCGGTGCGTCGCCACTAGGAACGCCGCGATGAGGCTCGCGAAGAACACGAGCGGTCGCGGGTCGAACACGCCCCGCATGAAGTTGCGCAGCTGCGCCTCGAACGAGGCGTACTCGAGCACGCTCCGCAGCGGCTCGCCGGCGCCCGGCGCGAGGATTCGGACGAGCAGCAGCAGCAGCGACACGCAGAACGTCACCACGATGGCGACGATCACCGACTCGGTGAGCGACGAGATGAAGGTGCCGATGGCGAGCAGCGCGGCCCCCCACACCAGCAGCCCCAGGAAGCCCAGCAGCACCGTCGGCCACTCGAGCGTCGACGTCTTCTCCGACGTCACCGCCGAGAACGAGCTGCCGTAGGCCGTGAGCACCAGCGGGTACACCAGCAGCAGCGCGATGGTGAGAGACACCAGCAAGAGGCCCCCCAGGTACTTGCCGACGACGATCTGCGTCGTCGAGATGGGCGACGTCATCAACAGCTCGAACGTCTTCTGCCGCCGCTCGTCGGCGAACAGCCGCGCCGAGAGCACCGGCACGAGGAACATCAGCACCATCAACATCGCCGAGAACGTCGGCATGACGACGCCGTCGGTGAGGTTGCGCAGGAACTGGAACTCGGGCTCGACCTGGCTCCACCCGCCCGATAGCTGCGCCACGTCGGCGTGCGCGCGGCGGAAGTCGGTGAGTGCGTTCATGAAGAACGTCGAGGCGACGAAGCTGAAGAAGGTGAAGACGATCCACGCCCAGGGCGTGGTGAGGAAGATCGTCAGCTCTTTCTTCGCGATGGCGAGGATGGTGCGCATGGCTCAGTTCGCGGTCAGCTGAATGAACTTCTCTTCGAGGCCGTTCTCACGGCCGCCGGTGATGGCCGCCATCGTGTCGTTCGCGACCAGCGTCCCCCGGTGGATGATGAGCACCTGCTCGCAGATGGCCTTCACCTCGGCGAGGATGTGCGTCGACAGCACCACCGTGTGCTTGCCCGCCAACCCCTTGACGAGCTGCAGCACCTCGTTGCGCTGGCGGGGATCGAGCCCTTCGGTCGGCTCGTCGAGGATCAGCAGCTTCGGTCCTCCCAGGAGCGCCTGCGAGATGCCCACCCGCTGCCGGTAGCCCTTCGACAGCGTGCCGTTGAGGCGGTCGAGCTCGCTGGTGACGCCGGTCGCCGCCGCGACCCGCTCGACCTCGCGCCGCACCTCGCGCCGCGGCACCGCCTTGAGCTCGGCGACGAACTCGAGGAAGCCCCGCACCGTCAGCTCCGGGTATAGCGGCGGCGTCTCGGGCAGGTAGCCGATCTGCCGCTTCGCCTCGAGCGGCTGCTCGAACACGTCGAAGCCCGCCACCTTCGCCTTGCCCTGCGTCGCCGGCATGAACCCGGTGAGGATCTTCATCGTCGTCGATTTGCCGGCCCCGTTCGGGCCCAAGAACCCCACGATGGCGCCTTCGCGCACCGAGAACGTCAGCCCGTCGATCGCCGTTCGATCGCGATAGCGCTTGGTGAGTCCTTCGACCTCGATCATCGCCATGCGGACGGCGCTCCTCGGTTGCGGCCCTCGACGCGGCGACTTGTAAGGAGCCCCCCCACCAGAGTCAACGTGCAACCCGATGGAATGATTTGGGTTCGATGGTGGTTGCGTTCACCCCCGGGGTTGGTGTTGATTCCCAAGTCAATCTTCGACCGACCCCGCCCGCGCTCCCGCGCGAGGCCCAGCACCGAGGAGCACAAGCGCCATGCCCAACCCGTTCACGCCCGAGCATGAAGCCTTCCGCAAGTCCGTTCACCAGTGGGTGGAGCGCGAGCTGGCGCCGCACGCGCTCGAGTGGGACCGCGCCGGCATCTTCCCGAAAGAGGTGTTCGCCAAGGCCGGTGAGCTCGGCTTCCTCGGTATCAACCATGACCCGCGCTACGGCGGCTCGGGCCTCGACTACTGGTACGTCACGGCGTTCTGTGAGGAGCTGGTGCACAGCCGCAACGCCGGTGTGAACATGGCGCTCCTCGTCCAGGGGCAGATGGCGACGCCCATCATCAACGAGATCGGCACCGACGAGCAGAAGCGTCTCTTCCTCGAGCCCGCGCTCAAGGGTGAGAAGATCGCCGCCCTCGGCGTCTCGGAGCCCGGCGTCGGCAGCGACGTCGCCAACCTCAAGACGACGGCCCGCCGCGTCGGCGACGACTACGTCATCAACGGCTCGAAGATGTGGATCACCAACGGCACGCGCGCCGACTTCATCACCCTGGCGGTGCGCACCGGCCCCGAGGGCTACGGCGGCATCTCGCTGCTCACCTTCCCGACCGACGTGAAGGGGTTCTCTGTCTCGAAGAAGCTCGACAAGATCGGCAACCTCTCGTCCGACACGGCCATCTTGTTCTTCGAGGATTGCCGCATTCCCGCCCGGTACGTGCTGGGCGAAGAGAACGAGGGGTTCTACCACATCATGACCAACTTCCAGGGCGAGCGGCTCACCGCCGCGCTCATCGCGAACGCGGGCATGGACCTGATGGTGAACGACGCCATTCGCTACGGCAACGAGCGCAGCGCCTTCGGCAAGCCCCTCATCAAGTACCAGGTGTGGCGCCACAAGTTCGTCGAGCACCTCACCGCCATCGAGGCCTCGCGCCGGCTCGCCTACCACGCGGTCGAACTCTTCGAGGCGAAGGAGAGCCCGGTGAAGGAGATCTCGATGGCGAAGCTCTTCGCTGGCGACCTCTCCCAGCGCGTCGCCTACGACTGTCAGCAGTTCTACGGGGGCATGGGCTACATCGAAGAGACGCCCATCGCCAGGGCCTTCCGCGACATTCGCCTCATCACCATCGGCGGTGGAACGAGCGAGATCATGAAGGAGATCGTCTCGAAACTCGTCGGCTTCTGACCCGGCGCGCGCCGCCCCGCCGCTTTGCCTCTCGAACCCCCGTCGATATACAAGCCCTTCATGGACCCCACGCTCTCCGCTCCTCCCGCGCTCCAGACCTCGTCGGCCCCCGCTCAGGCGACCGAGCCCGCCGTGCTCGTGCTCACCGAGGCGGCCGTCACGCAGATCAAAGAGGTCATCAGCACCCAGTCGCTCGATGGGCACTTCCTCTCGGTGCGCGTCGTGCCGGCGGGCTGCAGCGGCCTCGGGTACGACCTGAACCTCGTCAAGGAGTCGAAGGAGGGCGATCTGGTCTGGACCCAGGACGGCGTGCAGATCTGCACCGACAAGCTGTCGGCGAAGTACCTCGCCGGCACGCACATGGACTGGGTGAAGACCGACACGGCGGCCGGCTTCAAGTTCGAGAACCCCAACGCCAAGTCGTCGTGCGGGTGCGGCTCGTCGTTCTCGGCGTGAGCAGCGCCCGTCACGGGCGCCGAACGGGCGCGTCACGCCGCGCCGCTCGCCGACGCCGAGGGCCCCACCGCCAACGGGCGTCACTGCTGAACGAGCGTCAGCCAGCGTGCGCCACGGTCTTTGCGGGCCAGGCGCTCCGCGCGACGCTCGGTCGCGTCCGCCGCAGCCGTGCGTTCCTCGTTCGTCTCGAGCACCAGCGGTGGCACCGGTAGCTTCTTTCCGTCCTTGTCGAGCGCCACGAAGGTGAGCAGGGCGCTCGTCGTCAGGTTCCGCTCCCCGGTCACCGGATGCTCGCTGTGCACCGTCACCCCCACCTCCATCGACGTCGTGAAGGCCGCGATGACCCGCGCCCGCAGCGTCACCGCCATGCCCACCTTGATGGGCGCATGGAAATGCAGGTCGTCCATCGAGGCCGTCACGACGAGCTGGCGCGCGTGCCGCTGCGCGCACACCGCCGCGCAGATGTCGATCCACCCCATGACGCTGCCGCCGAAGGCCGCCCCGAGCGCGTTCGCGTCTCCCGGCAGGAGGAGCTGTGTCATCTCGGTCACGGACTCGACGGGGCGCTTTGGCGGGAGCGGAGGCATGCGCGCGACATAGCGCGCGGCGCGCACTCCCGGTTGATTCCAATCATCGACGTGAATACCTCTTGGCGCCGGCTCGTCCGAGCCGCGCCGTTTCCAAGTCAGGGGAGAACACAATGAAGAAGCTGCTGATGCTGGTCACCCTCGTGGTGGCCTCCGTGTCGTTCGCGCAGAAGAAGGACCCGAAGGCCGCTGAGCCGGCGAAGCCCGCCGAGGCTCCGAAGGCCGCTGAGGCAAAGCCCGCCGAGGCCCCGAAGGACATCATCGACACCGCCGTCGCGGCCGGGTCGTTCAAGACGCTGGCCACCGCCCTCACCGAGGCCGGGCTCATCGAGACGCTCAAGGGCAAGGGGCCGTTCACCGTCTTCGCGCCCACTGACGAGGCGTTCGCGAAGATCGCCAAGAAGGACCTCGACGCGCTGCTCAAGGACAAGGCCAAGCTGAAGGCCGTGCTCACCTACCACGTGGTCGCGGGCGCCATTCCGGCGGCCGACGTCCTCAAGATGAAGGACGGCAGCAAGGTGCAGACCGTCGAGGGCCGCGAGTTCGTGCTCGGCCTGAAGGACGGCAAGGTCAAGGTCGACGGCGCCAACGTCGTCAAGACCGACGTCACGGCGTCGAACGGCGTCATCCACGTCATCGACACCGTGATCATGCCCAAGTAACGGCCCTTCGAAGTCTCGAGAGGCCCGGCGTGCGCGCGTGCACTGCCGGGCCTCGTCACGTTCGGTGGCAAGAGGCGCTCCTGCCGCTCGCCGCAGCGGTTCGTGCGCGGCACAACGCCGCGTGTCGGTCACCTGACCGAGGCGCGCTGCCGAACCGCGATCACCAGCACCACCAGGGCGATGAGCCCGGCCCCATCGGTCGAGCTGCATCCGCATCCGGCGGGCCGAAGCACCGCGTTCTCGATGCGCTCTCCGGGCGGACCGCTCCCAGGTGGCGGCGCGTCTTTGCCCGCATCTGCCAGCGCACCTTCACCGACTCCTCCGTCGACCCCGCCATCTGTCGGCATCGACGTGCCCCCGTCCTCGGGCACCGCGACGCCACCATCCACCACGGGGACGACACAGCCGGCGCCCAGCGCCCGGGTGTCGACGGCGCCGTTGCCGTCCGTCGCCCACGAGAACCACTCGCCGAAGCGGCGCCGGTAGGCGTCGATCTTCACGAGCTGCTCCCCAACGGGGGCGCCCCGCGTGACCAGCACGAAGCCAGTGCGGAAGCAGCGCTGCGTGTTGGGGAAGGCGGGCACCCGCGCACCCATCTCCTGCACCACCGCATCGACGGAGATCTGCCGCTCACTGCCCATGATGACGACGCTCGGCGCGCCGGGCGCGAGCGGGTAGGGCGGATCCGAGGCGCCTTCGCCCCAGATGCGTCGCAGCGGCGGCACCTGCGACGCCGGCAGCAGCCCCATGAAGTACTGGTCGAGGCCGTTGTACTTCCGGGCGCACGGGCTGACGCGAAAGGCCCCGCCGCCGAGCGAATCGATGCAGCCGCCGAACATCACTGAGCGGGAATCGACGCGCGGGTGGTAGTGGCGATCGCCCGAGCGCAGGTCCTCTTGCTTCATGTTGCCCTCGCGGTAGTCGGCGCCGACGAGCCAGGCGTGGCCGAACTCGTGGCCGAGCACCTCGACGGCGGTCAGCCCGACGTTCCCTGAGCCGAGGTCGGCTCGCTGATCGGGGTCGGCCGGCAGGCGCACCGCCGACCCCATGAAGAGGCACCCCTGCAGCTTCGCCCGGCTGCCGAAGGGCTGGGCGTCGTTGAGCAGCGGGTTCTGGCCGATGTTCTGCACCGTCACCCGGGCCTGCTGGTACGCCGGCGTGTTCGTCGGACCGGGCACGTTCTCTGACAGGACGACGACGAGAAAGTCGTACTCGTCCGCCAGCACCCCCAGCGCGGCGCGCGCCGCGTCCTGGCAGGCGCGCCCTTGCGCCGGCACCAGCCCCGGCAGCGAAAAGCCCATCACCCGCTGGTGGATGCTCCCCGTCGTGTCGGGCACCACGACGATCTCACCTACGGTCGTCACCTGCGCCTGCGCCACGGCTCCGAGCGTCAGCCCCAGGACCCCCAGTCGCGCTGCCGTCCATCGCATCATGGGCACCACAGGAAACATATCGGCCCAACTGGAACAAGCGACCAGCCGAACCGACTGTCACCCCGGGGGCTCACCTGGAGATCGTCGCCTGCGGGGCCGCGTTCGACGTCGCGCCGGCGCAGCCTTCGAGGCGTCACACTGGTGAGCGGCGGGGTGAGGGGTCGAGGCGGAGCTCGAAGCGGAAGCGGCAGCCCCTGGGCTCCTCGATGACGTCGCCGGGGAGCAGCCGCGTCGGTATCGCCGGACGCCCGTTGAGGCGCACGCCATGCTCGAGCGGCAGCAGGCACCACTGTGGGGCCTCCTGCCTGACGAGGAAGCTCTCGCGCACGCCCTGGCGATGCACGCCCGGCGCCATGGCTCGCAACTGGCCGGGCGCCGACGCCCCGACCCACACGCCCGTGTGCAGCGGCAGCCGGCCGCGCTCGGTGAACCCGAGCGGCTGAAAGTCGAGCCCGGGCGCGAGCTGCTCCGGTACCAGCCAGGCGTGCCGTGCCACCGGCACCACGTCACCCGGCGCCGTCTTCAGCCGAGGGAAGCGCGCTGGCAGCCGGTCGAGCAGCGCCTCGCGAAAGTGCGAGGGCGACAGCGGCGTCGGCAGGTAGCCGAGGGACAGCGCCTCGAGCGCGGGCAGCTCGGGGCCGCTCAGCAGCCCGCGCAGCGCCGCCGCCACGTCGGACTGGATGCGCGCCGGCGTCGGCATCGTCCACGTCGAGAGGTCCACCGTCAGGGCCTTCACCCACCGCGCCACGCGCAGCGCCAGCAGCCGCCCCAGCAGGTCCACGTCCTGGAACGTCGAATCGCTCGTGCAGCGAATGCGCGCCTCCTCGACGAGGCCCTGCCGCCAGCGCAGCTCGAGGCGGCCCGCGTCGACCAGCTCGGCGAGCCCCTCGAGACAGCGCGGGTCCACATCTCCATGGGCGAGCTGCTCACCGAGCGGATCTCCGAGCTCGAGCAGCCGGTCACCGTAGACCGCGATGCGGCGCTCGTCCCATGGCGCCGCGTCGAGGGCCGCCTCGAGCCCGGGGTCTCGGTGCTCGGGGGCCTCGAGGAAGACGAGCAGGGTTCCAAAGAGGTCGATGACGTCGCCGTGCGCCAGCGGCGCGCGGCTCACCCGGCGTCCGTTCACCCACGTCCCGCTCGACGAGCTCCGGTCCTCGACGTACCAGGCGCCAGCCGCGCGTCGCAGCACGCAGTGCGCCCGCGCTACCCGGTCGCTGGTGATGACGACGGCGCTCTGCTTCGCGCGCCCGATCGAGATCGTCTCTCCCTCGCTGGGCAGCTCGACCCGCTCGGACTCGAAGGTCTCGAGCTCGATGCGCCGCAGCCACGCGCTCAAGGCGCAACCTCGAAGCGCACCTTGCAGGCGCCCTGCACCTCGATCACGTCACCGGGCAGCAGCTGGTAGACCGAGTCGACGCGCTGGTTCACCCGCACCTCGCCCCGAAGCCGGCCGGCGAAGAGCTTCCAGGTGCCGTCGCCGGGCGCGAAGTGGCAGGGGTTGCCGTCGGCGATGAAGGGAATGCCGGGTGGCGACTCGAAGTGCAGCTGGCCCTTCGTGCCGCGCCGCACCCGCGTCACGGCGGTGAGCGGCCGCAGCCCCTCGGTCACCCCGACGAGCTTCGTGCCGTCAGCCAGGTGCAGCACCTTGAGCCGCGCCGTGCGCACCGACGCGAACACGTCCTGCCCGCGGACGCGGGGCGCCCGCTGGGCCAGCTCCTCGATGCACGACAGCCGCTGCGCCCGGTCTCCCAACCGGTAGCCGAGCGAGACCCGCTCGAGCGTCGCCGGCAGCGGGAGCGACCCGAGGAAACGCTGCGCCTCGACGAGCGCCTCAATCTCGAGCGCCCGCGGGCCCTGGTGGAGCCGCGGCAGATCGACCACCAGTTCCCGGAGGAACTGCGCCACCCGCGTGCGTAGCAGCGTGCTGACGGCGTCGTGCCAGTCGAACGGCAACTGCCCCACGGCCTGGCGGACGGTGGCCCGTCGGGCGAAGCCCAGGTGCCAGTCGAGTTCCAGCTCTCCGCTCAGCAGTCGATCCCACAGGGGGCCGAGCCACGGGGCGTGATCGAGGCGCCCGTGCGCGCGGGCCTGAGCCATGCGCTCGCCCAGCGGGTCACCTCGCTCGAGCAGCCAGTCGCCGTACACCAGCCAGGGCTCGGGCGCGTCGGGGTCGCGGGCGATGGCCTCTCTCAGCACCGGGTCGTCCGCGCGCACCTCGGAGCGGAACTTGAGCTCGACGCGGCCGAGCTGCAGCCGATCCTCGTCGAACAAGGCCCGCGGGTAGCGAATCTCTCGGCCGTTCACCCGGGTGCCGTTCTCGGTGCCCAGGTCCTTGACGCGCCAGAAGGTTCCGTCGCTGAACAGCTCGCAGTGGCGGGCCGACAGCAACGAGTCGTCGAAGACCAACGTGGCCTTCGGCGAGCGGCCGAAGACGAGCGACGCCCGGCCGTCAGGCAGCTCGTAGGCGTCTCCAGCGGGCGTCACCCGTTCGAGCCAGCAGCGCACGGGCTCATCATGCGCTCAGCGGCCGCCCGGGGTCACTCTTCCTTCTCGCGCTTGCGGTCGCGCTCGGCGCGGTAGCGCTCGTTGAAGCCCAGCATGCGCTTGCGGAGGCGAATCGACTTCGGCGTCACCTCGACGAGCTCGTCCGAGCCGATCCACTCGAGGGCCTTCTCGAGGCCCATCTCGGTCGGCGGCGTGAGAATCACGTTCTCGTCCCGACCCGCGGCGCGAATGTTCGTCAGCTTCTTTTCGCGGCTCGCGTTCACGTCGAGGTCGTTCGGGTGGGCGTGCTCCCCGATGATCATGCCCTCGTACAGCTGCGTGCCGGGCCCGACGAAGAGCTTGCCGCGCTCCTGAATGCTGAACAGCGCGTAGGGGATCGCCTCCCCGATTCGGTCGGCGATGATGGCGCCGTTCGACCGGCGGGGGATGTAGCCCATGTGCGGCTCCCAGCCGTCGAACTGCGACGATGCCAGGCCCTCGCCCTTGGTGATGGTGAGGTACTCGCTGCGGAACCCGACGAGACCTCGCGCGGGGATTCGGTAGGTGACGCGGGTGCGCCCGCCGCCGAGCTGCACCATGTCGACCATGCGCCCGCGCCGGGGCCCCAGCCGCTCGGTGACGATGCCGATGGCCGTCTCGGGCAGGTCACACACGAGGAGCTCCATCGGCTCGTGCCTGACGCCATCGATCTCCTTGATGATGGGCTCGGGGTTCGAAGCGGTCAGCTCGTAGCCCTCGCGCCGCATCGTCTCGATGATCACCGCCAGCTGGAGCTCGCCGCGGGCCACCACCTTGAAGGCGTCGGGCGCGTCGGTGTCCTCGACGCGGATCGACACGTTCCGGTACGACTCCTTTTGCAGGCGGTCGCGCAGGTTGCGCGAGGTGACGTACTTGCCCTCTTTCCCGGCGTACGGGCTGTCGTTCACCCGGAACACCATCATCATCGTCGGCTCGTCGACCTTGATGCGAGGCAGGGGCCGGGGGTTCTCGGCCGAGCTGATGGTGTCGCCGATCGACAGATCTTCAATGCCCGCGACGCAGACGATCTCGCCCGGGCCGGTGTCGGCGATCTCGACGCGCTTGAGGCCCGAGAAGCCATACAGCTTGACGACCTTCCCCTGCTCGATCTTCCCGCCGTCGCGGCAGATCGACACCGGCATGTTCGGGGCGAGCCGGCCCGCGCTCATGCGCCCGATGCCGATGCGGCCGACGAAGTCGTCGTAGTCGAGGTTCGCGATGAGCAGTTGCGTCGGCGCGTCGGGCTCGGGCGCCGGCGGCGGAGAGATGTGCTCGACGATCTTGTCGAAGAGCGGGTGCAGATCGGCGTTGGGCTCGTCGAGCTTCAGCGACGCCTTGCCCTCGCGGGCGATGGCATAGATGACCGGGAACTCGAGGTCTTTCTCCTCGGCGCCGAGGTCGATGTAGAGCGAGTAGACGGCGTCGAGCACCTCGCGGGCGCGCGCGTCTTTGCGGTCGATCTTGTTGATGACCAGCACCGTCTTGAGGCCCAGGCCCAGGGCCTTCGAGAGCACGAAGCGGGTCTGCGGCAGCGGGCCCTCGGCCGCGTCGACGAGCAGCAGCACGCCGTCGACCATGCGCAGGCCGCGCTCGACCTCGCCGCCGAAGTCGGCGTGGCCAGGGGTGTCGACGATGTTGACCTGGTGCCCCTTCCACATGATGGCCGTGTTCTTGGCCATGATGGTGATGCCCTTCTCCCGCTCGAGGTCGTTCGAGTCCATCACGCGCTCAGCGACCTGCTCGTTCGAACGAAAGGCGCCGCCCTGGCGCAGCATGTGATCGACCAGGGTCGTCTTGCCGTGGTCGACGTGGGCGACGATGGCGATGTTTCGGATCTTCTCGCGGGGGAACATGGAGGCGGCGCCTCTACACGGGTCGGGGGGCAATGAACAGCAGGGAGCCTGTCGAACCGGCCTTCTGACTTGCCCGCCGCGGAGCGCGCGCCTACGTCACCCCTCCACTCCATGCTGCTCCAGATTCGTTCGACCCCAGGCCTGCACAGCGTCGACAGCGAGATCTTCACGCTGCGCTACTTCATGAAGTGCATGCAGTGCACGTACTGCCACGACAGCTGCTGCCAGTACGGCTGCGACGTCAACTTCGAGGAGCGGGAGCGGCTGCTCGCCGTCAGGGCCGAACTCGAGGCCTTCCTCGGCGTCCCGGCGAGCGAGTGGTTCAAGCCCGAGGTCTTCGAGGACCCCGACTACCCGTCGGGTCGGTTCGTGCGGGCCAACGTGCAGCAGGGCGCCTGCGTCTTCCTGAACCGGGGCGGCCGCGGCTGCGGTATTCACGCCTTCGCGCTGAAGACCGGGCGCGACTACCACGCGCTCAAGCCGATGGTGTGCTGGCTGTTCCCGGTGACTTGGGACCGGGGCGTGATGCGGCCCAACTCCGACGTGAAGGACGACCTGGCCTGCGCCACCACCGGCCCGACGCTGTACGCGGGGGCCCGCGACGAGCTCCGCGTGCACTTCGGCGAGGCGCTGGTGGCCGAGCTCGATGCGCTCGAGGCGAAGGTCGCCGCCGGGGCGCTCGCAGCGAGCGAGACGGTGCGGGCGCACCTGCCGCGGCCGGCTCAGCCGGCCTGACGCCGCTCGAGGGCCAGCCCGGCGAGCACGCCGAGGGCGAAACCAACGCCGTGCGCGACCCAGGCCACCCCCGTGCCGTCTCCGGCGGCTCGGGCGACGTCGACGACGACGAAGGCGGCCATGGCGACGGGCAGGGGCACCCGGAGCGCGACCGCTGCGCGCGCCCCTGAGAGGCGGAAGAACGCCGACACGAAGAGGAACGCCAGCGGCACGAGCCAGCGGCCCCGGCGCTGCAGCACCGCGCACAGGCCCATCAGGGCGAAGACGCCGCCGCTCGCGCCGCCGAGCGTCTCCCGGCCCGCGCCCAGCGCTCCGTCGATGAGCAGCGCCGCCGCGCCCATGCCGAAGAGCGCCGCCGGCACGACCGCGTGCGGCGCGCGGCGCTCGACCGCGTCTCCGAAGAGCCAGGCGAAGAGCAGATTGCCACCCAGGTGCAGCCACCCGTCGTGCGCGAAGGTGGCGAGCACCGCCTGCAGGGGGCCGTCGCGGTCGGGCCTGTACCCGAGGGCGTCGAAGCCGAGGGCCCCGGGAGCGGCGAGCCCGCCGACGAAGGCGAGCGCGAGCAGCGCCAGCGAGGCCCACGTCAGCACCGAGCGTTGCGCGCCCTGGAGCCCAGTCAAGATGGGCACCCCGAGCGCGGCCTTCACCAGCTCGCCCGGCGTCAGCGCCTCGAGCAGCTCGGACCGCGGCGGCGCGACGGCCTCAGCGACCCCCGCCGCCAGCTCCCTTCGCTCGCCCTCGTCGAGCGTCGCCCAGGCCGCCTGGCGCGCCTGGGCGGCCGCCACCATCTTCAGCGAGCGCAGGTCGCTCACCTCGACCCAGAGCCGCTCGCAGCCCGGGCAGCGTTCGAGCCACGCCTCGAGGCGCGCGATGCGCAGCGGCGTCATGGGCGCCGCGCAGTCCGGGCACTCCCGCGGCCGCTTGAAGGGAATGGCGTCTGGCCGCCGCTCGACCTCGAGCAGCTCCTCGACCGGGCCGGCGGCGTCGACGAGCTGCTCGTGGGTCATCAGGGCGCCCCGGCACGCCGGGCACGCGAGCCCCGAGGCCCCCGCCACCAGCTCGCGCGGGTGGTCGGGGCAGCGGCTCACGCGCCCACGCGGCGCGCCGGCTCGAGCCGCTCGGCGAGGAAGGTGGCGATGGTGGCGTTGACCAGGCCCGCGCGCTCGAGCGGCGCCGTGTGGCTGCCGCCCTGCACGAAGAGGTACCTCGCGTCGGGCAGGTGCTCGGCCATTCGCTCGCTCAGCCACACCGGCGTGAACTTGTCGATCTCCCCGCCCACCACCAGCGCCGGCACGTTCACGAAGGGCAGGTGGTCGAGGGCCGAGTGGTCCTTCAGCGAGTCGAGCGTTCGCACGAACGACAGCGGGTGCATCTTCGCGAGGTGCTCCATGTAGGGGTGGAAATCGTGGTGGTCGATGAGCAGCGGGTTCAGCTCGGCGCGAATGCCCAGCTCGACCGCCAGCTCGGTGCGCAGCACGCGCGAGGTGAGCCACTGCGCCTGCGCGGGGAACCGCTCGACGAGCGCCTTGAGGCGCGGGAAGACGACGCGCATCAGCGAGTGATCGTGCCAGGTGTCGAGCGGCGTGCCGTACGAACCGCAGATCAGCACCAGCCCGGCGACGCGGGCGGCATGGCGCCGGTGGAACTCGAGCGCCACCTGCACGCCCATCGAGTGGCCAAAGAGCACCGCGCGCTCGAGGCCGCGGTGGTCCATCAGGCGCGCCAGATCGTCACAGATGTACTCGACGCCGATGCGGGCGGGGTCGGTCGAAAGGCCGCTCTTGCCGTGGCCGCGGTAGTTCCAGTGCAGCACCCGCCGCCGCGCCGCCAGCGGACCGAAGAGGTAGCGCCAGATGAAGCCGTCGCAGCCGAGCCCGTCACAGAGCACCGCCGGCAGGCCTGAGCCTTCTCCGCGCTCCTCGAACCACAGCGGGGCGCCGTCGTCAGTGGTGAAGAAGCCCTGGTGAAACGAGCGCGCGCCGGCGTCAGGCATTGGCCTCGGCCTCGTCGTCGTCGGCGCCCGCGAAACCGGGGCGCTCGAGCCCGTACTTCTGGATCTTGAGGATGAGGTTCGACCGGCTGATGCCGAGCTCACGCGAGAGCTTCGACTTGTTGTGCCGGGTGCGCTGCAGGCCCTGCGAGATCATGTCGCGCTCGAGCTGCTCCACCGCGTCGTTGAGGCGCCCCGCGGGCACCGCCGCGACCCGGGCCGCGCCGATGACGCTGGTGCCGTTGGCGCCGCTCACGGTGTCGCGAATGCGGCTCGACACCAGGTCGGCCGTCAGCAGCTCCTGGTCGCCGCCGAGCACCAGCAGCCGCTCGATCTCGTTCTCGAGCTCGCGGATGTTGCCGGGCCAATGGTAGCTCTGGAAGACCGACATGGCGTCGGGCGACAGACCCCGGGCCCGCTGCCCGTCGCGGCGGTGCTTGCGCATGAGGTGGTCGACCAGCATCGGCAGGTCGTCCTTCCGGTCGCGCAGCGAGGGCACGGTGATGCGGATGACGTTGAGCCGGTAGAAGAGGTCTTCCCGGAACTCGCCTTTCTTCACCAGCTCGCCGAGGTCCTTGTGGGTCGCCGAGATGACGCGCACGTCGACCTGCTTGGGCGCCGTACCGCCGACCGGCAGGAAGGTTCCCTCTTGCAGCACGCGGAGCAGCTTCACCTGCAGCGACGGCGACATGTCGCCGACCTCGTCGAGGAAGAAGGTGCCCCCGTCGGCGACCTCGAAGAGCCCCTTCTTGTCGCGGAGCGCCCCGGTGAACGAGCCGCGCACGTGACCGAAGAGCGCGCTCTCGAGCAGGTTGTCGTTGAAGGCCGAGCAGTTCTGCACGACGAAGGGCTTGTCCTTGCGCGGGCCGTTGTAGTGGATCGCCCTCGCCACCAGCTCCTTGCCGGTGCCCGACTCGCCGTTGATCAGCACCGTCGTGTCAGACTGGCAGACCCGCTCGAGCACGCGGAAGACGTCGAGCATCGCCTGGCTGCGGCCGATGATGTTCTCGAAGCGGTAGCGGTCGGACAGCTCGGACGAGAGCGATTCGATCGTCTCGTCCTTGCGGGCCAGCTCGGCCTCGAAGTTGCCGATCTCGTTCGCGCCGAACTCGAGCAGATCGCAGATCTTCTCGACCTCGCGGTCGTCCATCACCGGAATGCGCTCGACCGCCCGCTCGAGATCCGTCGCGCCCTGGTTCACCTCGGCGATCTTCGCCTTGAGCTGCTCGGCCTCGCGCGGGCTCACCTCTTGCCGTGAGAACCCCTCGACGAAGAGCATGCCCTCGTACTCGCCGTTGATGTGCAGCGGCGCGCCGACGATGGTGAAGCCGAGGTGACACTCGTGGAACTGGCTGCGCCGCAGCTTGCGCGACGCCTTGAACTTCTCGTGAAGCACCCGCACCGACGAGCCGCACCGGCGGAAGCCCTCCTTCGAGAAGAGCGACAGCCGGCAGAAGTCATTCGGCGGCGGGGTGATCTGCCCCTTCGTCCACTCGATGACCTGGCCGCCTTTGTCCGCGAAGCAGAGCTCGGCGCGCCACCACTTCCTCAGAATGTCCCGCAGCATCACGATGGTGTGCAGGTTCTGGTACCGTTCGTAGTCCATGCGGTCACCTCGTCTGATTTCGGGTCAGGTGTAGCCCAACGCTGTCCGAAGTGTGGACGAATGCGTGCAGGGAAAGGCAGGGAAAGGTAAGGGTGACTGCGCATGCGCATCATCGCCGGTTTGGCCAGAGGGAGGGTGTTGAAGACGCCTCGCGGCGGCGACGTGACGCGGCCGACGGCCGACCGCGTGCGCGAGACGGTCTTCAACGTGCTGGGGCAGTCGTGCGAGGGCTTGCGGGTGCTCGACCTGTTCGCCGGCACGGGGGCGCTGGGGCTCGAGGCGGTGTCGCGGGGGGCGTCACGGGCGGTGCTGGTCGACGACGGGCGCGAGGCCGTGGCCGTGTGCCGACAGAACGTCGAGGCGCTCGGCTTTGGCGATCGCGTCGCGGTGCGCGCGCTGCCGGTGCGCAAGGCCCTCGCCGCGCTGGAGGGTGAGGCGGCGCGCTTCGAGCTCGTCTTCTCCGACCCGCCATACGCGCACCGGGCGGGCGTCGAGGTGCTCGAGGGCATCGCGCCCCTCGTCGTGCCTTCCGGCGTGGCCGTCATCGAGCACGGGCGCGACGAGGCGCTCGACGAGGTGGTGGGGCCCTGGCGCCGCGAAGACGAGCGCCGCTTCGGCGGCACGGTGGTGTCGATCTTCCGGTTGACCCCTCGGGCGCCGTGAATGAGGCTGTTCGGCCGATGTCCGTCGCCATCTACCCCGGCTCGTTCGACCCCCTCACCAACGGGCACCTCTCGCTGATTCACCGTGGGCTCAAGCTCTTCGACACGGTGATCGTCGCAATCGCCGTGAACCCGAAGAAGGTGCCGCTGTTCTCGGTCGCCGAGCGGAAGGCCTTCATCCGCGACGCCTTCCCGAACGACCCCCGCGTCGAGGTCGACGACTTCCAGGGGCTGCTCGTCGACTACGGCAAGCGCCGGGGCGTGAAGGTGATGCTGCGCGGCCTGCGGGCGGTGAGCGACTTCGAGTACGAGTTCCAGCTCGCCAACATGAACCGCAAGCTCGACCCCGAGTTCGAGACCGTCTTCATGATGACGGGCGAAGACTACTTCTACGTCTCGTCGAACCTCGTGCGAGAGGTCGCGAGCTTCGGGGGCAACGTCGACGGGCTGGTGCCCGCCAACGTCGCCGCTGGGCTGCGCGCCCGGTACGCCAAGAACGAATGAACCCAGCCATGAAACTCGCCAACCGACTCAAGAGCGCCAGGCCCTCGCCGACCCTCGCCCTCAACGCCAAGGCCAAGGCCCTCGCGGCCAAGGGGTCCGACGTCGTCTCGTTCGCTGCCGGCGAGCCCGACTTCGACACGCCCGCCCACATCAAGGACGCGATCAAGGCCTCGCTCGACGCCGGCTTCACCAAGTACACGGCCACCGGCGGCATCCCCGAGCTCAAGGCGGCCATCGTCGACAAGCTCAAGGCCGAGAATCGCCTCGACTACACGCCGGATCAGGTCCTGGTGTCGGTCGGCGCGAAGCACTCGCTCTACAACACCTTTCAGGCGCTGCTCTCGCCGGGTGACGAGGTCGTCATCTTCTCGCCGTACTGGGTCAGCTACCCCGACATGGTGCGCCTCGCCGACGGCGAGCCGGTGATCGTCGAGACCAGCGCGCACATGAACTGGGCGCCGGATCCGGCGCAGCTGCGCAAGGCGCTCACCCCGCGCACGCGGGCGGTGGTCCTCAACAGCCCGTCGAACCCGACCGGAGGCGTGTACTCGCGACAGACGCTCCTCGGCATCGCGGAGGCGGTGCGCGGGCACGACTGCCTGCTGGTGTCGGACGACATCTACGAGCGGCTGCTGTACGTCGAGGGCGGGTTCCAGAACATCGCGAACGTCGCGCCAGACCTGGCGCCGCGCACGGTGGTGGTGAACGGCTTCTCGAAGGCCTACGCGATGACGGGTTTGCGGCTCGGCTACGCGGCCGGCCCGAAGGAGCTCATCGCGGGCATGCAGATGGTGCAGGACCAGTCGACGTCGAACGCGACCTCGGTGATCCAGAAGGCCGCGGTGACGGCGCTCAAGGGCCCGCAGGAGCCACTGCTGGCGATGGTGAAGGAGTACGCGAAGCGCCGCGAGCTGATGGCCGACGGGCTGAGCCGTGTCCCGGGCGTGAGGTGCCCCCGCCCAGACGGTGCGTTCTATTGCTTCGCCGACATCGGCGAGCTCATCGGAAAGACCTACAAGGGGCAGACGCTCACCGGGTCGATGCGCGTGTCCGAGGTGCTGCTCGAAGACTTCCTGCTCGCCGCGGTGCCCGGAGAGCCCTTCGGCGCCGAGGGCTACCTGCGGTTCTCCTTCGCGACGTCACAGGCGATCATCGAGAAGGGCCTCGCGCGCCTCGCCGACTTCGCGTCGAAGGTGAGCTGACGGGCCGCTTGGGCGTGGTGGGCCCTGCGCGCCGCGTCAGTCGTGGTACGCGACGATCTGCCAGGTACCGCCGGCGGGCCTGAGCTGCACCACCGCGGCGCGACCCGACAGGTTGGCGACGGCCATGAACACCGGGCCGCCGCTGCGCCACGTCCAGCCGCGCAGCCGCGCCGGCGGCGGGCCGTGCTTCTTCTCGAGCTCGGCCGGCGTGAAGACCTCGACGCCATACAGCGTGACGAGATCCGTACGCTTGCTGCGCAGGTGCTTCGCCCAGGTCGACCGCAGCTCGTCGGGCCGCTCGATGCGTCGGTCTTCGAGCATGAAGGGCAGCCCCGCGAACTCGGTCACGCGGCCTGCGTCGCCCGTCACCAGCGCCTCGAAGAACGCGCGCGACACCACCAGCGCCTGCTCGGCGTCGGTGAGCGTGTAGAACGCCGCGAGGTCGAACTCCCGCGGCGGCACCACGGGGTTGCCGATGAAGGCCGCGGCGCGCTTGCGCAGCTCCTCGGCGGCCTTCTCGCGCTCGGCGCCCTGCAGCTCCTTCAGCTTCGCCGCCGCGCGCGCAAGCTCGTCGGCCTGGCGCCTGATGCTGCTCGGGACCGGGTCGAGGCCCGGGGCGCCTGGCGCCTGGCTCCCCTCGACGCCGGGCGTCGGCGCGGCCTCGGCCGGACGAGCCGTGGGCGATGGGGCCTGCGCGAGCGCCAACCCGACGCCGAGGCGAAGCACGAGCAAGAGCATAGCGGGGCACCGTAGAGGATACGTGGCCCCGGCGCGAGTCAGAGGCGCGCGCGCGAGCGGGGTTCGGCGAGCCGGTCAGAGCCCCGCGCCGGTGGCGCGCGCGCGGTGGTCGAGCGCGAGGAAGGCGCCTGCGGCGGCCGTCGCCAGGGCGAGACACAGGCCCCAGAAGGCGTCCAGCCCGACGCGCTCGATGAGGCGGGGGCCCAGCATCGGCGCGGCGACGAAGGCGAGGCTCCACGTCAACCCGAAGGCGGCCTGGTAGCGGCCCCGCAGGTGCGCCGGCGAGCGCTCGGATACCAGCGCCGAGCTCACCGGCGCGTGGAGCACCTCGCCGAGCGTCCACACGGCCACGGTGAGCGCGAAGGCGCTGACGGTGTGGGCGAAGGCGGTGGCCCCGAAGCCGAGCCCGGTGAGCAGCGCTGCCGCGGCGAGCACGGGCCCGCGTGGGGCGCGCGTGGCGAGGGTCAGCACCAGCGGCTGCAGCACGACGACCAGCACGCCGTTGGTGGCGAGCGCCACGCCGAACGCCTCGGGGCCGAGGCCCTCGTCGGACATGTCCTTCGGCAGCGCCGTGAGGTGCTGCAAGAAGACGAGCGCGAGCGCCAGGTTGGCGACGAGGAAGGGCGCGAAGCGGGCGTCGACGAAGGGCGTCAAGGCCGAGCCGGCGGGCGCCGGGCCGGACGGCGGGGGCCGGGGCTCGGGCACCCCAACGGCGACGAACGCGGCGCAGGCGAGGGTGGTGGCCGCGTCGGCGAGGAAGAGCGCCCCGAAGCCCTGCCGGGCGACGAAGCCTCCCACGAGGGCAGCGACCGAGAAGCCAAGGTTGACGGCCCAGTACTGCACGCCGAAGGCCTTCACCCGGTGGCGCGGCTCCACGAGGTCGGCCACCAGCGCCTGGCTCGCCGGGCGGAAGAGGTCGGCCGACAGGCCCAGCGCGAAGACGAGCGCTGCCAGCGACGCCCGGTCGCGCGCCTGGCCCGTCGCCACCATCACCGCGCTCGAGGTGACGAGGCTGACGAGCAGGGTCGACCGCCGGCCCAGTTGATCTGCCAGCCAGCCGCCGAGGGTGGTACCGACGATCGAGCCCGCGCCGAACGCCGAGACGACGGCGCCTGCCTCGACGAGCGACAACCCCCGCTCGCGCGTGAGGTACACCGTCAGCATCGGCACGATGAAGCTCCCCGCGCGGTTCACCAGCAGGCCTGCGAAGAGGAACCAGAAGGGCCGCGGGAGGCCTTCGATCAGCCGCGCGGCGGGCCCCGGAGGCGTCATGGCCGATGAGGGCATTCGTCACCGACGGGCCGCGTCTCGCCACCCTGACGACGTCAGTCGTGGCCCTTCAGCCCGTACCTGGCGACCAGCCGGTGCACGTAGTTCCTCGCGATGCCCGCCTCGCGCGCCGCCTGGCTGATGTTGCCCTGGCACTTCTCGAGCAGCGCGACGAGGTACTCGCGGGTGAAGGACTCGACGAGGCGCTCCTTGGCCTCCTTGAAGGGCAGGTCGGTGAGGTGCTCACCGACCAAGCCGGCTCGAACGCCTGGTGGCGCCTCAGGCCCCAGGGTCTCGACGTAGGCGCCCGCGAGGGCCCGCTCGACGAGGTTGCGCAGCTCCCGCACGTTGCCGGGCCAGTGGTAGGCGGCGAAGCGCGCCAGCAGGCCCCTGGGCAGCTCGAAGTCGCCCCGGCCCATGCCCTGCACGAAGTGCTGCGTGAGCATGGGAATGTCGTCGAGCCGGTCACGCAGGGCCGGCACCGTCACCAGCACCACCGCGAGCCGGTAGTACAAGTCGCGCCGGAAGCGGCCCGCGGCAAGCTCGGCTTCGAGATCGCGGTGCGTCGCCGCCACCACCCGCACGTCGACGCGCCGGTACTTGTCCTCGCCGACCCTCCGCACCGCGCCAGACTCGAGCACGCGCAGCAGCTTGGGCTGCAGCTCGAGCGGCAGCTCGCCGAGCTCGTCGAGGAAGATGGTGCCGCCGTCGGCCTCGAGGAAGGCGCCATTGCGGTCGCTTGTCGCCCCGGTGAACGACCCGCGGACGTGGCCGAACAGCTCGCTCTCGATGAGGCTGGGCGCCACGGCGCCGCAGTCGACGACGACGAAGGGCCGGGCGGCGCGCCGGCTGCGCTGGTGAACGGCGCGGGCGAGCACCTCTTTCCCGGTGCCGGTCTCGCCCAGCAGCAGCAGCGTCGAGTCCGTCGGCGCCACCCGCTCGAGCAGGCCGAAGAGCTGTTTCATCGCCGGCGCGGCGCCGATGGCCGCGCCGAAGCTGCCCTGGGCCGCCGGGAGCCCCACGTCAGCCTCGATCATGCCGATGCGCAGCGTCGTCTTGCCCACCGTCACCGTCGCCCGGTCCTCGACGATCATCTCGGTGACGCGGTTGCCCGCGAGGTATGTGCCGTTCGTCGACTCGAGGTCGCGCACGAGCACCCCGTCGGGGCGCGCGTCGAGCTCGACGTGGTACCGCGAGACGGTGGTGTCCTTCAGCGACAGCCCTGCGTCAGGGTGCGAGCCGACGACGAGCCGCCCATCGATCGCCCTCGTCTGCCCGGCGTCGGGCCCGGCCGTCACGGTGACCTGGTACTTGCGCTCCTTGAGCGAGTTCGACGCCCGGTCGAAGCGCAGCAGCGCGCCGGAGCTCTGGAGGCGTTCGGTGGGCTGAGGCATCAGCGCCGTGACTACACCGATGCAGCCGCGCT
The DNA here is from genome assembly GCA_020247085.1 of Myxococcaceae bacterium. Lineage (GTDB taxonomy): Bacteria > Myxococcota > Myxococcia > Myxococcales > Myxococcaceae > Xiheimicrobium > Xiheimicrobium aquaticum. The sequence continues at coordinate 7,988 of JADCJJ010000594.1, read as the reverse complement.
GCACAACGCGTCAGGGCGCGTCAGGTTCTCGTTGAAAATGCGCTGGTCCCTGACAAGGTGCGCGCGGCCAATTTCCAAGAGGAAACCCGCAATGTCGACCGGCGAAAAAATCACGATCTCGAACGGCACGCTCTCCGTCCCCAAGCACCCCGTCATTCCCTTCATCGAGGGCGATGGCACCGGGCCAGACATCTGGCGCGCGTCGCAGATGGTCGTCGACGCGGCCGTCGAGAAGGCCTACCGGGGCGAGCGCAAGATCCACTGGAAGGAGGTACTGGCGGGCGAGAAGGCGTTCAAGACCGTCAACAACTGGCTCCCCGACGAGACGATCACCGCCTTCCGCGAGTACCTCGTCGGCATCAAGGGCCCGCTCACCACGCCCGTCGGCGGCGGCATCAGATCGCTCAACGTCGCGCTGCGGCAGATGCTCGACCTCTACGTCTGCCTGCGGCCGGTGCGCTACTTCAAGGGCGTGCCCTCGCCAGTGAAGGCGCCGGAGAAGGTCGACATGGTGATCTTCCGCGAGAACACCGAGGACATCTACGCGGGCATCGAGTACGCCGCTGGCACGCCCGAGGCCCAGAAGGTGCTCGAGTTCTGGCAGCAGAACTTCCCGAAGGACTTCGCGAAGATCCGCTTCGGTACGCAGAAGGCCTCGACCGACTGGCAGGGCGCGCTCGAGGGCGTCGGCCAGCCCCGGCGCGAGGTCGGCCTGCTGGTGGGCGTCGGGCTCAAGCCGGTCAGCTACCTCGGCACCGAGCGCCTGGTGCAGAGCGCCATCAGCTACGCGATCCAGAACAAGCGCAAGTCGGTGACGCTCGTCCACAAGGGCAACATCATGAAGTACACCGAGGGCGCCTTCTGTGACTGGGGCTACAAGGTGGCGCGCGAGCAGTTCGGCGCCGAGCTGCTCGACGGTGGCCCGTGGTGCAAGATCCCCGAGGGCAAGCCGGGCGCCGGCATCGTCATCAAGGACGCGATCGCCGACATCACCCTGCAGCAGGTGCTGACGCGGCCCGACGAGTTCGACGTCATCGCCACGCTGAACCTCAACGGCGACTACCTGTCCGACGCGCTGGCGGCGCAGGTCGGCGGCATCGGCATCGCCCCGGGCGGCAACATCAACTACGTCACCGGTCACGCGGTCTTCGAGGCCACGCACGGCACGGCGCCGAAGTACGCCAACCAGGACAAGGTGAACCCCGGCTCGGTGATCCTCTCGGCCGAGATGATGCTGCGGCACCTGAAGTGGAACGAGGCCGCCGACCTCATCATCAAGGGCATGGACGGGGCGATCTCGAAGCGCACGGTGACGTACGACTTCGCGCGCCTCATGAAGCTCGAGGGCCACGCCCCGACCGAGGTGAAGTGCAGCGAGTTCGGCAAGGCGATCATCGCCAACATGTGAGCGGCAGGCTTCATCAACCCGGAGACGAACGAACATGATCAAGCGTCCGAAGATTGCGATCGTTGGAGCAGGTGGAAACGTCGGCGCGGCGGTGGCGCAGTGGGCCGTGCTGAAGGAGCTCGGCGAGCTGGTGCTCATCGACCTCAAGGCGACGGCGGCCGAGGGGCGCGCCCTCGACCTCACGCAGTGCGGCGCGTGGGAGGGCTTCAACAACACGACCTTCGTCGCCACCGACAAGCCCGAAGCGATGGCCGGCGCCGACGTGGTGGTGATGACGGCCGGCGTCCCGCGCAAGCCGGGCCAATCGCGCGAGGAGCTCATCAACATCAACGCGGGCATCGTCCGCGACATCTGCAAGCACGTGAAGACGCACGCGCCCGACTCGGTGCTGATCGTCGTCTCGAACCCCCTCGACGCGATGGTGTTCGTCGCCAAGCAGGTGACGGGCTTCCCGCGTGAGCGCGTCATCGGCTCGGCGGGTGTGCTCGACTCGGCGCGCTTCCGCACCTACCTCTCGATGGCCGCGGGCGTGTCGGTCGAAGACGTCAACGCCATCGTGCTGGGCGCGCACACCGACAAAGACATGGTGCCGGTGCTGTCGACGGCGACCATCGGCAACGTGCCGGTGTCGAAGTTCCTCTCGGCCGAGCAGCTGACGAAGGTCGTCGAGGACACCAAGAAGGGTGGGGCGACGCTCACGGCGCTCATCGGCACGTCGGCGTGGCTCGCGCCGGGCGCCGGCACCTGCCTGATGGTCGAGGCGATCGTCCGCAACCAGCGGCGCGTGCTGCCGTGCTCCGTCGAGCTCCAGGGCGAGTTCGGCGTGAAGGATGCCTTCGTCGGCGTGCCGGTGGTGCTGTCGGCCCGCGGCGCCGAGAAGGTGTACGAGTTCGAGTTGTCGGCCAGCGAGAAGGAGGCGTTCTCGAAGTCGGTGGCCGCCAACGTCGAGCTGATGAACATCGCCCGCGGCTTCCTGGGCTGAGCGAACCTCGCGTCGGGCGTCTCCGAGGCGGAGCACTTCCGGGGCCTCTCCGGAGTCGCTCCGCCTCGTGTCTTTTTCGGGGCCCGCGGCTCGAGCCGGGCGGTTGTGGGCGCCTGGCAACGGGCGGGTCTGGTAGAGCCGGCGCCCCATGCGTCCGCTGACGTCTCCGATCCGCTACGAGCTCCTCGCGACCGCGCCCTCGGGCGCGAGGGCCGGGCGGCTGCACACCCGCCGCGGCGTCCTCGAGACGCCAGCGTTCATGCCGGTGGCGACGCACGCTCACGTGCGCTTCCTGACGATGGACGACGTGGCCGACTCGGGGGCGCGGTTCTGCCTGGCGAACACCTACCACCTGCTGCTCCGGCCGGGCGTCGAGCTGTTCGAGCGTACGAAGGGCATTCACGGCTTCATGCAGTGGCCGCACGGCGTGCTGACGGACTCGGGCGGCTTTCAGATCTTCAGCCTGCCGGGCGAGCGCGAGATCACCGAGGCGGGCGCCCGCTTTCGCAGCCCGTACGACAACCACCGGCACCTGCTGTCGCCCGAGAGCTCGATCGCCACGCAGAACGCCATCGGCAGCGACATCATGATGGTGCTCGACGTGTGCCCGCCGTCGACCTCGACCGAGGCCGTCACGCGCGACGCGATGGAGCGCACGCACCGCTGGGCGCTGCGGAGCCTCGCGGCCCGTGACGCAAACCCGACAGGGCAGGCGCTGTTCGCCATCGTGCAGGGCGGCGTGTTCCCTCCGCTGCGCACCGAGAGCGCGAGCTTCCTCACCGGGCACCCCTTTGACGGGTTCGCCATCGGCGGGCTGGCGGTGGGCGAGTCGCGGGAGCTGCTCTACGAGATGACGGGGCACACGGCGCCGCGCCTGCCGGCCGACCGCCCGCGTTACCTGATGGGCGTGGGTACGCCCATCGATCTGGTCGAGTGCGTGCACCGGGGCGTCGACATGTTGGACTGCATCATCCCGCCGAAGATGGCGCAGCAGGGCTACGCGTACACCTTCGAGGGGCAGCTGCGGCTCAGCAAGCACGAGTACCGCTTCGACGAGTCGCCCATCGACGAAGGCTGTGACTGCCTCGCCTGCCGCCGCTACACCCGCGCCTACGTGCGCCACCTGACGCAGGGCGGGCACCACCTGGGCACCCGGCTGCTGGCCGTTCACAACCTGCGCCACTTTCAGGTGCTGACGCGGCGCATGCGCGAGGCCATCGTCGCCGGCCGGTGGGAGGCCGAGTACCGCGAGCTGGTGGAGCGCCTCTCACCGCGGACGGCGAAGCCCCGGCCCACCGGGCAGCGGCACGGCGCCTTCGAGGTGGTGAAGACGCGCGGCGGCGCGCACGCGGTGCGGCAGACGGCGCACGGCGAGGTGATGCACCCGGTGGGGCCTTGGGAAGAGGCCAACCGCCTCTACGTCGAGCAGACGAAGCTGGCCCAGCGGCTCTCGGTGTTCCGCGAGGAGCCCCTGCGCGTGCTCGACGTCGGCCTCGGCGCAGGGGCCAACGCCGTGGCGGCGCTGGCGCGGGCGCAGGCGCTGGGGCCCGAGCGCCGGCGGGAGCTCGAGGTCATCAGCCTCGAGGCCGATCTGGCGGCTCTCGAGCTGGCCCTCTCGGCGCCCGAGGCCTTCCCCTTCCTCGTCCCCTTCAGGACGGCCGCCGAGGCGCTCCTCGGCCATGGCCACTGGGACGGGCCAGGCCTGCACTGGCGTGTGCTGGTGGGTGACGCGCGGGAGACCATCGAGGGGGTGCCCGGCTGGTGCGACCTGGTGTTCTTCGACCCCTTCTCTCCCGAGGCGAACCCCGCGCTGTGGACGGTGGACTTCCTGCGCGCGGTGCGGGGGCACACCAACGACGAGGGCGGGCTCCTCGTCACCTACAGCTCGGCCACGCCGACGCGCGTGTCGTTCTTGCTCGCCGGGTTCTTCGTCGGGCAGGGGGTGTCGACGGGCACGCGCACCGAGACGACGAACGCGGCGACGCAGCTCGCCAACCTCGACCAGCCGCTGGGCGAGCGCTGGCTCACCCGGTGGAGGCGCTCGTCGGCCCGCGGCGCGCACGGCGAGGCCTTCTCGCCCGAGGTGGAGCGGCAGGTGCTCGAGCACCCGCAGTTCGCCGGGCTCCGGGGCTGACGGGCCGCTGTCGCGCGCCGCGCGCTTTCTGTAGGACGCCGGCCATGGAGGCTCTGCCCGACGAGAACGCCGGCTCCCCCTTGTGGATGGTGAGCCAGGCGCCGGCGCTGAACGAGCTGGTGCTGGCGCTGCAGACCGCCCGCGGCACGCTCGAGGCCGGAAACGGAGGCCGGCTGGTCTTCTCGCGCCTCAAGCTGAGCCAGGCCCGCGCCGAGTTCAGCGCGATGATCCGCCGCGGGGAGCGCGACCTGCACGCGCTGGCGGGCCTGTTGTCGCAGCGCCTGCTGGGCACCTTCGGGCTCCGGAGCTCGGCCATCGGCGAGATCGAGCGCACCCACGAGCGCTTCACCATCACCGTCGACGTGACCGAGGAGGAGGTGGCGCGCTCGACCGACCTCGACCTCGGCACGCGCATTCTCGCGCGGCTTGCGATCGCCGACGAGCGCGGCTGGCGCCGGGCGGCCCTGGTGTCGAACGTCGTCGAGTACGAGCCGACCGGGCCGAACCCCTTCAACGTCTACCGCCTCCTCACGCGCATCAAGGCCGAAGAGGAGATCTGGAACAAGGTCGTCGACGAGCTCTTCGACCTCGACCGCATCGTCCTGCGCGACAAGCAGCTGCAGCACCTGAGCCGCTACGTGAAGGACGTCTTCGGCATCAAGGTGGTGGTCGGCGCCGACGACGACGCCTACCGGGTGCAGGCGCACCTGCAGGAGCTCGAGTTCCCCGCGGAGCAGCTCGATCGGCGGGGGCTGCCCCGGGCCGAGGCCTTCGGGCGGCTCCAGTTCGTCGAGCACAAGGACTACCTGCAGCGGCCCTCGCGCAAGCAGTCGGGGTGGACGGCGCTCAAGTCGGTGGTGCACTGGGGCGGCAAGACCTTCGAGATCCAGGTGCAGCCGCTCTCGAACTTCCTGCACGAGCGCGAGCGCCTCACCCGCGAGAGTCACGCCAGCTTCAAGTCGACGCGCGAGCGGGTGCGTGACGAGGTCGCCCAGCGGCTGCCGCTCTTCGCCTTCTACCGCGCGCTCCTCAAGTGGCTGTTCCTCGACCCCTCGTCCGAGGCCCCGCAGCAGGAGGGCGTCGACGTCGTGCTGGTGGATTGAGCGTGCCAGAGGCGCCTGGAACCCCTCGCGTGCGCCGCCCCCGCTGGCTATGCAGCCCTTCGTGGAGCGCTTCTTCAAGTACCACGGCCTGGGCAACGACTTCGTCGTCCTCGACCGGCGCGCGTCGGGGGTCGACGTCGACGCCGACACGAGCCGACGGCTGTGCGATCGCCACTTCGGCGTCGGGGCCGACGGCGTGCTGACGGTGCTCCCGCACGCCGGGGCGGCCGGGCGCATGGTGGTGCACAACGCCGACGGGTCCATCGCCGAGATGTGCGGCAACGGCCTGCGCTGCGTCGTGAAGTACGTCGCCGAGCGCGCCGGAGACCATCCAGCCCGCCTCGACATCGCCACCGGCGCCGGGGTGCTGACGTCTGAGCTCGAGTGGCAGGCGGGGCAGGTCGAGCGCGTCACCGTCGCGATGGGCCCGGCGCGGCTGTCGGCGCGCAGCCTGCCGAACGGCGGCCCCTTCGTGCAGCAGCCCATCGACGGCGTCATCGGCACCGCCGTCAGCATGGGCAACCCCCACCTCGTGCTCCTGGCGACGCCGCCCGCCGAGGCCGCCCGCCTCGGGCCCGGGCTCGAGCGGCACCCGCTCTTCGTCGACCGCGCCAACGTCGAGTTCGTCGAGCCGCGGCCCGAGGGCGGGCTGCGCGTCACCGTCTGGGAGCGCGGCGTCGGCCTGACGCTGGCGTGCGGCACGGGAGCCTGCGCGGCCGTGGTGGCTTCGGCCCTGGCCGGCCAGAGCCCCTTCGACGCCTGGGTGCCCGTCGAGCTCCCCGGCGGGCGCCTCGAGCTGAGGGTGGCCGCTGATCTCTCACAAGTGTGGCTGCGGGGCCCGGTGCGCTTCGTCTACGAGGGCGTGCTCCCGTGACGGCCGACGTCGACGCGAGGGCGTTGTCCGTCGTCGGCATCACGGACATCGAGGTGCTGCAGGAGCGCATCCTGCAGGAGCTCTGCGAGCACTGCGGCGCCCAGTCAGGCGCGCTGTGGGTCGCAGGGGAGCGCGGCGGGCTGCGGTTACGGGCCTGGCGGGGCCTCGTCGCCAGGCACGCGCTGCCCGAGCTGGTCGACCCGGCGATCGTCCAGGCGAACCCGTGGGTGAGCGGCGAGACGTTCCTCGTGCCGCTGGTCGGCCCGGGCGGCGAGCCCCAGGGCCTGGCGCAGCTCGGCGACTCGCTCAACGGCGGCTTCGGCGCGCCGCTGCTGGCGACGGCGCAGCGCTTCGGCGCCTTCGCCGCGGCGGCGCTGAAGACCGCCGCCCGCTTCGCGCTGCTGCAGCGCCAGGGGCTGCGCGATCGCGACACCGGCGCCTACACCCTGGGCTACTTCACCGACTACGCCACCAAGGAGATCTACAAGGCCCGCCGGTATGGCCGCTCGTTCTCGCTGCTGACGTTCTCGCTCGACAACCTCTCGGGTATCCGCGCGCGCCTCGGCCAGGCCGCCTCTCGGCAGGCGCAGCAGACCGTGCCCAAGGTGATCACCCAGATGATGCGAGACGCCGACGTCGTCGCGCGCGCCGGCGAGCACGAGTTCCACGTGCTGCTCCCCGAGACCGACTTCTTCGGCGGCCTCATGTTCCTGCGGCGGGCGCTCGCGTCGGTGAGCGAGCACCCCGACGGGAAGGCGCTCGAGGCGCGGTTGCCGTCGGGCCTCACCGGTGGCTGCGCCACCTTCCCGCGTGACGGCGACGACTTCGACGAGCTGCTGCTGCGCTGCCGGCGGCGCATGGAAGACCGCCGCGGCTCGCTCCACCACCAGCTGCACCTCGACCGGCTGCCGTTCTGGGACGAGGTCGAGCTGCTCTTGGGCAGTGCCCGCTCTCCGAAGCTGCCGGGCACCGCTGGCGAGCCGGCCCGGCGCGGCAAGGTGGCCGACGTGCTGTTCGACGAGCTGCAGCTCGAGGTGGCGCGGGAGCTGTTGCGCGACCCCGGCGCCCGGGGCCTCGTGTACGTCGGGACACAGGCCGTTCGCGCCGACCTGGGCATCATCCGCGGGCTCGACGTGCCGGTGAGCGACTTCGCGCCCCGCGTCTACGTCCTCGGGCGGCGCGCAGACCTCGCCTCGCACGCCACGGTGGTGCCGGTCTTCCTCGAAGGGGACGAGCACCTGGCGCGCCACGAGTTCCTGCTCTGGCTGGGCGACGGGCTCGCCTACGCCCTGCTGCAGCGCCGCGGCCGGGGCATCACCTGGGGCTTCCATACGAGCGACCCGACGCTCGTCGAGGGCCTCGTCTCGAAGCTGCAGGCGGCGTACGACCTGCAGCCCTCGTGAGGAGCGGCGCCATGGCCCAGGCCCGAAAAGTGCTCATCGCCGACCCCGACGCGAACGCCGTGCGGCCGCTGACGAGGGCGCTGC
>JADCJJ010000593.1 GCA_020247085.1 Myxococcaceae bacterium | reverse complement strand
TGCCCGAGGTAGCTCGCCAGCAACTCCGGCAGCCTTGCGTCGTCGTCGATGAGGAGGACTCTCGAGGTCATGGCACGTCCCGTCGAATGGGGTGAGTCTCGCCGAAAGCCGGGCGAGGCGCTGCTTCTCGCCCCAAGGCGCCCACCGCAGCGAGCGCGGCGGCGTCAGGGCGGGCGGGGGAGCGCCCACCGGCGCGGCGGCGTCAGGGCGTCGCGGGCGGGACGACGACGGGCTGCGTCGGCGACGCAACGACGGGCAGTGGCCCCGCCGAGGGCACGACGATGGTCTGCGGCGCGGCCGCCGCGCCGGGCATCACGACGACGACCTGGGGCGCCGGCACGGGCACCGCGACCTTCTCGGCCGCCGCCCGCTGGGGCGCCTCCTCGTCGTGCACCCGGGCGCCCCAACGCCCTTCGTGCCAGCCGCCGCCGGGCGAGCACCCGCCCCTCGCGTGGTGCGCCGCCCGCGCGACCGCCGAGCCGTAGCCACCCACCACGCCCATCGCCAGAACTGCCATCAGTGCGTAACGCATGTCGTTCTCCTCGATTCGTGAATGAACTGCCCTGCCGTCAGACGCTCACCGTCGACGGCCCATGCCCCATCGACCGGCCGTGGCCACCACCCCACCCGCGCGCGCAGCCCTCGCCCGAGAGCCGGCGCGGCCCGAACTCGATGAGGTCGGCCAGCACCGCGCGCTGCTGCGGCGAGAGCGCCTCGTGTATGGCCTGCAGCTTCGCCTTGAGCGTCTTCTTCACCTCGTCGATGGCGGCCTGTTGCTGCTCGAAGGCGGCGTTCACCGCCTCTCCATCGAAGGGCTCGGCGCGCATGGCCCTCGCGTAGTCGCGGCGAGCCCGCTGCATCTCCTCTCGCGCCTGCCACATCACGCGCTGCGCGTCGTGCGCCGCCTCGAGCACGACCTTCTCCTGCCCCGGCGTGGTGTCGAGGCGCTCGAAGAGGCGCCGCATCATCCACCGGCCCCAGCCGCCCCGCCGGCCGCGCCCGTGCCGCGCCACCTTGATGAGCCCGATGAGGCTGAGTGTGCCAATGATAAATCCGAACATGTGTCTGCCCTCGTCTTCGCCCGGACCGGGAGTGGCCCGTCGCGTGGAAAGACCGTAGGGAGCGTTTGTGAAGCGTCAGGAGGCGTCGAGGTGAAGAAACGTGAAGCCGCGCCGTCCACTGGCTCGACCTCGCTCTCTCCCGCCGGCCCCTCGTGGTTCCCGACACTTGTCATGCGCGCCGCCGTCCTCTCCATCCTCCTCGCCGCGAGCGCCCTGGCCCAGGAGTTCTCGCCCCCGCCGCTCGTGCAGGCCGAGCCTGAGCCCGGCCCTCCGGCGCAGGTCCTGCAACCTCCGAGCATCTCGAACCCGCCCCTCGAGCCTGGCGTCGTCCCGACGGCGGCGCCCGCGCCCGGCGCCGTCGCTGCCCCGCAGGCGCGGCCACCGCCTGGCACGGTGCAGGCCGCCGAGGTTCCGTCGAACAACCCCAGGCTCTTGCGCGCGGGCGTGTCGCTGCTGCTCGGCGCGGCCGTCGGTACCGCTACGGCCGTCGCCGGCGGGTTCATCGGCGGCGAGTACCTGCGGCCCGGCGTCACGCCCGTCGGCAACATCATGACGGGGGGCGCCATCGGCTTCGCGCTGGGCGTGCCCGTCGGGGTGCTCATCTCGGGGGCGCTCCTGCGGGGCAACGCGCCCTGGTACGCCGCCATCGTTGGCGACCTCGTCGGCGCGGCCCTCGGCGCGGTCGCCGTCGCCTTCGGCGGCCCCGAGGCGCTCCCCGCCGCCTTCAGCCTCCCGCTGTTCGGTGCCGTCATCGGCAGCGAGGTCGCCTCCGACGACGAGGCGCGCGTCACGCCGACGGCCGTCATCCTGCCCAACGGGCGCGGTGGGGCGCTGGGGCTGTCAGGGCGCTTCTGACGACGCGCGCGAGGGGCGACGGGCGCTCGCCGGCGAGACGGCGGGCGCGGCGAGGACACCCGGCCTCGAGGGCGTCGCTGAAGACCCGCGCAAGGGGCGCAAGGGCGCCCGTCACCCCGGAGACGCGAAGCGGCTGCGACCGCTCACCGGGTGGAGCGCGCGAGCGGTGCCCTGTCCGTCACGAGGCTCAGCGCCAGTCGGGAGCCCCCGCACCTCGCCCGCCAGGCGTCCTCCCAGCCTTGAGAGAGCGCGGAGCGACCAGGGCCAGGCGAGCGCCGCCGGCACCACCGAGCGCGCGGCGCGCCAGAGGCCAGCGCCCCACCCGGTGAGCGCCTTCCACCGAGCGCACGGCGGACTCGCGCGCGAGGAGAGACCTTCGGCGACGGCGGTCAGTCCTCGGCGCCCGCGACGTGAAAGACCCACGGGAAGGTGATGATCACCACGCCCCCGCCCCGCGGCTCGGGGAACCTCCAACGGCGAATGCGCTCGAGCACGCACGCCTCGACCCCTGCGTCGTCGACGCCCGACTCGGCGAGCTGTGCGTCGGCCACGCCGCCCGTCGCGTCGATGGTCCACGTGACGGCGAGCTTCCCCGAGAGCCTCGCGTTCTTCTGCAGCTCGCGCTCGTAGCAGAAGCGGATCTCGCTCTGATGCCGCCGAATCACCGCCATCACCACGTCCTTCTCGAGCCCGTTGCCGACGAGGCGCTGCGGCCCCGGGCTGGGCGTGACGCCCTGCTTTTGACGGCCATCGACACCGAACCCCGCCGGCGCGCCTTCGCGCCGGCCCGGACCCGAAAGCCGCCCCAAGCTCAACCCGTCGCCAGCGGGGCCGGCGGGGCCCGTCGAGCGCGCATTCAGCCCCGCGAGGCCCTCGGCGCTCCCCTCGACGCGGCCGGGCCCCAGGGCGCTCAGCGCCGCGTCGATGGCGTCGTTCGGGCCGGGGCGCAGCACCTGCCCGAGGCCACCGCCGAAGAGGCTGGCCACCAGCTCGGTCACCCTCGCGCGGGCGGCCGCCGGCGTGCGGGCGCGGCCGGCCGGATCCCTCGGCGCGAGCAGCGGCGCGGCGGCGGTCGAGGCCGAGGGGGGCGCTCTGCGGAAGTCGATCGGGCGCCTCACCACCGCCTTCTCCACGGGCGGCGCTACGAAGAGCCGCACCGGCAGGCCGGCGAAGACGTCGCCCCCGGTCGGGTCCTCGAGCGGCGTCAGCTCGAAGAGGGCCACCACCGCGACGAAGGCGAGCGCGGCGACGCTGACGACCTTGACGAAGCGCACGTCGACCTCTCGCGCGGCACCGCGAGCGCGCTCGCACGCGGCCGGCGGCTCGAGGGTGAGGCTGAGGCCCGCGACGGCTCGCTTCACCGTCTCGCCCCGGCCGGCCGCCATCACCACCGCGTCGCCCGAGACGACGCGCGTGCCGTGCGTCGTGGCCTCGACGCGCAGGTCGCCCACCCACCAGCTCGCGCCGGGCGCCAGGTGGCGGACGTCGAGGAGCGTTGAGCCCCAGGCGACGGTCACCTTCGCGGGTAGGGCGGTGGACGACAGCGGCGGGCTGGCCTCGGACATGGGCAGAGACTCCTCACTGGGCAGGTCGAGCGAGCGGGCCGTCGACGACGGCCCGCGCACGGCCCCTGACACCGGGCCCGACGGCGGGTTCCGTCACGGGGGGGCCGACGAGCCCAACCGCCAGGCGCGCACGCGGCGAGCGCTCAGGGGCCGGCAGGAGGCGCAGCCGCCGGCGTGCGGGCGCGCCGCTCGAGCGCGTTGAGGCAGCGGTCGAGGTGCTCGTTCGCGCTCGCCGTAAGGCCCTTGTGTACGACGGGCCACAGCAGCCGCGTCACGAAGGTGAACGAGCTGCTGAAAACGGCGTCGACCGAGGTGCTCGAGCCGCTGTCCCTCAGGACGACGTCGAGGCGCGACCGGCCGGAGCCCAGCGCGCCCGAGGTCTCGAGGTCGTACCGCGCGCCCTCGTCCGTGAGCGAGGCGATGGTCATCCGGGTGAGGGCGCCGCCGGCGCGGTGCTCGACCCACGCGCCGACGCCAGTCCGCTGGGACGAGAAGGTGGTGACAGGCGGGCCCTCGGGGCGATTCGGGGCGCTCCAGGCGTCGACCGCCGTCACGTCGCCGAGCTCCCGGCGCACCGCCTCGGCCGGCACCGGCATCACGCGGCTTCGGGTGACGCGAAAGCCGTCGCCCTGGGTCGCGGCGACCGCCACAAGCGTCACGGCCGTCAACGCCACTGAGGTCCCCAACGCCAGCGCCAGCGGCCGAGCCCAGTTCGCCATGACGCGCACCTTGGCACTCCGACACGCGCACGCCAGCCCGCCGTGGGCACCGCGCGCCGACGACGGCGCGGGCCGACCATCGCCTCGAGGGCCGCCGCGCCAGCGGGGCGTGCGCGCTGCCGACGCCCGGGTTACGCAGGCGCGATGCCCGTCCCCGCGATTCGAGTCCGCGCGCTGAGAGAGGGGCCCGTGCGCCCCGAGCGCCGCTGGGTGCTGTACTGGATGACGTCGTTCCGCCGCACGCGCTTCAACTTCGCGCTCGACCGCGCCCTCGAGCACGCCCGGCGCCTGCAACGGCCCCTCGTCGTCCTCGAGGCGCTGCGCGTCGGCTACCCGGACGCGAACGACCGGCTCCACGCCTTCCTCCTCGAAGGCATGGCCGAGAACGCGCGCCGGTTCGCCGCCTCGCCGGTGCTCCACTTCCCCTACGTCGAGGAGACGGCCGGCGACGGCGCCGGGCTGCTCGAGGCGCTCGCCGCCGAGGCGTGCGTCGTCGTCTCCGACGACTGGCCCTGCTACTTCGTGCCGCGCATGCAGCAGGCGGCCGCGCGGCGCCTCGACGTGGCCTTCGAGCTGGTGGACTCCAACGGGCTGTGGCCGATGCGCGCCACCGACCGCGTCTTCACCACCGCGCACTCGTTCCGCGCGCACCTGCAGAAGGCCCTGGCGCCGCACCTGGGCGAGCTGCCGTGCGACGCGCCGCTCGACGGGCTCGCGCTGCCGACGGCGAAGCTGCCCGCGGCCATCACCTCGCGGTGGAGCCGCGCCCCGAAGGACCTGCTCGAGGCCCGCCCGCAGGCCCTCGCCGCGCTGCCCATCGACCACTCGGTACCGCCAGGCCGCTTCCGCGGCGGCTCCCACGTCGGCGAGGCCCGGCTGGCGCGCTTCGTCGGCGAGAAGCTCGCGGACTACCCCGAGGCGCGCAACGAGCCCGAGGTCGACGGCACCAGCGCCCTCTCGCCCTACCTGCACTTCGGGCACGTGTCGGTGCACCATGTCTTCGCCGAGGTGGCGCGACGCGAGCGGTGGACGCCCGACGTGCTCGGCCGCTCCATCGGCGGCTCGAAGTCGGGCTGGTGGAAGATGTCGGCCGCGGCCGAGGCCTTCCTCGACGAGCTGGTGACGTGGCGCGAGCTCGCCTTCAACATGGCCGCGCTCCGCCCCGACGACTACGGCTCGATGGACACGCTGCCGGCCTTCGCGAAGGCCACCCACGCGAAGCACGCGAAGGACCCCCGCCCGCGCCTCTACTCGCTCGAGCAGCTCGAGCGCGCCGAGACACACGACGAGCTGTGGAACGCCGCCCAGCGGCAGATGGTGCGCGACGGCTGGTTCCACAACTACCTGCGCATGCTGTGGGGCAAGAAGATCCTCGAGTGGTCGCCCTCGGCCGCCGACGCGCTCACGCGCATGGAGCACCTGATGAACAAGTACAGCCTCGACGGGCGAGACCCCTGCTCGTACTCGGGCTACCTGTGGGTGCTCGGCCGGTACGACCGCGCCTGGGGCCCCGAGCGGCCCATCTTCGGCTCGGTGCGGTACATGTCGTCGGACAACACCGCGAAGAAGATCTCGGTGAAGGCGTACCTCGAGACGTACCGACGCTGACGCGCGGCGCCGGGCGAGGCCGCTCGCGACCGCCGACGACAGCGAGGGGGTTCCCTCCGCGCGAAAGCTGAGCGATAGCCTCTCGCGCCGTTCGCCGTCCCGGAGGCCCTGCATGTCCGTTCACCTGCGCTCGTCGTCGCTCTCACTCCTGCTCGCCGCGGCCTGCGCCGCACCCGAAGGCAGCGGCCTCGCGCCGACGCCCGAGACCAGCGGCGCCGAGGTGGTCTTCGACGTCGATGAGCGGCCGTTCCCCAACATTCCGCTGCCCAACGACTTCGCCACGCGCTTCGACGCGACAAGCCCGACGAAGAGGCGGCTCAACGCGAGCCGCATGGCTGCCACCGCCTGGGAGCGCGCCACCCGCGACGAGCTCGCGCGGCTCGACGGCTGGGGCACCTACGCGCCCATGTCGGTGGCCTTCAGCCGGCCGCTCGACCTGCTCGAGCTGCGCCGCCGCCACACCGGCGACGACTACGACCCGACCAACGACGCGCTGTACGTCATCGACGTCACCCCCGACTCGCCCGAGTTCTGCCAGGCCGTACCCATCGACGTCGGCAACGGCAACTTTCCGGCGAACGTCGAAGACCGCAGCTTCTTCCCCAACGATCCGCGCGGCGACACCGGGCAGCTGCTCTTCGAAGAGGTCGACGAGGACCTCAACCGCAACGGCCGCCTCGACGATGGCGAAGACACCGACATGGACGGGGTGCTCGACCGCCCCAACACGCTGGTGCCCGGCGACGCGTCGGTGATGCTGCACTACGAGCGCGAGACGAACACGCTCATCTTCCGGCCCCTCATGCCGCTGCGGGAGCGCACCGCCTACGCCGTGGTGCTGACCCGCAGGCTCGTCGACGAAGACGGGCGCCCGGTGAAGAGCCCCTTCCGCTACGTCAACCACACGGCGCAGACAAGCGCGCTCGCGGCGCTGCCGTCGTGCCTGCCCCGGCACGGGCTGGGCCTCGACGACGTGGCCTTCACCTGGAGCTTCACCACCCAGAGCATCTCGTCGTACTTCGTCGCCATTCGCGACGGCCTGCGGGGCCTGGGGCCACTGTCGCGCCTCGCGGGCGAGTACCCGCCGAAGCTCACCGACCTCGACGCCGTTCGCGACGACCCGCAGCGCCGCCTCAACGTGCGCCTGGTGCCGGGTGACCAGCTCGTCGGGGCCCTCTCGTCGCTCCTGCCGGGGCTGCTGGGCGCCGACGCCGACTCACCGCAGGTGAAGAGTCTCATCGACGGCTTCAAGGCCATCGACTTCTTCGTCACCGGCGCCTTCGACTCGCCGCAGTTCTTCCCGCGGCGGGACACCGAAGACGCCCTGCTGCCGCTGCACCAGCAGACGTGGCGGCTCGACCCCGCGACGGGGGCCATCGCCATGCCCGGAGACCTGCCGCGGCGCGAGAAGGTGGCGTTCTGGCTCGCGGTGCCGAAGGGCCGGAAGGGCCCCGCGCCCGTCGCCATCGCCGGCCACGGCTACGGCTCCAACAAGCTCGAGGGGCTCTTCTACGCCGGCCTCTTCGCCAGGCAGGGCGTCGCCTCGGTGGCCATCGATTGCCCGAGCCATGGCCTCGGCTTCGGCGACCTCGAGGTCGAGGCGGCGAAGGGGCTGTTCGCCTCGAAGGGCCTCGCCGGCCTCTTCCAGGGCCTCAAGCGCGACCGCGCCTTCGACCAGACCGGCGACGGCGTGGCCGACTCGGGCGCCGACTACTGGACGGCCTACGCCGTGCACACGCGCGACATGGTGCGGCAGTCGACGGTCGACTACCTGCGGTTGGTGCAGGTGCTCGACGGCTTCGACGGCGTCGCTCGCTGGGACTGGGACGTCGACCGCGACGGCGAGAAGGACCTGGCCGGCGACTTCGACGGTGACGGCGTCATCGACGTCGGCCGGGCCTCGACGATGTCGATGGGCGGAGGGTCGCTCGGCGGCATCATGAGCGCCCTGGTGGGCGGCACCGAGCCGCGCGTTGGCGTGGTGGTGCCCATCTCGGCCGGCGCCGGCTTCGGCGAGGTGGGCAAGCGCGCGGCGCCCGGCGGCGTGAAGGAGGCCGTCAGCCTGCGCACCATGGGCCCGCTCCTGCTGACGCTGCGCAACCGCGCGGGCGGGCTCGACCTGGTGCAGCTCGTGCCCAACGGGAAGGTCCGCGGCGAGGTGACGGTCGCGCCGGTGACCGAGCCGCTGCGCGAGGGCGACACGGCGGTCGTCACCAACCTCGCGACGAAGGAGCACCGCTGCGCCCGTGTGCAACGGGACGGGCTGCTGCGGGTGGCGGTGTCGAGCGACGAGGGGAACCCCCTGCGCTTCGACGTGTATCCTGGCGCGCTGCCGACGAAGAAGGGCGAGGGCTGCGCGGTGCCCGACGGCGCCACCCCGAGCGTCACCGTTTCCGCCTTCGCGGCGGACGTGAAGTGGAAGGGCCGCACCCTCGCCGCGGGCACCCCGCTCGTGGCGCTCGGCGACGGCTTCGGGCTGCGGCGCGGCACGCCTGAGATGCGGCGCTTCATCGGCTTCGCCCAGGTGCTGCTCGACGCCGCCGACCCGGTGAACTTTGCCCCCAACTACCAGCGCCGAATCCTCGAGTACGGCACCGGCGAGCGCGTGCGCACGCGCGCCCTCATCATGAACACCGTCGGCGACCCGGTGGTGCCCGTCGCCGCCGGCACCGCCCTCGCCCGCGCCGCCGGCTACCTCGACCTCACCTCGCGCGACGCCCGCTACGGGATGACGGTGAACCAGGTGCTGGTGGACTCATGGATCATCGAGGGCGTCAACCGCACGAGCCCCTTCCGAAACTCGCGCGGGCAACCGGTGCTGATGGACGTCGAGAACCTCTCGGGCACGGTGCCCGTCGACGACGGCTTCGACGTGCCCCGGCTGAACCCGCCGCTCCGCCACGTGCTGCCGAGCCCGGTGGTCGGCGGCACCGTCGGCGTGCTGTACCCGATGCCCAGCCCCACCGGCCGCCACGGCTTCGACCTGCCGGACCCGAAGAAGCGGTGGGACGACGGCACCTACCTCGTCAACATGCTCGCGCGGTACCTGGCGAGCCGGGGCACCGAGGTCTCCTTCGACGGCTGCCAGCACACCTCGTCGTGCCCGTGGATCGCTCCGACGCCGGCGGCGGGGCCCTGACGCCATGCGCGCGGTGCTGCAGCGGGTGCGCGAGGCCTCGGTCACCGTCGACGGCGCCGTCGTGGGGCGCATCGGGCCGGGGCTGCTGGTGCTCCTCGGCGTCGGCCGGGGCGACACCGAGACCGACGTCGACTTCATGGTCGACAAGGTGCCGGGCCTGCGCGTCTTCGAGGACGAGGCGGGCAAGATGAACCGCTCGCTCCACGACACCTCGAAGCAGCTCCTGGCCGTCAGCCAGTTCACGCTCTACGCCGACACCAGGAAGGGCCGGCGGCCGAGCTTCGTCGACGCCATGCCCCCGGACGAGGCGAGACGCCTCTATGGGCGCTTCTGCGAGCGGTGCCGGGCGGCCGGGCTCACCGTCGCCGAGGGCGTCTTCGCGGCGGACATGCAGGTGGCGCTGGTGAACGACGGGCCCGTGACCATCGTGCTCGACAGCCGCGCGGGAGGCCCGGCGCCAGCGGGTGGCACCTCGCCGTGACGGGCTCACGCGCGGCTCGGCTACCCGGGCCCTTCACCGCTGGAGCGCCGCGCCCCACCCCGTCGGCGGGTGCGCCCGCGGAGGGCCGGTGAGGGCGCGTGGGCCAGCGGCGGTGGCGCTCCTGGTGGCGGCCACGGCCGTCGCCGCACCGGAGCGCGTGCGGGTGGGCGCCTTCGTGCGCAACGTCGAGGCGCTGAACCTCGAGGAGAACGCGTACCACGCGAGCCTCGTCGTCTGGTTCAAGTGGACCGGTGAGAGGGACCCGACGAGGTCGGTGCGCTTCGTCAACCTGCTCGAGGCCTGGGCACTCACCAGCGTGCCGGTGTTCGAAGAGCCGAAGCTGCTGCCCGACGGCGCGAAGTACCAGCAGTTGCTCGTCGAGGGGCGCTTCTTCCACAAGTTCTGGCTGGGCACCTTCCCGCTCGATTGGCAGAAAGCGGTCGTCGAGCTCGAGGACGTGCAGCGCAGCGCCGACGAGCTCGTCTTCGAGGTCGACCCGGCGAGCGGCCTGGCCGAGGGGCTTGTCGTGCCCGGGTGGGTGGTGCGGGCGCCGCTCGCCGAGGTGCGCGAGGTGACGTACCCGGGCCAGCTCGGGCTGCCCGACGCCCAGCGCCGCTCACGGGCGCGCTTCGGGGTGCTGCTCCAGCGGCCGCTGCGGGTGCTGTTCACCACCATGCTGCCCCCCATCGTGCTGGTGCTGGTGTGCTGTTGGTTCGTCTTCTTCCTGAGGCCGCAGCACGTCGAGGCCCGGGTGGGCACCGTCATCACCGCGCTGCTCACGGTGGTGTTCCTCCAGCTCGCCTTCACCGAAGATCTGCCGTGGCTCGGGAGCACGGTGCTGCTCGACCAGCTCTTCAACCTCTCGTACGTGATGACGACGGCGGTGCTGCTCGAGTGCGTGGTGGTGGCGCGGTGGTTCGACCAGGCGCAGGCATTCGAGGCCCGGGCGGCGGGGCTGGCCGGCCCGGAGCGCGCCGAGGCGCTCGAGGCCGCCGGGGTCCTGCGCCAGCGGCTCGACCGCCTCGACGCCCGCGCGCGGCGTTGGTTCCCGGTGGCGTACGCGGTGTGCGCGGGCCTCATCGTGCTCGTCGGCCGGGGGCTCGACGTGTTCTCGATTCCAGTCTGAGGGGGGCTGCCCCCGCGTTGCGCGCTCGGGGCCGGGCGCCAACGAGGGCCCAGGCGTCGGTGAAGGACCGCGCGTCGGTGAAGGACCGCGCGACGATGAAGGGCCGCGCGGCGGTGAGGGGCCGCGCGACGATGAAGGACCGCGCGACGATGAAGGACCGCGCGACGATGAAGGACCGCGCGACGATGAAGGACCGCGCGGCGGTGAGGGACCGCGCGACGAAGAGGACCGCGCGGCGGTGAGGGACCGCGCGACGATGAAGGGCCGCGCGGCGGTGAGGGGCCGGGCGGCGGTGAGGGGCCGGGCGCCCGCGCAGGGCCGGGCTCCGGTGAGTGGCTGGAGGCGCTCGGGCGGCTGGGTGGGCCGCGCCCGGCAAAGAACTCGTCACCGGGGCGGACCCGGAGGAGAACGTTAGCCGTGGACCGCACGCTGTCGGCCCCCGGGAAGCTCTTCCTCGCCGGCGAGTACGCCGTCCTCTGGGGCGGCGTGGGGCGGGTGCTGGCCGTCGGCTCGCGCGCGCGGGCCTTCGTGCGGCGCCGCGCCGACCGCCGCGTCGAGCTGCTGCTCGACGACGGGCGCCTGTCGGGAGACACGACGCCGCTCGGCGCGAGGTGGGTGTCGACGCCCACGGCGGCCTTTCACTTCGTCGCGCGCACCGTCGACCTGGCGCTACGCGCGGTGGCCCAGGACGCGCCCGGCTTCTCCATCGCCTTCGAGCCCTCGCCCCTGGTGCAGGGCCAGAAGCTGGGCTTCGGCTCGTCGGCGCGCGCCTGCGTGCTCGCCGCCGAGGCGTGCCGCACGGCCATGGGAGCGTCCTTCGACGCCCTGAAGCTCGCGCTCGTCGCGCACGCCTCGGCCCAGGGCGGCAAGGGCAGCGGCGCCGACGTGGCCGCCTGCTTCGCCGGAGACGTCGTGCGCTACCGCCGTGCCGACGTCGGGCCGCTCATCGAGGCTGCCAACCGGGGCGGCTTCGGCGGGGCCCTGCGCGCCGCGCCGCCGGTCGACGTCTGGCGGGTGAGCGCCCCCCGCCTGCCGATGGCCTACGTGTTCGCTGGAGCGAGCGCGTCGACGCCGGCGTTGATCTCGGAGGTCGAGCGCACCCTGGCCGGAAAGGACCGGGAGCGCTTCGTGCTGCAGAGCGACGCCCTCGGCCTGTCGCTGGAGGAGACGCTGACGCGCGGCGACTTCTCCGGCACCCGCGCCGCCACCGAGGCCCTGCAGGCGCTGCTCTTCTCGCTCGGCCCGACGCGCACCGAGGGGCTGGAGCGGGTGCTCGCGCTGGCAGCCGCGACCGGCTGCGTCGCCAAGCAGTCCGGCGCCGGTGGAGGAGACGGCTGCCTCGTCTTCGCTCCCGACGTCGCCACGCGCGACGCCGCCCTCGCGTCCTTCGCGGCGCGCGGGCTGTTCGCCACGCCCGTTGCAGCCGAGCCGGGCCTGCGGGGCGAGGCCCAACCCGCGCCGGAGCTCGTCCGCTGGGTCGACGCCGCCGACTGACTTCCGCCCAGCGTGCTCGCGCGTCTCGCGCAGGCCCATGATGTTGCTCGCTCAGCCCCGCTTCGTTCGCGTCGCCCTGGCGGACGTGACACGCTGCGCTCGGAGCCTTGGGCGGAATGGTGGTCCGTCACGGAGATCGTTCTCCTCACGCCACCGCCAGCCCGGAGTCTTCATGTCGGCGTCACCCTCGATGCTCGGACGTTTCCTACCCACTGGCCCGCAGGAGCGGGCGACGTTGTTCGCGAAGGCCGCGCAGGAGGATGAAGCGCGGGGCCTGCTGCAGTCGGCCGAGACCAACCTGCGCCTGGCGCTGTGCTTCGTGCCGGGCGACGCCGCCGTGACCGAGGCCCTGGCCGCGCTCGTGGCGCGCCGCGAGCGGGAGCGCCAGGCCGGGCGCTGACACCTCACCCCGGGCGAGCCGGTGGCTGGTGTGCGCGCCACGACGTCGAGCCGCGCTACACCCGACGGGACCGGGGCGCTCCGGGCTCGGCGCCTTCGTCACGAGGCTCGACCACACCCGGGTCACCTGCTCCGGGCGTACCCTCGAGGTGGCGCAAGCGCTGCTGCCCGGACGCCAACGGGTCGTCGAGCGCTCCGTCGTTCACGACGCGCACGGTGAACTGGCGACCGAGCGCACCCTCGAGCAGGCCCGGCACCTGCTGCTCGACCGGGAGGACGCGCCACCGGCAGACGCTGCGGTCCCCGGCGCGCGACGCGGAGCCCAGGGCCCTGGCCCTCGAGGCCCATGTGCGCGGGGCGCTTGACCCGCGGCCGCGGTGAGCGTCGTCACGGCGCGGGCGGAGCGCCGCCGTTATTCCCGGCGCCCGCTCTTCGCAAAGGCGCCGACATGTCCGCTCCGCTCCCCGTCGACCAGGTGACCCGTCGCCCCACCGCCGGCGCCCAGCGCGTCACCGTCGTGCTGCCGTGGGACCAGGACCCTTCGCTCTCGGCCTTCCCCAAGACGCCAGCCGACGGCCAGCTCCTCGTGCTCGAGACGCGCGCGAAGGTGCACGCGATGCCCTGGCACCGACAGAAGCTCACCCTCATCGTCTCGAGCCTGCGGCACTTCGTCGAGGAGCGCCGCGCCGCCGGCTTCCACGTCGAGCACCGCCTGGCCGACGACTACGCCAGCGGCGTCGAGGCCTTCGCCGCGTGGGCGAGGCCCGGGGCGCTCCACGCGATGGCGCCGAAGGAGTGGGCCATCGACGGCCGCTTCCGCGCGCTCACCCGGCGGCTGCCCCTGACGCTCCACGACGACGGCGGGCCGGGCGGCCACTTCCTCACCACGCGCGACGAGTTCGCGGCCTGGGTGAAGGGCCGCAAGCAGGTGCGCATGGACCAGTTCTATCCGCTGATGCGACAGAAGCTGAACCTGCTCGTCGACGGCAAGGGCAAGCCCATCGGCGGCAAGTGGAGCTTCGACGCCGAGAACCGGGAGCACGCCCGCGGCGTCAAGGCGCCGCCCATTCCCTGGTTCACGCCCGACGCGCTGACACAGACGGTGATGCGCTGGGTGGCGCGTGACGGGGTGGGTTCGTGGGGCCGCCTCGACGGCTTCGGCTGGCCCGTCACCCGCGCGCAGGCCCTCTCGTGGCTCGAGCACTTCGTCGAGACGCGGCTCGAGGGCTTCGGGCCGTACGAAGACGCCATCCGCTCCGACGAGCGCTTCCTGTTCCACTCGCTGCTGTCGGTGCCGCTCAACCTGGGCCTCTTGCGGCCCGACGAGGTCGCCCGCGCGGCGGCGAGCAAGTACGAGCGCGGCCACGTCTCGTTGGCCAGCGCCGAGGGCTTCATCCGCCAGGTCATCGGCTGGCGCGAGTTCATCCGCGGCGTGTACTGGTGGCTCATGCCGGGGCTCCGCGAGGCGAACGGCCTCGCCGCGCACGGGCCCCTGCCCGACTTCTTCTGGGCACCCGAGCGCACCGACCTGCAGTGCGTCAAGGAGGCCGTGCAGTCGGTGCACGACACCGGCTACGCGCACCACATCCAGCGGTTGATGGTGCTGTGCAACTACGCCACCCTCGCCGGGCTCGACCCGCGCGCGGTGTCCTTCTGGTTCTGGGCCGCCTTCGTGGACGCGTACGAGTGGGTCGAGCTGCCCAACGTCGTCGGCATGGGCCTGCACGCCACCGACGCCTTCACCACCAAGCCCTACGTCGCGTCGGCGGCGTACCTCAAGCGCCAGTCGGGGCTGTCGGCGAAGGGGCGCGGCCCTCAGGCGGCGCGCGACGAGGCACCCTGCGCGCGCTGCCGCTACGACCCCGACGTGCGCGTCGGCCCGACCGCCTGCCCCTTCAACGCCATGTACTGGGACTTCCTCGACCGCCACCGGGCGCGGCTGTCGAAGAACCTGCGCATGCGGCAGCTCCTCACCACGCTCGACCGGTTCGGAGAGGCGCAGGTCGACGCCATTCGGCGCACCGCCCAGGCCCACCGCGACACCCTGCGCCCCTTCGCGCCGCCCTGGGCCTTTCACGAAGATCGCGGCTGACCCTTGCGGCCGGCCGCGACGTCGATATGGGCGCGCGCATGAGCCCGACCCCCGCACCCGTTCCCATCGTCGTCGCCGAGGGCGACGGCATCGGCCCCGAGATCACCCGCGCCACGCTCCAGCTGCTCGAGGCCGCCGGCGCGCGCCTGCTGCCCGAGTTCATCGACATCGGCGAGAAGGTGTACCTGCGCGGGCACTCCTCGGGCATTGAGCACGCCTCGTGGGAGAAGCTGCGCCGCACCCGCGTCTTCCTCAAGGGCCCCATCACCACGCCCCAGGGCGGCGGCTACAAGTCGCTCAACGTCACCGTGCGCAAGATGCTGGGGTTGTACGCGAACGTGCGGCCCTGCGTCAGCTACGCGCCGTACGTCGACTCGCTGCAGAAGAAGGTCGACCTCGTCATCGTGCGCGAGAACGAGGAAGACCTCTACGCCGGCATCGAGCACCGGCAGAGCGACGAGGTCTACCAGTGCCTCAAGCTCATCTCGCGGCCGGGCTGCGAGCGCATCATCCGCTACGCCTTCGAGTACGCCCGCGCCAACGGCCGCAAGAAGGTGACCTGCATGACGAAGGACAACATCATGAAGATCACCGACGGGCTCTTCCACCAGGTCTTCGACCAGGTGGCGAAGGAGTACCCGGACCTGGCCGCGAACCACATGATCATCGACATCGGCGCCGCCCGCATCGCCACGCGCCCGGCAGACTTCGACGTCGTGGTGACGCTCAACCTCTACGGCGACATCATCTCGGACATCGCTGCCGAGGTGACCGGGAGCGTCGGCCTGGGCGGCAGCGCCAACGTCGGCGACCAGTGCGCGATGTTCGAGGCGGTGCACGGCTCGGCGCCCGACATCGCCGGCAAGGGCGTCGCGAACCCCAGCGGCATGCTGCTCGGCGCCATCGCCATGCTGGTGCACGTCGGCCAGGCCGAGGTCGCCACGAAGCTGCACAACGCCTGGCTCAAGACCATCGAAGACGGCATTCACACCGGCGACATCTACAGCGAGCGGGTCAGCACCCGCCGCGTCGGCACCGCTGACTTCACCCGGGCGGTCATCGAGCGCCTCGGGCAGCGGCCGGTGAAGCTCACGCCCGTCACCTACGCCGGCGGCGCGCCGCTGTCGCTCAAGAGCGCGGTCGCCGAGACGGTGCCCTCGAAGAAGGACCGCGTTGGCGTCGACGTGTTCCTGCACTGGCGCGGCGAGCCCGACGCCCTCGGCCTGGGCCTGTCGGCGCTGAACGGCGACGGGCTGCAGCTGACGATGATCAGCAACCGCGGCGTGAAGGTGTGGCCCGAGGGCATCCCCGAGACGCGGTGCACCGACCACTGGCGGTGCCGCTTCGAGACGATGACCCCCGGCAAGCCGGTGACGGTGATGCAGGTGCTGAGCCTCATCTTGCGAGTGGGCAACGCCGGCTTCGACCCGGTGAAGACCGAGCACCTGTTCCTCTTCGACGGGAAGCCCGGCTTCTCGCTCGGCCAGGGCCAGTAGACGCTGCTCGCCAAGCCGAGGCGGTGCGCTAGTGTCGCGCCGCGCCATGAGCGGGCCCCCGATTCCCCAACGCACCGTCGTCGGCGCCCGCGCGGCGGGCGTCGAGCGGTTCGCCTCGCAGGAGTTCCACCTGGTGCTCGTCAACACGCCCGAGGCGGGGCGGAGCTACCCGGTGGGCGCGCTCCTGCGCGTCGGCAAGGCCGCCGAGAGCAACGACGTCGTCCTCGACCACCCCACGGTGAGCCGCAACCACCTCGTTGTGCGCCGGCAGGGCGAGCGGCTGCTCGTGCAGGACCTCGGCAGCACCAACGGCACCTTCATCGACGGCGCCCAGGTGCGCGAGGCCTACCTGCGCGCCGGCGCGCTGCTCGAGGTGGGCGACGTGCAGCTGCGCTGCCAGCCGCGCGTGAAGGCGCTCGAGGTGTCGCCGACCGAGCAGCACCGCCTGGGCGACCTCGTCGGGCGCTCGGTGCCGATGCGGCAGATCTTCGCGCTCATCGGCCGCATCGCGCCGACCGACTCGACGCTGCTCCTCATCGGCGAGACCGGCTGCGGCAAGGGCGCGGCGGCGCGCACCATTCACACCCAGTCGCCGCGCGCGGGCGGCCCCTTCGTGGTGTTCGACTGCGCCGCAGTGTCCGAGAACCTCATCGAGAGCGAGCTCTTCGGGCACGAGCGCGGCGCTTTCACCGGCGCCATCTCACAGCGCGTCGGCTGCCTCGAGCGCTCGAACGGCGGCACGCTGTTCCTCGACGAGATCGACGACCTGCCGCTCGACCTGCAGCCCAAGCTCCTGCGCGCGCTCGAAGACCGCGAGTTCCGTCGCCTGGGCCAGTCCGGCGGCTCCCAGAAGTTCGACGCCCGCGTCATCGCCGCCTCGAAGAAGGACCTGTGGGCCGAGACGCAGGCTGGCCGGTTCCGCGAAGACCTCTACTTCCGCCTGTCGGTCTTCACGCTCACGCTGCCGACGCTGCGCGACCGCAAAGAGGACCTGCCGCTGCTCGTCGACGCGATGGCCCAGGGCCCGCTGTGGAGCCGCCTCACCGAGCGCCAGCGCGAACAGTTCACCTCGCACACCTGGCCCGGGAACGTTCGCGAGCTGCGCAACGCCGTCGAGCGGCTGCGGCACGTCGCCGACATCCCCGAGCTGGCCAGTGAGTCGTTCCTGCGAGAGTACGCTGGCCCGGCGCAGCCTCAGGGCGAGACGCTGCCCGTCGACTACGCGGCGCCCTTCAAGGACGCGAAGGACGCGCTGGTTCGCGGCTTCGAGCGCGAGTACCTGACGCGCCTGCTCTCTCGCACGCGCAACAACGTCGCCCGGGCCGCCCGAGACGCGGGCCTCGACCGGAAGCACCTGTACTCGCTGCTGCACAAGTACGGCCTGGTGCAGTCAGACCCCGAGTGAGGTGCGTGCACGGCCCGGCGGCGAGGCGCGCGCCCCACCCGCGGCCCCTCACGCGGGCTTCTTCCCCAGCCTTCGGTTGCGCAGCTGCAGGTAGCGCTCGCTCGCCGCGAAGCGCACCAGTTCGGTCACCTCGACGGGCAGCGCCTTCTTCGCCCGCAGCGACTCGACGACCGGCGCGATGCCGCCGCACACCACCAGCCCCGCCCGGTTGACGCTGTGCCGGGCCCCCTCCATGAGGGCGGCGAGGTCGAGCGTCTTCGACACCTTCGGCCACACCGCCTTCAGCTTCTCGAGGGAGCGCGGCGTGAGCGCGTCGCGAATGAGGCGCGCCTCGGTGGTGGCGTGACCGCGCAGGGCGTTGCCGACGGCCTCGAGGCCCACGCGCAGCGCGTCGCGCTTGAGCGTGCGCAGGGCGAGCAGCTCGGGGCTGAGGGTGAAGAGCGCGCGGCCGGCGTAGAAGCGCAGCTCGGCGTCTGGCAGCGGCTTGCGCACGGCGTGCCGGCTGACGACCAGCCTGGGCGGCGCCGCCTGCAGGGCGGTGAAGGGCGGCCCCAGCTCGTCCGAGACGAAGACGCCGGGGGCCCGCATACCGAGGAGGCGCACCGCCACGAGCAGCGCGTCGGCCGCGGCGCGCGCGCCCCGCCCCCCCTCGAGCGAGAACTCCTCGGTGGTGAGCGCGTCCTTGCCACGGGCCGGGAACAGCCTGCAGAGAGCGGGCGTCACCAGCGCCAGCAGCTCACCGCCCTCGGTGCGCACCAGCGGGTGCCTGAGGCCCGCGCGGTCCGTCGCAGAGAGGATGAGCCGCGGCGCGCGCGGCGCCGCGTTCGGGTCGCCCTCGAGCGCCCGCGCGAGCTCGAGCATCAGTGACGAGCGGTTCGCGTCGTTGGCGGTGTCGAAGTGCTCGGCCAGCATGCGGTACACGTCCGGGTCGAGCGGGGTCGAGCGGACCCGATCGAAGAGCACCTGCCGCTCCTCGGACAGGAGCCTTGCGGGCGATGGCCCGAAGGACGGCGGCACGGGCACCAGCGGGTCGCCGAGCTCCGGGGTCGGCGCAGCCGGCACCTCGTCCGTCTGCCGCCGGTCTCCACCGGGGCGCGCGCCCTCGTCCGGGGCCGAGGCCTCGGCGGCCTCACCCCGGGGCGGAACCCGGGCCGTCGAGGGCCCCCGGGCGTCCTCGCCGTCGTCGCGGCGAAGCGCGCCCCCGGCCCCCTCCTCGGCGCTCCTCGGCGCGCCGCCCGCGCTCCTCGACGCCGGCCACGCGCTGCCCGCGGCGCCAGAGCCCTCGCTCCACGCGGGCACGCGGCCCGTCGAGGGCTCCCGCGCGCCGTCCTCGTCGTCGTCGCGGCGAAGCGCGCCCCCCGCCCCCTCGTCGCTGCTCCTCGCCGCGCCGCCCGCGGCTGCAGCCCCCTCGCTCCAAGCGGGCACGCGGCCCATCGAGCGCGAGGCGTCGACGTCGTCGGGCGCCGCCGACGCCCGCGTCAAGGCCTCGGGCGCGGGGCCCGTACCGCCCCGGCGAACGGCCTCGCTCGCCCCCGTCCCGGCGCGCCGCGGGAGCGCCACCACCGCTGGCCCCTCGGGCGGCCCGGCCCTGGGCGTCTCTGGCGCGCGCCCCCTCGCGCGGGGCTCGTCGGCAGCGGCGTCGGGCCACGCCCGCTCGGGCCGCGTCGGAAGGCTCGACCGCGCTCCCTCACCGGACGGCAGCTGCGGCTTCAGCCTTGGAACGACCAGGGGCGGCAGGCCACCGCCTTCGTCGTCGACGACGTCGTCGACGTCTTCATCGTCGACGAACTCGTCGGCCGGTGCCTCTCGCGTCTCGACGTCCGCCAACATGGGCGAGAGCACCCGCTCGAGCCGAGAGGGAATGACGATGGGGCGCTCGCGCGCCGCGTCCGGCTCCCGGGTGGCGCCCAGGGCCCGGGCGAACGCGTCGCTCTCGGCCTCATCCTCGGGCGTTCGCGGCGGCGCGGCAGGAGACCTGGGCCGTGACGCGCGGGGTGTCGGCACCATCAGCGGGCCCCCCGGCAGGCCCGGCGCCGCGTGCGCGGCAGGCGCCTGGCTGGCGCGCACGCGCTCGACGCGCTCCTCGTACTTCTCGGCCTTCTCCTCGTCGGACAGGCGCTCGCGCGCATGCCGGGCGAGGCGCCTCCAGACCGACACCCGCCGCGGCCCGTCTGGCGCCGCCGTCGACGCCTGCTCCATCGCCCAGGCCGCCTCTTCGTCGAGCCCTCGCGCGACGAGGCGGTCGATGAGGGCCAACCAGACCTCGAGGTGACCTGGCTCGGCCTTGACGGCGGCCCTCAGCGCGTCGAGGGCCTCGTCGGCGCGCGCCGTGCGCTCGAGCAGCGCCACCAGCTCGACCCAAGCCACCCGGGCGCGAGCGCCCCGCGGGTCCTTCTCGAGCGCCGCGCGCACCACCGGCTCGAGGCGTGCGTCGTCCTTCAGGGCGAGGGCCAGCGTCAGCGACCGCTCCAGCGCCTCGTCGTCGCCGCGCGCCGACGCCAGCACCTCACCCCAGGCCGACAGGGCCAGGCGCAGGTCCTTCGACGCGTCGGCGAGGCGCGCGAGCCGCCGGAAGAGCTCCGGGCGCTCCGGCAGGTGCCGCGACGACGACGCCAGCAGCCGCTCGAAGGCCTTCAACGGGCCCGGGTCGCCCCGGCCGACGGCCAGCTCGGCGAGGCCGGCCGCGGCCTCGATGGCGCCCGGCGCGACGCGCAGCGCCGCCTCGAGGTCCGCCCGAGCGGCGGCGTCGTCGCCCCGCTGCCGGGCCTCACCGGCGCGCAGCACCAGGAGCCGCGCCTTCTCGGCGGGCGCCTGGGCGCGCCCCACGCCGGCGTCGAGCGCCTGCTTGACGCCGGCCAGGTCGTTGCGCCCGTCGAGGATGCGCACCTGCTCCGAGACGGCCTCGGCGGCGCCGGTGAGCTGCGCCACCTCGGCCCACACGCGGGCGGCCTGCTCCGGGTCGTCGAGCTCGCTCTCGAGCAGCTCGGCCAGCTTCTCGAGCCAGCCGGTGCGCTCCGCCGCCGGCAGGGCGTCGGCGGTCTGACGGTAGAAACGGGCGAGCTCGGGCCAGGCGCCCTGGGCGACGGCGCGGGCCTCGATGCGCAGGAGCGCCTCGGTGGACACGGCCGACGAGCGCCCGGCCGCGGCGAGGGCCCCGGCGACGGCCCCGCGGGGCCCCGTCTCGCCAGCCGGCCGCGTGCCCTCGGTGGCCGCAGGCCGCTCGAGGTGCGCCGGCACGCCGATGCGCGTCACCTCGTCGGCCGGCACGGGCGCGGCGCCGGCCGGGGCTGCGACGCCCAGCTCCCTCAGGAAGGCCCGGGCGCGCGCCTCGCGGCCCACCCGGCTGGCGGCCTCGACGGTGACCGCGGCGGCCTCGTCGATGGTGCGGCTGGGCGCGTCGGCCGAGACGAGCGCCCGCAGCCACAGCATGCGCAGCAGGAAGACGCTGTGGGGGTCGTGCCCCTGCTCAGCGTACTGCGCGGCCTGCCCGAAGCGCAGCGCCGCGCGCGGCGCGTCGTCGAGGCGCTCGCTCCACAGGCGGGCGCGCCGAAGCGCCGTGCGGGAGGCGGCGCGGAAGTAGCGGCGCTTGAGCAAGAGGCGGGTCTCTTTGTCGAGCGAGGCGTCGAGCGCCTCCCAGCGCTGGTGCTGCTCGAGGAGCGCGTTGAGCACCAGCCGCGCCCGGCGGTCCTCGGCCGCCTCGGCGAGGAGCATCGAGAGGGTCTCGATGGCAGCCTCGTGCTGCCCGGTGCGGCGCAGCAGCCGCGCCAACGCGCGCAAGACGCCGACGCGCTCGACTCCGTCGGTCTCCTCCGTGCCCTGGTTCAGCAGGGTGAGGATGGGCGAGGTGCGCCCGGTCTGGAGCGCGAGGGTCACCAGGGCGCTCGCCGTGCGCGGCGTCATCGGGCTCTCGCGCGAGAAGCGAATGAGCTCGGCGAGCGCCTTCTCGGGCTGGCCGGCGCGGGCGAGCCGGCGGGCGACGAGGCGGTGCCCCACGTCGGGTGCCGCGGTGACCGGGTGCGCGACGTCGAGCCTGACGGTGTCGAGGCGCTTATCGTCGTCGAGGGAGCCGCCGGCGGCCATACGGTGCGCTCGACTGTACCCGTTGACTGGCGGCGCGGCATCGCCTGAATCACCCCACCATGGGCGTGGCCGTGAGCGTGCTGCTGCCGGCGAGAGACGCAGGCGCCACCGTCGACGCGGCCGTCGAGAGCGTGCTCTCGCAGACCTTCGGCGACCTCGAGCTGCTGGCCATCGACGACGGCAGCCGGGACGACACGCGGGCCCGGCTCGACGCCTGGGCCCGGCGTGACGCGCGCGTGCACGTCTGGTCGACGGGTGGGGTCGGCCTGGTGGCGACGCTGCAGCAGGGCCTCGGGCGTGCCCGCGCGCCGCTCGTCGCGCGCATGGACGCTGACGACGTGAGCCTGCCCGAGCGCTTCGCCGCGAGCGTCGAGCGGCTTCGCGACGAGCCGCGGCTCGCCGGCGTGGGCACCGGCGTCGACATCACCCGGGCCGACCGCCCGCCCTCGCCGGCGCTGGTGGCCTACGGGCGGTGGCTGTCGTCGCTGACGACGGTCGAGCGCCTGTTCGCCGACCGCCTCGTCGAGTCGCCGCTGTGCCACCCGTCGGTGATGCTGCGGCGCGACGCCCTGGTGCGCGCAGGCGGCTGGCGCGACGGCGACTTCCCCGAAGACTGGGAGCTCTGGCTGCGCCTGCTCGAGGCCGGCGAGGCGCTGGTGTGCCTGCCGCGGGTGCTGCACCGGTGGACGGACCACGACGGGCGGCTGACGCGCACCGACGCGCGCTATCGCCAGGCCGGGCACACCGCGCTGCGCGCCGACGTGCTGGCCCGCCGCCTCGCCGGTCGTCCCCTCGCGGTGTGGGGCGCCGGGGCGCGCGGCGTAGCCCTGACGCGAGCGCTGGTCGAACGGGGCGCGCGCGTCGAGCGCCTCGTCGAAGTCAACCCGAGGAAGGTGGGGCAGCGCATTCACGGGGCG
>JADCJJ010000592.1 GCA_020247085.1 Myxococcaceae bacterium | reverse complement strand
GTCTTGCCCCCGCCGCAGGGAAGGATGACGGTCCCCTGCGTCACCTTGGCGAGCGCGTCGACCGCACGGGCCTGGTAATCGCGGAGCGCGACGACTGGCACCTGGAGCCGCTGGCTGGGCAACACACGCGCGTCGTCGAACACCAGAGTCACTCCCTCACGATGAGCCTCGCTGCGAAGGAGATGCACTGCCCCGCGAGGGAGCCGCAGCAGACCGCTCGCCTCCTCGAGGAAGCAGAGCGTTTCGTCGGCCATCTTCCGCAGTCCGAGGCGCTGCCTCGCGCGCACCTGCGGGTTCTCAAAAGACAAAGCCCGGCGCAGGCGCTCGACGAACTTCGCCGAGACCTGGCCGGACTCGAAGGTGAGACCCGCGTCGACTCGCACTCGCACGGGTCTCACCGGATCAGGCAAACGGGTCGACCTCGACCGGCGTGGTGGCCGGCGCGTCGAACTCGGCGACGAGCTTCTCGACAAAGGCCTTCGCGCGCTCCCACTGCGCGGCCGGGAGGTCCTTGATGCGCTTGATCGCGAACTGCTCGAGGAAACGGTCGACCGCCTGTCGCGGCATCGCCTTGAGCTGGGTGACGATGGCCGTCGCCAGCTTCGGGTCGATGGGGCCGCTGGGAGCGGGCTCCTCGGTCGCGGTCGCGGGCGCTGCCTCGGCCTCACCAGCGTAGAGCTTGGGCAGGTCGAGCAGCTCGATGGACTGGAACGTCTTTCGCTCCTCGGCGGTCAGCTGGCGCTCGGGGAGGATCGAGTAGGTCGTCTTCGGGTCCTTGGCGGCGCCGTGCCGCTTCACCTCGAAGGCCCACTTCTCCAGGCCGTACTTCCCGCGCACCTGCACGAGGTCCTTGAAGAACATCACCCCCTGCTCGAGCACCTTCATCTCGCCGGTGTCGGGGACGACGACGTTGTAGGCGACGCGGAGGGACACCTTGTGGCCCGCCGCGCGCACCGCGTCGTTGGCCGGGACGTACTTCCCGTCGACGAAGCTGACCTCCCGGGGGAACGGCTCCCCAAGGAACACCACCACCGCGGTGTCCTGGTCGTTCGCGAGCTTGAGCCAGGTGCTCGAGTCCGCGTCGTGCTTCTTCGCCATCTCTTCGGTCTGCTCCCACATGTTCGTTGCCATGGTTCACGTCTCCTTCGGGGTGAGGGGTTGGGTCTTGTCTCGGCGGTACACGGCGAAGAGGTGGGTGCCGTCGAACGACGTGCCCGCGCCTTCGATGTGGAATTCGGCGTCGGGGTCGACGACCTGCTCGATTTCCCAGCGGCGGAAGAGGCCGGGGAGCCGAATGAAGTCATCGTCTTCGTCGACGCTCTGCGTGGTGCTGCGGTTGGTCATCTCGTGGCTCCGGCGTTGCGGGTGGACACCTCAGAAACGCGAAATCGAGAGGCGTGGGAGGACAGGACCTGGCGCAGCCGTGCCTGCACTCGCGGGAAGGCCCGGTAGAAGCGCTTCCAAGCCACGCTCCGGGTCAGGCCCAGCTTCAAGCCCGCCTCGCCCTTCTCCTCGCCGAGCACGAGCACGCGGAAGAGCAGTTCCCCGTCGCGGCCGCCGACAAGGCGAAGGAGCCGCTCTGCGTTGGCGAGCTCGGTCGGCTCGACCTGCTGCGGCGCCCTGACGTCGTCGCTGACGGGGTCCGGCACGACGTCGATGTGACGCTGCTCGAACCAGGCCATGCGCCGCTCGCACAGCAGGTCCCTCTCGGTGCTGCGGACGAGCAGGGCTGCCACCCGAGACACCCGCTCGCGGCTCATCGCCGTGACCAGGCGGAGGAAGATCTCGGTGAACGTCGAGATGAACTCGTCGGCGCCATCGAAGAGACGGGCGCGGCGGCGGAAGATGCCGTCGAGACCGGGCCAAAGGCCGAGCCACAGCAGCTTCAGCGCGAGCCCCTTGTCCGAACGGGCCTGCACGACGTCGACGAGGAGCCCGAGCAATTCGTTCTTCTGCTCGGGGCTCCCTTCGCGGGTTGCGAGGAATGCCACCACATCCGCGGGCGCGTCGAAGACGTTGAGCGGGGCGTGGAGGCGACGGAGGGTTTCGAACTGCTGGGACGAACCAAGCTCCTGAATGGAGCGGAGCAGGCCCTCTCGGACCTGACCCCAGGTGGTACGCATGACGCGGTGTCGTTTCCCGGCCGGCGTCAGTGCGCTCGAAGGGGCCGAAGCAGGGCGTCAATGCGCTCGGTGGTTGGTGAAGGGGAGGGCGGTTACGCGGCGCGCGTGGGCGTGGGCCCGATGCGCATCACGTTGAGCGTCGAGCAGCGGTAGCAGGTGACGGAGACCGTGGTGTCGACGCCGGTGATGGTGGCCTGGAGCGTGCCCCGGCGGATCGACAGGCCGTCACAGTCCTGCTTGGCGAGCAGCGTGTTGCAGTGTTTGCAGCGGAGGTCGGTGGTGCTCATCGGTTGGTCCCTCGCGCTCACGGTTCATCCGCGAGCAGGGACACACAGTCGGTGAGCCACCCATGGGGGCGAGAAGGGGTGGAGTCGAAGCCCACTCCGGGGAGGTTTGAGCCTCGACTCCGGGGATGGTGCCGTCGGGACGCGGTGACAGCTGCGAGCTGTCCCTGTCCACGGCCTGTCCACCGTTACAGCTCTGAAGTTCTTAAAGAATCTCTCTCTGGACAGCTTGGACAGTCAATTTTGAAGCAGGTCTATTGAGGGCGACCTCGGCACTTATGGCGGAGGCATCGATCATCAGGTCCCCGTCTTCCCAACCACTGGTGCATGGCGTTTTTCAGCCGTCCAACTGGCCACGGCTCGCAACTCGCGAAGTTCGCTGAGAAATCACCGGGACAGACCTTGGACGGGGACAGGCCGCAGCTGTCACGTTGTCCTCCAGCCGCATCGCGGATCGCATTTCACTGGGCATGGAGTTCGACCCACACGCCGCCGCCATCGCTGAAGTCGCTCGTTCCCTCGCTCCGCTCGTTCAATCGGGTCGGCTCGCTCGCGCGGGGGCAGACCGCGTCACCAAGGCGCTGCGGGCCGAGCTGCGACACGCCGATGAGCTCGCGGGCACGTTGGTCGCGGTGCTCGACGCAGTGGTGATGGCTGTCGATCGTGGCCAACTCGAGCTGCACCGGCACGGGCTGCATGACTACCTCCACCTTGAGACGCTGCTCCGCACGGTCAACGAGCTGGCGGCGCACTCAGAACGGAACGCCCAGGATGCGCTTCGGCTGGCGATTGCGGCCCTGCCAATGGCCGGCGTGGTCTCGGTCGGAGTGCGGGCCGCCTTTGAGGGCGTGCCCCGTAGGCGGTACGTCGTCGTCGACCTCGACCGGGTGAGGGCGTTCCTCCTTCGTCGACGGCCTGTCCTCTCGCGCTGAGCGAATTCGCGTTTCTCCTGTGCGGGCCATGAACGGCGCCGCGCGAGGAGCCGATGGCGCTGAAGGACCTCATTCCGCCGACACCCACTCCGGCAGCTGAGCGCCCGCAAGGCATCAGCTGCGAAAAGTACCTGCGTTCGGAAGGGCGCCGGTGCGCGCACTATCTGGCGAGCGGCGCGTGCGCCCTCGCCACCGAGTTCATGTGCGTCGAGTGGCTGAAGGTGAACGGGCCCGACGCCCAACGACTCCCCAACCCTGAGCGCCCGGAGCGCCTTCCGAGGCGCCCATGACACAGGAAGCTCCACGCAACTCGCATCTCTCCTTCAGCCGGCTCTCTCGCTTCGAGACGTGCCCGCTGTCCTACCGCTTTCACTACGTCGACAAGTTCCGCGCTGAGCCCGGCGTGCCGCTGATGTTCGGCAAGACCATCCACGCGGTGCTCGAGAACCTCTTCCGCGAGGTGCTCGAAGACGAGCTGACCGGTCCGCTGTCGGAGGCTCGTGCCTTCGAGTTCCTCCATGAGGCCTGGTCGGCGGAAGGGCTCACCGGTGTTGAGCTCTTCGAGGAAGCGCGCCGCATTCTTCGCGACTTCATTCACGCGCAGGGCTCGGTCGACCACCGCACCATCCTGGCCGTCGAGAAGGAGTTCCGCCTGCCGGTCGGCGCCTTCGAGGTGCTCGGCTTCATCGACCGCATCGACTGGGTCGACGACGAGACCATCGAGGTCATCGACTACAAGACCAACCGCCAGCTCTTCACCCGTGAGGAGGTCGACACCTCGCTGCAGCTGAGCATCTACGCGGCGGCGGTGAAGCGGCTGTGGCCGTGGGCGAAGAAGGTGAAGCTGACCTTCCTGATGCTCCGGCACGGGGTGCGCCTCGAGACGACGCGCACCGAGGAGCAGCTCGCCGACGCCCTGGCCTACGTCGACACCCTCGGCCGCCAGACCGAGACCGCCGCCGAGTTCCCGCCGCGGCTGAACATGAACTGCAGCTACTGCGACCACCGGCGCCGCTGCCCGGCGTATGCGGACGCGCTCAAGGGGAAGCGCGAGTTCATCTGCGACAACCTCGACGACCTCGCCGCGGTGGCGAAGGAGCGCGAGGAGGTCGCCCGGCTGTCGAAGGCGCTCTACGCCCGGAAGTCGGAGCTCGAGGACATCCTCAAGACCCACCTCAAGCACCAGGACGAGCTGGTGCTGGGCGGCGTGCGCTACCGCATGTTCGCCACCACCAGCATCGACTACCCGCTCGAGCCGACCCTCGACGTGCTGACGGTGGCCACCGGGCGCTCGCGCGAGGAGCTGCTCCGGCAGCTCGGCAGCGTCGACAAGAAGGCGCTCGACGCGGAGCTGAAGCGCATCAGCAAGGCCGTCGGCACCTCGCGCGCGTCGATGCTCAAGGCCGAGCTCGAGGCGCACGCCGACAAGACGCACTCACCGCGCTTCTGGGCGAAGGAGGTGGCGTAATGGAGCGCGCGACCGAGTTGGAGCGCGCCGTCTTGGCGCTCGTCCCTCCGCCGAAGGCCGTGGCCTCGAAGCGCCAGGCGGTCTCGGCCATCACCTTCGTCGACCTTGAGACGACGGGCCTCGACTTCCGGCGGCACGAGATTCTGGAAATCGGCGTCATCCGCGCAGACGCGAGGACGCTGGAGGTCGTCGCGCAGTGCGACGTGCGCGTCTGTCCGGAGCGCCTGGAGAACGCTTCGACGGAAGCCCTGGCAATCGCCGGCTACTCACTTGAGGACTGGATCGAGGCTTCGACCCTCGAGGTCGCGCTGGCACGGGTCGCTCCGCTCTTCGAGGGCGCCCTCGTCGCCGGCCACAACGTCGGGTTCGACTGGGCGTTCCTCGAGGAGGCCTTCCGTCGTGAGGAACTCCCGCTCCCGGAGGTCGACTACCACCGGCTCGACACCGCCAGCCTCGCCTGGCCGCTCGTCGCCACCGGTGAGCTGACCTCGCTCTCGCTCAACTCCGTCGCGGCGCTCTTCGGTCTCGAGCGACCGAGTCCCCACCGCGCGCTGGCTGACGCGCGCTGCTCGCTGGAGGTCGCCCGGCGGCTCTCGCACCGCATGCGCCAAGCGAGCCCCGTCGGGCGCCTGAAGCGCGTCTACGTCTGCCATCCGTTCAGCGACGGGCCCGCCGCGAACATCGGGCGCGTTCAGCGCATCAGCCGCGCGCTCATCGCCGAGGGCGTCCTGCCCATCGCACCGCACCTCTACCTGCCGCAACTGGTCGACGAGGCCACGCAGCGCGAGCGCGCGTTGAACCTCTGCATCGAGCTGCTGAGCACCTGCGACGAAGTGCGCGTGTTCGGCGGCCGCATCTCGCCGGGCATGGAGCGCGAGCTGCGGCACGCGTCCCGCGTCGGCATCCCGGTGCGCTTCGAAGGGAAGGCCTTCGCATGAGCGGCGCGCACTCCCGGAGGAAGGGCGCGGAGTTCGAGCGGCTGCTGGTGCAGCGCTTCCGCGAGGTCATGCCCGACGCCGGCATTCGGCGCGGGCTCCAGTACCGCTCGGGCGAGGAGGTGCCCGACGTTGAGGTGCCGTGCTTCTGGCTCGAGGCGAAGCACCACCACCGCACCAACGTCCGCGCGGCCATGCGCCAGGCCGTCGAGTGCGCCCCGCCCGGCAAGTGGCCGCTCGCGGTGTGCAAGGACGACAACCAGCCGGCCCTCGTCACGATGCAACTCGAGGACTTCCTCGAGCTCGCCCGCGAGTGGTGGGAGAGGCGGCCTCGATGAGCACGCTCAAGTCGCTCATCGAGCAGCTTCGCGTGCAGGTGCTCAGCGCGTCGTCGGCTGCCTTCGAGGCTGGCCGGAGCAAGCACCTTGTGCTGGCCGCGCACCCGGACTTCGCCGCGGTGCTCGAGGCGCTCGCCGACCAGCGCGAGGCCAGCTACCCGGCGCGCGATGTGCTGACGAACGCGCTGCTGGAGATGCATCGCACGACGAAGTCCTCGCTCTGGTCCTCCGCGCTGGCGGTCGCCTTCTTCCCGATGCTCAGCCGACTGCGACACCGCATCGTCGGCGACGCCGTGCCCCGCGATGAGCTCGACCAGCTGGTGCTGGCCTCCTTCTGGGCTGCGCTCGCGGAGGTGCCCGTGCATGGCCGAGGCAGCGACCGACTGCCCATGCGGCTGCGCCAGCGCACACAGCGACTGGTGTTCCAGAGCCTCAGGCGCGAGCGCGACCAGCAGCACGAGAGCCTCGACGAAGACGTGCGGTACGAGGATGTCGAGCGCGCCAAGGCCGCTCGGCTCGAACAGTCGGTGTGCGAAGACCGGGTCGACCTCGCGCGCCTCCTGGAGCGCGCTGCGATGGATGGCGTGCCGCGCGCTTCTCTGGAGGTCCTGACGGCGACGGCGCTGCGCTCGGAGCTGCTCCGCAACTACGTCGCCCGAGTCGGACCGCCCGACGACGGCGAGAGGGAGCGCTTGTACGCGCGGCTCAAGCGGCAACGGAGTCGAGTCATGCAGCGTCTGCGCACCTTGGCCACCGGGCGAGTGCTCCCCAACTGACGCATGGCGAAGCGCAAGCCACCGACAACGGGCAAGCGGGCCGGTCGCCCTCCTCGGGAGGCCGGCCCGAAGATGCCGTACCACGAGGTCGATCGGCTCCTTGTCGAGGGGGAGTTCGTCGACGACGTCCGGGTGTGGCCGTCGCAGCGCGAGGTTGCTCGGCGGTACGACGTCGCGCCCAGCCTGGTGGCGCTGTTCGCCAGCCAGCACGAGTGCGTTCGCCGACGCGCGGAGTTTAAAGCGCGTGGCGAGGTGCCGACTCCCGCGGAGCCACCACCGCCAGTGGTCCAGCCTTCACCGGAGACACCGGTCATCCCACCGCCAGAGGCGACGCCGCCGAGGTCTCGTCGCAAGCCGGGCCGACCGCGAAAAGCTGAGGCGCCCCTTATCCCCTTCGAGGAGCTCGACCGCCTGCTCGTCTTCGGCGAGGTGAAGCAGCTCGACGACGGCTCCTCGACCACGGTGTACCCGACGCACCGGGCCCTGGCTGAGCGCTACGGCGTCGTGCCCAGCGTCATCGCCAGCTACGCGAAGAGCCACAACTGCACGCGGCGACGTGAAGAGGCTGTGGCCCGCATCGCCGCTCGGGCCGACGACAAGCTCATCGAGGCGCGCGCGACGGCCATCGCTGTGTCGAAGGACGACACGGTCCGGATGATCGACGGCTACCTCCTCAACTACGAGAAGGCCCTCATCGAAGGGCGCGTCCGCTTCGACAACCCGACCGACTTCAACACCATGGTGCGGCTCAAGGAGTACGTGCTGGGCGGGCCGGACTCGCGGCAGGAACTCCACGCCGCGCTTTCGCTGGAGAGCCTCCAGGAACGCCACGCCCGGATGCTCCGCGAATTGAGCGAGGCCACGCCGGAGCTGACCGGCGTCGTGGTCGACGCTGAGCGCTCGGCGCCTGCTCAATTCGAGGTCCCGCGCTCAATTGCGGAACCCCCGACGCTCAATTCCGCGGGCGCCGCTCAGAAACCGCTGGGCCCCGAGGCCGGCGAAAGCGCCGACGTGGCGGCCGACGTTGGCTCACGTTGGCCCTTCCGAGGCGAACCATGAGGAGTGCCGGGCGAGCTCATGAGGAACGACAGGGCGAGGAAGCACACGCTACGAGCCTGCCGGCATCGGAATCACGGTCGGTTGCGCGAGGTGTGACCTCACAGTGCTCGAGGAGCTCGAGCTCGTCGACCCTGGAGGCGATCACCGCCACCGCCGCGGCCCGCATGGCCGGAAAGAGAGAAAAGTGGCCATTCGCCGGGCGACGACTTCGTGGTTTCGCAGGGATGTGCGCGCGGTTTGGTGCCGGTGAGCCAGTCGCGGATGGCCGCTTTCCCCGCAGCGGCGAGGTTCCACGCGCCTGGTCCACGAGCTCCGGCCGAACACCTCGCCAGGTCACCCCAGGGAGGGGGGCGGGTCTGATTTTCGGCGCGCGGTCGCCCTCCCTGACGGGTTCCCGGGCCCGTTTTCGAGTGGGCCAGTTCTGGGAAATTGAGCAGCCCGGGATTCAGAATCGGGCCGCGCCAAAAATTGAGCAGGGACCGTTGGCCGGTTTCGAACTGCAAGTGCGGTTTCAGCCCGGGTCAGCAGATCAGCGACTGGACCGAGCGCAGCAGCTCCTCGTCCGAGGGGTGCGTGTAGATGGCGGTCGAGAGGATCGACTTGTGGCGCGCGAAGCGCTGCGTGAGGCGGATGTCTTTCGTCGCCCGGTAGATGTTGCTGCAGCTCGAATGCCTCATGGAATGGAAGCAGAAGTGGCGCTCGAAGCCACAGCGCTTCTGCCAGACGCCGAAGGCATGGCGCAGCTGGCGCGCCGACAGCCTCGTGCCCAGCCGGCTGACGAAGATGGGGCTCTCCCCGGTCAGGACCTCACCATCGCGTCGACGAGCAGCGATCAGCTTCTCGAGCTTCGCGCGCACGAGGTCGGGGAGCATCACTTCCTGGGGCGCCGGGTCGTCGCTCGCCCGCTTGAACACCCGCAGGCGCAGGCGCCGCTTCGCGTGCCCGGCGTCGTCGAAGACGTCCCCGACGTTGAGGGCAAGAATCTCGTGCTCACGCAGGCCGGCGCCGAGCGCCACGCTGTAGATGACGTGGTCGCGGAAGCCATCGCGGCGTTGCCCGGTCACCTTCAGCAGCAGGCGTTGCTCGTTCTCGGTCAGCGTGCGCGCGGGGCGCGAAACGGAGTCGGCGTAGGTCGTCATGGCGCGACATACACGCTTCGTTCTCGGACACAGGCAAGCGGAGGAACGCGATGACGCTCGGCATCGTGAAGCGCACCGAGGATGAGTTCGCCGACTTTCTCGGCACCGAGTGGGGCTTCATCTCGGGCCTGGCCGCCTTCGACGACGAGCCCGTGGCGCTCGAGCAGTACCAGTTCTCGTTCCTTCGCAACCGCTCGCGCTTTCGTTGGGTCACCAAGAGCCGGCAGGTGGGGTTCTCGTTCCTCTTCGCGCTCGAGGCCTTGGCCAGGTGCCACCTGCGCGAAAAGCACACCGCGGTGTTCGTCAGCTACAACCTCGACGACGCGAAGGAGAAGATCCTCGTCGCCCGCCAGGTGCACGAGGAGTTGCCGCTCGCGTACCAGAAGCGCCTTGTGGTCGACTCGAAGACCGAGCTCGCGTTCGAGTCGAACGGCACCAACAAGCGGCTCTCCCGAATTCTCTCGCACCCGTCGAAGGCGCCGCGCGGCAAGAAGGGCGACGTCTACCTCGACGAGCTCGCGCACTACGTGAACGACCGCGAGGTGTACCGGGGCTCGACCGCGCTCATCCTGCGAAGCAACGGTCAGCTGACCGGCTGCAGCACCCCGCTCGGTCGCCGCGGCATCTTCTGGGAGATCGCTAACGAGGAGCTTCGCAAGTACCCGCACCACACCCGGCAGTACGTCCCCTGGTGGCTGTGTCGCTTCTTCTGCGCCGACACGAAGCGCGCCGCCCTCGATGCGCCGAACATGCCGACTGAGGAGCGCGTCGCGACGTTCGGCCGGCCGACACTCATCGAGCAGCTCGACTCGCTCCCACTCGACGACTTCCAGCAGGAGTTCGAGGGTCGGTTCGTCGACGAGACGTACAGCTTCTTCCCGTACGAGCTCATCCTCCCGTGCACCACGGATGACGTCGTGATGTCCGACGAGCCGACCTCGGTCCGCGCTCCCGAGGGGCGCCTGGTCGCTGGCTTCGATGTTGGCCGAACGCGCGACCGCTCCGAGCTCGCAGTGTTCGAGGAGATTGAGGGCCGCTTCACTTGCCGCATGCTCAAGAGCTTCGAGGGCACGCCCTTCGCAGAGCAGGAGACCGAACTGCGGCGGCTCCTCGGAACGCTGCCGGTCGCGAGGCTCTCCATCGACCGAAGCGGCATCGGCATGAACCTCGCCGAGAACCTGGCGCGCGACTTCCCACAGGTGGTCGGCGAGAACTTCACGAACGACACGAAGGAGCGCTGGGCGACCGACTTCAAGATCCTGCTTCAGCGCCGCGATGTGACGATGCCAAGGGACCGCGACCTGGTGGCCCAGATCCACGCGATTAAGCGACGTGTGCTCCCTTCTGGGAAGGTCAGCTTCGACGCCGAGCGGAACGCTCGCGGTCACGCCGACAAGTTCTGGGCCGTGGCTCTCGCGTGCCAGCGAGAGCGGCAGACGGCGCCGTCACGAACAGGCGAGATCGGGGTCCGTATATTTGGCTAGACACAGGCAATATAAATACAGCCAAGCACGGTGCGTGCGCATTCAAGTCAAAGCCAGAGTGTGGTATGATCATGCCTTGGACAACGGTGTATTCCTGAATGTCCGGGAGGCGATGACCCAAGAATCGCCCGCGTGTTTGGCGGCAACCAAGGAGGTGCATGCACTTGAAACAAAAGAGGAAATTCCCCACGAAATGCCCCGTCTGTCTGACGGATATCGAGTTCTCAGAGATTGACGAACTTGGCAAGACCAGCACGCAGGTGAAGACCGAAAATGGATTCGAACTACGAATCATTGTTCACCACAAGGACTGCGGCCTTGAATCAAACAAATAAGATGTAGGGCGGCGCTCGGAGCGGTTCCGGGCGTCGCCTCTTTGTTCTTGCGAGTCCCTTGACGTCGGCTCGGCGCCCTTTGGGGTCGCATGGGGCTTCCCGAGTGAACTCTGCCGACCCAATCTCGACAGGCCAGGAGCGCATGCAGACCATCCTCAAGGCGGTGGTTATTGGCGCACGGGTCGAGGACCCGTCGAGCCGTGGTGGCGGTGAGCAATCGACGGCCTTCGCCGAGGCTGGCGCGCTCGCGCCTCCCTACGACCCGGAGGCGATGTGCCTGCTGGTCGAGCACTCGAACTCCCTGCGCCAGAACGTCGATGCCTACGCCACCAACATCGACGGGTTCGGCTTCCGCTTCGACCCGGTCATCGACTTCGAGGCCGAGGACGCGCGCGACAAGGTCCGCGACACGCTGATGCTCGAGCGCCTGGCCGCCCGCGAGGCAGGGACACTCCCCGCCGGCACTGACGTCACGCCGTCGGCCGACGACGCCAACGCCCGCTTCGACGAACTCCGCCAGCACTCCCGCGTCGAACGCGCGCGCCTCGAGGCCTTCTTCGACTTCGCCTGCTTCGACCACTCCTTCGTCGACCTCCGCCGCCGCACGCGCCAGGACCTCGAGGTCACTGGCAACGCTTTCTGGGAGGTCCTCCGCGACGGCAAGGGCGACCTCGCGCGCTTCGTCTACGTCCCCTCGTACACCGTGCGACTCCTTCCGCTCGATCGCGACCCGGTCGAGGTCAAGGAAAGGGTCCGTGTGTCGCCGGTCACCTTGGACACCGTCGCCGCTCGCAGGCGCCTGCGCCGCTACGTGCAGATCCAGGGCAGCGAGCGCGCCTTCTTCAAGTCCTTCGGGGACCCGCGGGTCATCTCGCGGAACACTGGTGCCGTTTTTCGAGACGTCGCGGCGCTCAAGAGCACCGACCCTACCGACGGGCCTGCGACCGAGCTGCTCCACTTCGCCATCCACTCCCCGCGCTCGCCCTACGGAGTGCCACGTTGGGTCGGCACGCTCCTGTCGGTGCTCGGGTCGCGTCAGATGGAGGAGGTCAACTACCTCTACTTCGAGAACAAGAGCGTGCCGCCGATGGCGCTGCTGATCTCGGGTGGCCGGCTCTCGGACTCATCGGTCCCGCGCATTGAGCGGTTCATCGAGGAGAACCTCAAGGGCAAGGCGAACTTCCACAAGATCCTCATCCTCGAGGCGGACGGCGCGGGCACCGGCGACGGCGGGCGCGCGAAGATTGAGCTCCGTCCCCTCACCGACGCGCAGCAGCACGACGCGCTCTTTCAGGTCTACGACGAGCGGAACATCGACAAGGTCGGCGGCGCCTTCCGCCTGCCGCGAATGCTCCGCGGCGAGAGCAAGGACTTCAACCGCGCCACCGCCGAGAGCGCGCTCCGCTTCGCCGAGGACCAGGTCTTCCAGCCCGAGCGCGACGAGTTCGACTTCCTGATGAACCGGAAGGTGCTCGCCGACATGGGCGTTCGCTTCTGGCGCTTCCGCTCGCAGACGCCGGTGACGCGCGACCCCGAGCGGATGACGGAGATGGTCGAGCGTCTGGTGCGCGTCGGCGTGCTGACTCCCGAGGAGGGGCGCGTGCTGGCCGGCGACATCTTCAACCGGGAGTTCCGGAAGATCGGCGACGACTGGACCAAGCGCCCCATCACGTTGACTCTGGCCGGCGTGCAGACGCAGAGCGTGGACCTGACTCCCGCCGCTCGGCCGCCGTCGACGCTGGCGCAGAGCGCGAAGCAGTTGCTGACCCTGCGAGAGGACCTGCGCGCCGAAGAGGATCGTCTCGCGACGAACCGGGCCGAACTCGCCCGAAGGTACCTCGAGCCAGAACGAGTGGCTGTCCCTATTGCGGAGTTCGAGTCGTGGTTCGGGGAGCAGCGTGAGCCTGCTTGAGCTTCACGACGCTCGGGTTTTCGCCGACGAGCTGCTCGAGCAGGTGCTGAGGCTGCCCGTCACAAAGGCGATGGACCTCGGGAGTCCGCAAGGGTTCGATCGGGCGTCGACGCTCTTGGCTGCGCGTCTGCGGAGATCAGCGGCGCCGGCAGAGGTCGATGCTCTTCGCGAGGCCGTGGCGGTGCTGGACGTCGACTGGGGCCGCACCACGGCAGCCCAGCGTCGTCGGCTGGTGGCGGAGTCCCTCGTCGCGGCCGGCAGGTCAACCGCCCTCATTCCACAGCGAATTCAGGCTCCACTCGGGGAGGCCGCCACCGCCGTCATCAACGCGACCCGCACACACTCCCGACAGGTCCAGGAGTTGGCCATCGGCGCGCGGT
Organism: Myxococcaceae bacterium; assembly: GCA_020247085.1. GTDB lineage: Bacteria > Myxococcota > Myxococcia > Myxococcales > Myxococcaceae > Xiheimicrobium > Xiheimicrobium aquaticum. Next base: position 10,624 of record JADCJJ010000592.1, on the reverse strand, counting down.
TCAACGCGCTCGACAAGCGGGTGGCCCGGCACATCGTGAATGCGCAGGGGCTGTTCGTTCGCGACGAGTACGGGCGGCGGCTCGACGCGTTCGGAAGGCAGGCCAGGCAGGTGGTCGCCTCCGGGCTCGAGCGCGGCTTGGGCCGGGTCGACATTGCCGGCGAGCTCGAAGCCGCAGCACGGGCGGCGCTCATCGACCGGGCCCCGTTCTACTGGGAGGTGGTCGCCAGCGCCTTCGTGGGCCAGGGGCGCTCTTTCGCCCAGGTCAGCAGCTACGCCGAGGCCGGAGTTCGGCGGTACCGCATCGAGGCCGTGCTCGACGAGCGCACGACGCACATTTGCCGGTACCTGCACGGGAAGACGTTCGCAGTAGAGGACGCCCTGCGGAAGTTCGAACAGGTCGAGCGCCTGGAGGACCCCGATGCCATCAAGCAAGCCCTCCCGTGGATCCGTGAGCGGCGTGAGGGCGATCGCCTCACCTTGACCGGTGCGGGCACGGCGATCGCCGAAGTGACGCGCTCGGCGATGGGCGTTCGAGACGACGTCGGGGAGTTCCGTCCGAAACTCGCGGAGGCGCAACTGGGCGACGCGGGCATCGGCTTCCCTCCCTTTCACGGCATGTGTCGAAGCGTCACCCTGGCTGTCGTCTGAACGGTGTCCCCCGTCACTTCAGCGCCCCGCTTTGTCCTCGTTGTGTGACGGGCCGCATTCCGCGGCTCGTTTTCGACCGAGGCTCCATGACGAGAATCCTGACTGTTCTTCACCTGGCTGACCCGGCGTCGATCAAGCGCGCCCTGACGACCTCCATCTCGGCGGTGATGCTCATCACCATCAACCCGCTGCTGCTGAAGCTGAGCCTCGCGCCCATCTCCGACGGAGTCATCGCGTCGGTCGCGGGCATGGTTGCGGTCTACGTCCTGCAAAGCGGCCTGAAGTCGGGAGCCATCGCGGTGGCCGGCCGCGGGACGTCCGAGGCCGCGCACGCCATCAAGCCGAAGCTGCCCGTCCGCTGAAGGCGATGCCCGCGCCCATGTCCGACCTCCAGACCGCCATCGCGCGCTCGCGCGCCGTCCTTCGGGCAGCCACGACCGAGGACGTCGAGAAGACCATCTGGGGTTCGCCCGCGGGCAAGAAGCGCCTCTCGAAGCGCCTCGCGGCCATGCTCCCGGGACACAAGACGTACGTCGAGCCGTTCGCCGGCAGCGCCGCGGTGCTCTTCGCCAAGGAGCCTGTGCCGGTCGAGGTCATCAACGACGCTGACCCCGACATCGCCGACGCGTACAAGCTGCTGAAGAAGCTCACGCCCAACGACCTGGCGCGCCTCAAGAAGCTGCCATGGGTCGGTGACGAGAAGACCTTCAAGGGGCTCCTCGACGCGAAGCCGAGCAGCGACGTCGAGCGGTTGCACCGCTTCTTGTACCTGACCCACTTCTCGTACGGAAAGATGCGGGGCCGCAGCTTCAGCCCGTCGGTCGTCGGCGTCGAAGCGAAGACCATCAAGCGCATCGAGGAATTCGGCCCGCGCCTGAAGAAGGTGAAGGTCTACGGCGGCGACTACGAGAAGGTCGTCCGCAAGTACGACTCGAAGGACACCGCCTTCTTCCTCGACCCGCCGTACCCTGGGTACAACGTCGACGTCGGCGAGTCGGACTTCGACGAGGAGCGTTTCTTCAAACTGCTCCAGTCCCTCAAGGGGAAGTTCCTCATCACCTACGGCATTCGCGGGCGCTTCCCCGCGATGGTGAAGGGCTCCGACTTCTGGGTGAAGCGCATCCGCACGCCACGCACCATCGGCGCGATGCGCGGGGTCGGCGGACCGTCGGTGCTCACGCAGTTGCTCGTCGCGAACTACGAGCCCACCAGCAAGGCCATCGACGACTGGCTCTGCGCCCCTGATGAGTCGGAGTTCGATAAGCCGACGAAGCTGCTCAAGGGCACCGACCCGACCGACGAGCGGTACGTGCTGGGCATCGTCCTCGAGCCCGAGGTCATCGACGCGCAGGGTGACATCTACTCCGCCGACGAGATCCGAGAAGCCGCGCACCGCTTCATGGAGGAGTTCGGCGGCCTGGGCCTGATGCACCGGCTCCGCGTCAACGACGAGGTGAAGGTCCTCGAGAGCTTCCTCGCGCCCACCGACTTCGCGCTCGGGGAGACCTCGGTGCGCAGGGGCACCTGGCTTCTGGCGGTCCGCGTCCAGGGCGATGAGCTCTGGGAGAAGGTGAAGTCCGGCGAGCTGACCGGCTTCTCCATCGGCGGCTCCGCCCGACGAGTGCCCGAGCCGACCCAGCCGCAGACGGAGGCCGCAGCATGAGCACCACCACCGACGGCGTGCACCGGCTCGTGGACATGGTCGTCGAGGAGGTCTCCCTCGTCGACCGTGCCGCGAACCTACGCCGCTTTCTCATCGTGAAGAGGGACGACTCCATGGACACCGAAGAGACGAAGAAGACCGACGTGCCCGATGACTCCCCGTTGGGCATGGCGCTCGCGGCCCTCGAGAGCCTGACGGACATCGTCGAATTGTTGGGCGACGACGACTCCGACCCGCGCATCACCGCGTTGGCCGAGCAGCTGCGCAGCACTGGCGAGCAGCTCCTCACCCAGGCAGGCCTCTCCGAAGCCGAGGACGGTGACGAGACCGAGAAGACCAAGTCCATCGCCGAGAACCTCAGCGCGGCGAAGGCGGCTGCGGCGCGGCTCCGTCGGGGCAAGAAGCCTGCGCCGCAGGAAGACGCTGAGGAGCAGGCGCCGAAAGAGGATGACACCAAGAAGGTCGACCTCGCACCTGTCACCGAGGGCCTCGCGAAGCTGACCGAGTCCTTCAAGGCGCTCTCCGAGTCAGTGACGGCTCAGGCTCAGCGCCTCGGTCGCGTCGAGAAGCAGTTCGGGCTGCCCAACAGCGCCGCGCCCGCGGAGCCCGTCACGAAGTCCCAGCCCGAGGACGTTGGCTGGCCGATGGACCTCAACAAGCCCATGGACCGGGAGAACGTCGACAAGGCGGTCTCTTTCCACGAGCCCTGACCCGGGAAGGAACACACCCACCATGAGCTACACCTCGAATCGCACGCTGCTCGAGAAGGCCGACCTCGCGCTCGCTGACCTCACGGCCGGCGGAGGCATTCTCCTCCCCGCCCAGGCGCAGAAGTTCATGCGCCTGCTCATCAAGCAGTCGGTGCTGATGCAGCTCGCCACAGTCGTCCCGATGGCGTCGCCCAAGCACCAGCTCTCGAAGATCAAGTTCGGCAGCCGAATCCTCCGGCCCGGCCAGGAGGCGACCGCGCTGGCCGTCGCCGACCGCGCGCGCCCCGACCTCAGCTTCCTCGAGCTCGACGCCCGGCTGTTCAAGGCCGAGGTCCACCTCTCCGACGAGGTGCTCGAGGACAACATCGAGCGCGGCGAGCTGCGGCAGACCATCCTCGAGATGATCGCCGAGGCCGCCGGCCGCGACATGGAGGAGGTCATCATCAACGGTGACACCGCCTCTGCCGACGCGTTCCTCGCAACGATGGACGGACTGCTCAAGCAGACGACGAGCCACGTCGTCGACGCCGCGGGTGTGGCCATCAACAAGAACCTCCTGCGCGACATGCTCAAGTCGCTCCCGAGCGAGTACCTGCGCGACAAGAAGCAGATGGCGTTCCTCACGAGCGTCGACGCCGAGCTCGACTACCGGAACACGCTCGCCGACCGCGCCACCGTCGGCGGCGACCGCTTCATCGAGGAGGACACGCCGGCGCTGTACTCGGGCGTGCCGGTGAAGCCGGTGCCGCTCTTCCCCGAGAACCTCGGCCAGGCGAACAACCGCACCGTCGCCCTGCTGTGCAACCCGAAGAACGTGCACGTCGGCATCTGGCGGCAGATTCGCCTGGAGTCGTTCCGAGACGTGTCGGCCGGCGTGCTGCGCGTGGTGGCGACGCTGCGGTTCGACGCGAAGTTCGCTGAGGAGCCCGGCGTCGCGAAGCTCATCAACATCCAGCTGTGAGGAATTCCATGGAGACGATGCTGGTCCGACTCAAGTCGTTCGATCCCCGCCGCGGCTGCGTGCTGCGGCGGTTCACCTACGCGGGCATCAAGTTCCACGAGGAGCGTGGCTGGTACCGCGTCGACAAGCCCGTGGCCGACTACGTGCGCGTCGTTCGCCAGACGCCGGGCGACGAGGTGTCGCAGTTGGCCTTCGACGTCTGCACCGAGGAGGAGGCGAAGGCGCTCGACACGCGCGAGGAGAGCGAGGCCAAGGTGCGTAAGGCCGCCGCCGATGACGTGCGGCTCAGCCCCGCCCGCGGCGACATGACGACCGCCGACCTGGCGAAGGCGCCGACCCGCTCCGCGCGGAAGGCGTGACGTGTACGCGTCGGTGGCAGAGGTCCGTGGGGAGGGGGTCTCTCCTGCCTCTGCCGCCGACGCGAGGGTGCTGGCGTTGCTCGACGAGGCGACGCGCACCATCGACAAGGCCACCGGACAGTACTTCGAGCCACGCCAGGCGAAGCTCCGCCTCGACGGTCGAGGTACGCCGACCATCGAACTGCCGGTGCCGCCCATTCGGCTCGATGCCCTGCGCGTCGACTACGAGGGCCGCCAGCCGTTCCCTTTTTTTGCGGCGTCGCCATTCGACTTCCTGCCCGACCCTTCAGCGCTGGTGATTGTCGGCTCGCCCGTTGGCCCGGGCTTCGACGGCGCTCGCCTGACGCTGCGGCACGGCCTCTTGTTCCCGAAGGGGCGCGGCAACGTCCTCGCCGACGGGGTCTGGGGCTACACCGAGGATGACGGCACGCCGCTCGGCCGCACGCCGCTGGCTGTGAAGCGCGCCTGCCTCCTCCTGGTCCTCCGCGGTGTGCTTCCCCTCGCTGACGATGCTGCCTTCGAGGCGCGCAGCCGCTGGCGCATCCTCGAGGAGCGCACGCGCGATCAGAGCTACCGCCTCGAAACCAACCGCGGCGGCGGGCTCTGGCTGACCGGCGACCCCGACGTCGACGCGCTGCTGACGCCCTACGTGCGCACGTCACCGCTCGGAGCTGCCTGATGCGCGGGCGGCTGATCTTCCCGTTCTTGGCCGAGCTCCATCGGCTCGATCCGGTCGCGATGGCCACGCAAGCCCCTGGCTACGACGAGGACTTCAAGGAGCCCGCCCTCCTCGACGTCGACAGCGACGGCGTGGGCGACGCCTTCCGCCGCGAGCACCCGCCGGTGCGTGTTCCGTGTCAGGTCGAGCCAGAAACTTTGAACGCTGTGCGCATGACGCCTTCGGGCAACACCCCTGCGTCGACCCTGGAACTGGTCTTCCACTTCCGTGACCTCGAGCGACTCGGGCTGGTCGATGTGACGACTGGGGAGGCGCTCATCCGCGCGAGCGACCGCCTCGGTGGGCTGTTCGACACCGAGGGGCAGCTGGTGTGGGCAGTCAGGACTCCACCAGGGTTGTACGTCACGGAGGCCCGGCACGCGGGCTTCGGCCTCTTCCGACGTCGGCCGCGCCGGAACCTGCTCGTGGTGTCGTTCAGCGACAGACCCGCGGGACGAAGTTCGTGATGGCAGCGGTGCTCGCGGTGTCGCTCGTGGCGTGCACGGGGGCGAAATGGCGCGGTCCCCGGCGTCACCGCACGCGGGCTTTGGAGGTGGGGCAAGGCGGCAGACACGCGGGCTCGCCGCTCGTCGTCCCACAACCCGCAGCACGGAGTGTCTCAATGAAGAATCTCATGGTGATGGCTTGTCTGGTGGCGCTCGCTGGCTGCGCGGAGGGCCCCTGCGACCCGGGGGCCTCGCGCTGCCTGGGCAACACCGTGGAGGTGTGCAACGCGAAGCGCGAGTGGCGGTCGCTCGCCGACTGCGGGGAGCTGAGCCGGCTCGCTCGGCGACCGCTGGTCTGCGCGTTCGTGACCTCCGATGACACCGGCGTCGTCGACGGCAACACCTGCATCCCGGAGCCCCCGGCGTCGCCGTAAGCGAACATGGCCTCTCGACGAACCGGTGATTGGGCGCGTGCCCGCGAGTTGCTCTCGACGACGTCGGGGAGGCTCAAGGGCGCCGTCGAGACCGCGCTGAAGCAAGAGGCCCATGCGTTGCGCAATGAAGTCGTGCGCGGGTTGACGGCGCAGGCGCCGGGTGGAGACCCCATCCGACCGCCTGCGCCGTTGACGCTTGCTGCGCGGCAATTGAAGGGCTTCGGCGGTACGAAGTCGCTCCTGGTACGCGGCGACCTGAGGAACGCCATCTCGGTCATCACCGCGGGCGATGAGGTCTTCGTCGGTGTGCTTCGGACTGCGAAGAGCAGCACAGGTGAGTCGTTGGCCGACGTCGCCCAGCTCCAGGAGTTCGGCGGGCCCCCCGTCATCATTCCCATCACGCCGAAAATGCGACGGTTCCTGGCCGTGCTGTTCAAGCGCGCAGGAGTCACTCCAACCGGTGGCAGTGGTCGTGGGGTCGTCGTCACGCAGGTGCCGGCGCGCCCGTTCCTTCGCCCGGCCTTCGAGAAGTTCCGCGCGGGGGCTGGTCGACGGCTGCTGGAGCGGATCGCGGCGCAGCTTGGGCTGTCGCCGTAGCCTGTCCCCGCGCGGCAAAGCCGAGGGCTTTTCGCTGGCGTGGCGACTCCGACCATCAGCGCGATTGTTCCGGCCGTCGGACCGTCAAGCGGCGGCGACCTCATCCGACTCGAGGGTGACTTCGGCGCTCGCCCCTTCGTTGTGTTCGGCGGGCGACCGGCAGACGTCGTCTCGGTACGGCGCGAGGGGCAGCGCTCCGTGGTGGAGCTCAGGACGCCCATCCACGAGCCCGGGCAGGTCGACGTCGAGGTGTTCAACCTCGACAGCGCTGGAGCTCCGATTCCCGGCGAGCGGGCAGTCATGCCGCTCGCCTATCGCTTCGAGCGGCCTGCGATTGTTCGAGAGGCCGACCTCACGCGCGTCGTTCGGCAGCTGCTTCGAGAGCTGAAGCGGCAGGTGGTCGCAAACGTGAGCGCCTCGGTGTCGGTCGACTACGACGACACCGGCACTGATGGACCTGCAGTCATCGCGATGGCGAAGCTGCCGTCTCTGGTGCTGACGGGCCCGACGCTCCGGCAGAACCGCTTCTACTCCGCGAACGCCGCGCACTACGACGTGGTGGGGACGCCGGCAGGGCTCCAGGCGGTCCGTCGCAAGCCGGCGATGACGGTCGACCTGATGTTCGGCGTCACCGCCGCATCGAGCCGCGCCGCCGAGCTCTTCAATCTCATGGGCGCCGTGGCGACCTTCCTGAATCGCAACCGCTGGCTCGAGCTGCCTCGAGACCCTGCCGACGTGAGCAAGGGCACCGTCCGGTGGGAGCTCGACGCCGACGGCGACTTCCGCACACAGCTGGCCAGCCGTGACGACGTCCGCGTCTTCACCTGCGGGCTGGTGGTGCGTGGCTTCGACGTCGACGAGGGGCTGCCGCTCGACCTCACGCGCCTGGTGAACCAGCCCGTGCTCGAGACCGAGGGACTCTCGTGACCGTGGCGATCACCAACACCAGCCGCCGCGGTCTGGTCTTCGTGCTGGCCCACGATGTGTACTGCGCGGCGTTGGGCCGGTGCGCGTGTCGGCCAGGCACCCTTCGAGTCGCGCCGTCTCTGACCATCCCGTCGGGCCTGACGGTGTCGGCCGACGACGCAGTGCTGTCCGTGCCTGAGCTGGTCTGCGCGGTCCGCGACGGCTCGCTCTCTGTGAAGCGAGGTGCCGCGTGAGTGGACAACTCCTGTCGTCGAAGGTCGTCGTGATCGAAGAAGAGCCGCGAGTCCGCGGCATCACCTCGGCGCCCACCTCGGTCGCCGGCGCCGTCGGCGTCACCGAGCGCGGCCCCATCGGCGAGGCGGTGCTGTGCAGCTCCTTCGACGAGTTCCAGACGCGCTTCGGAGGCTTCACTCCCGACAGCGAACTCGCCCTGGCCGCGATGGGCTTCTTCGAGAACGGTGGAAGTCAGCTGTGGGTCGTTCGCACGGTGCACTACACGGACATCTCGCAGCCCAGCACCGCGACAGCAACGCGAGCGATAGGCTTCGTCGTCGCCGGCGGAGGGCCCACGCCCGCCATCCTGACGAGCGCCGCGGCCAGTCCTTTCGCGCTGCAGAACAACGAGCGCCTGGTGCTCTCGGTGAATGGCGCCGCCGACGCCTCCGCGGTCTTCACTGGAGCCGCCGCCTCGCTCGCCACCGGCGCCGGGCCCTTCGCCCTGGCTGACGGCATGACGCTTCTGATGCGCGTCGACGGAGGCCCCGAGCAGCGCCTCACCTTCGCCGCCATCGACTTCGGCAACGTCGCGCAGGCCACTTCCACCGAGGTCGCCGCGGCCATCAACGCCGCCATCATCGGAGGCAAGGCCACCTCGCGCCCCGGCCTCACCCTCACCAGCGACACCGTGGGCACCTCGAGTCGCCTGCAGGTGACGGGCGGCACTGCCAACACGCCCCTCGGCTTTCCGGCGTCCGTCGCGCAGGGCACCGGCAACGTGGCGAACCTCCGCGCCGTCACTGCCGACGAGGTGAAAGCCGTCGTCGAAGCCGCAGTGCCAAGAGTGCAGGTCAGCCAGGGCGTCGGAGGCGTCGTCGTGCTGCAGACGACCTCCACCGGCGTGACGGCGACGCTGCAGGCCCGGGCGACTACGGCCGCCGCCTTCGGCTTCGACACCCTGGCGCACGCAGGTGTCGCCTCGGGTGCGGCCAACGCCCTCCGCGTCGAAGGGAAGGACCCTGGCGCGTACGCCAACAACCTCGAACTCGAGGTCCGCGCGGGGACCAACCGGAGCACGACGGCATTCGACCTCCTCGTTGTCGAGGACGGGACGTACCGCGAGAGCTTCCCGAACCTCACGCTGACGCCCACCGACGCGCGCTTCGTGGAGACCATCGTCAACGACGCCTCGAATGGCTCGGTCTACGTGAAGGTGACTGCGCTCCTGCAGACGATGCCCGCACCGCAGGCAATCAGTCTGGCTGGAGGCAACGACGGGCTCGCCGGCCTCGACGACAACGACTTCATCGGCAGCGAGCTGGCCAAGACGGGACTGCACGCGTTGGACTCTGTGCAGGAGCTGTCGCTGCTCCTCGTGCCCGGCCGCGCGACGCCAGCGACCCACCTCGCGATGGTGCAGTACGCGGAGGTCGCCCGAGACGGCACGGTGTTCGCCGTCCTCGACCCGCCCGCCGACCAGAGCGCAACCGGCATCGTCACCTATGTCAGCTCCACGGCCGCACTCGAGCGCCTGTCGGAGTTCGCCGCTCTGTACTGGCCGCGAGTGACCGTCCTCAACCCGGCGAAGAGCGTCTTCGGCCCTGAAACGCAGGTCGTGGTGCCGCCCTCAGGCATCATCGCCGGAGTCTTTTCGCGAACCGACTCGGCGCGGCCTGGTGGGGTGTACGACGCGCCGGCGGGCATCGAGGCGGGGCGCATGTTCGGCGTGCTGGGCTTCGAGACGGACGAGGTGCTCGAGGAGAAGAAGCGCGACCTCGTCTACCCTCACCGCGTCAACCCGCTCACCACTGGCCCCGGCCTGCCGCGCTTCATCGACGGCAGCCGCACGCTAAAGGGAGACGGCAACTTCCCGTACGTCGGCGAACGCCGCGGCGTCATCTTCATCGAGCGCAGCTTGAAGCAGGGGCTGGAGTTCGCCCGGCACAAGGCCAACACCGAGGCGCTGCGGGCGCAGGTGCGGCGGACCATCACGGCCTTCCTGCTGGCGCAGATGAACAACGATGCCTTCCGCAGCCGCGACCCGGCGAAGGCCTTCTTCGTCGACGTGTCGGACGCGCTCAACACGCCGTCCGTCATCTTCGCGGGGAAGCTCATCGCGCGCGTCGGCCTGGCTACCAACAAGCCGGCCGAGTTCATCATTCTCCGAATCAGCCAGGACACGCGGGCCCTCGAGGCCGAGCTGGCTGGCGCGGGTTCCTGAAGGAGTCACCCATGGCCGTCATCGGCACCCCGCGGACCTTCCACAAGAAGTTCAAATACGTCGTGGAGATCGACGGCTTCACCCATGCCGGGTTTCAGAAGTGCAGCGAGCTCTCGGTCGAAGTGGCCAATGTGCAGTACTTCGAAGGCGGGTCGCTCATCCCGAACAAGAGCCCGGGGAGGTTGACGTTCGCCGACGTGACGCTGGAGCGCGGAGCGACGCGGGACCATGACTTGTTCGACTGGTTTCAGGACGTGGCCATCACCTCGAGCGGGTTGGGGCTGCCCGACGTGGCGTACAAGCGGAACCTCGACATTGTTCAGCAGGACCGGGATGGCGTGACGCTGCGGCGGTGGACGCTGGTGCGCGCGTGGCCCGTAAAGTTCGTAGCGGGGGAGTGGGACAACGAGAGCGACGAGAACGTCATCGAGTCGGTGACCCTCACGTACGACTTCTTCGAGCTGGTCCAATGACGTTTCCCTGCGTAGCTTGATGCTGTGCGGCAGAAAGCGGAGAACATCCAACGAGACCTCTACGCGCGCCTGCTTGCGGCGACGCGGGCTGCCGAGCTGATAGCGACACATGAGGCGCAGCGACCCGGCCGGGTGTGGATCGGATCATGAGCATCAGTTGAGCTGATCGTCCTCTGGGCGGGGCTCTTCCGGTGGGCTGGAGTGATGAGGCAGATGGAGGCATGGCCAAGCTCACGCTCGAGGTTCCGG
>JADCJJ010000591.1 GCA_020247085.1 Myxococcaceae bacterium | reverse complement strand
CACTCGTTGAAGACGAGCGCGTCGATGACGCCAGCGTCGAAGGCGCCCGGGGCGACGTTGACGCCGCCCGGGTTCGACGTGGTGACGTTGACGCACTTGAATTGGCTGTGGTGCCCGAAGCCGCGCCAACGCCGGTCGAACGGCAACTGGCCACCGAGCGCGCAGCGACCGAAGTCGCGGAAGAAAGTGGTGGCTGGATCCGTCGGAGCCACCTGCGACGCTGACGGAAACTGCCTGCCTGGACACGTGCCCGTTGGCTGGTTCGGGCAGGTCCACTGCGCGAAGTCGAAGCCCGGCGCGCGAATACCCTCGCTGTAGCCTGGGTCACGCCGGCGCTCGCACGAGCGCCAGTAACGAGAGCCACCGTCGATGAGCGCGCTGAAGCCGTCGCTGAACCCGCCGTCGGGCAGCTCGGTTGCCGTCGGATCGTACCGGAGCGGGAACCGGCTGTCGCAGCGCGAACGCTCCTGGATGACGAGCGCGCCGAAACCGCTCGGGCCAGGCTCGAAGTACGCGGTGTAGAGTTCGATGAAGTAGGCGAACGAGCGGAGCCGCTCCTGGTCGTCAGCCGGAGTGCCGAGCGGCTGCAGCTCCGTCAGGTCATCGATGGTGTTGTCGTTGAAGTCACCGGTGAGCGAGACACAGCCCTTGGTGAGGGCGTTGAGCTCGCGCGCCTCGAGCACCCGGCCGCCGTCTCCGTAGCGAGGAACACGCGTGCCCATCGGCTGACCGGGGGTATCGTTTCGGGGGCTCTCGAGCAGGCGCAACGGGAGGATCGCGTTCGACGGGCACGCCGACGCGTTGCCGGCGGGAAGCGGCGGGAACCCTCCGTCGTCAAGCGGCACGAGGCCACCGTCCACCAGCCGCTCCCGTGGAACAAACAGGTTGAACGAAGTCGTACAGGAGTGGACCTCGGCCGTGAGGCCGGTCTCTTCGACCAGCTTCACCCGGTCGACCCTGCGGATGGTGCAGCGCGCATTGGCCTGCAGCGACGGGTCGCCCGTGATGTCGGTGCCGTCGGCGAGCGCGTTGACCCACCCGTCGTTGTCGGCGTCGCACGGGGTGGCCGCAGAAGACGCTGTGCCCGGCTCGAAGTACCCGTCGAGTGTCTCGCAGATGCAGCGCTGATTGGCCGTCGTTCGGAACGGCCAGTACCGCCCGGAGTACCCCACCCCACTGCAGGTCGCCGGGCTGGTGCACTGCGTGCAAGCCGCGGTGGGGCTGGGGGTGTCCTTCGCCTGGCCTGGCGGGCAGGGGAGCACGGTGCAGCGCGGGACGCCGGTGCTGATGTCACAGAACTCGTTGAGTTGGCAGGTGGTGCTGCCACAGCGGGAGACCGGCATGCACATGCCCGCCCCGTTCTGGCTGAAGCCCGCCTTGCAAGCACCACAGGCCGCCACCTGCCCTGCCTCGACACAGACGCGGTTTTGGGCCTCACAGGTGCCCCCGATGCCCCCGTCGATGGAGCACGTCGGTTCGTTCATGCAATTCGTCGACATGCAGGCGACGCAGGTGTTGTTGCTCGAGTCGAACTTGAAGTTCGGCTCACACATGCCTGCGACGCACACCGCATCCTGGCCGGCCTGCTCGGTGCACAGTTGGTTCGCCGCGCAAGCGGGCGCTCCGCCGTCGGCGCCGGCCTTGAGCTGTGCACAGGTGACAGCGTCGCGGCACTGCATGGTGGCCATGTTGCAGACGAGCCCGCCGAGGCAGTTCGACTGCGAGTTACACGCGCAGCCGCGAACGTCGGGGCTGCACATCTGGCACCGCCCTGTCATGTCGCAGTAGGCGTTGGCGTTGCACACGGGGCTGCCGGAGTTGCACGGGCACCCGGGGGTACCGGCGACGCAGGTGTCGGGCACGCAGGTGCCGTTGCTGCAGGTCAGCCCCGCGCTGCAGGTGGTGCCGTTGCAGGCGCACCCAGTCTGCCCGACGGGGCAGGTCTCGCAGGTGCCCGAGCTGCACCGCAGCCCCATCTCGCAGGTGCTGTTTGCGCGGCAGACACAGCCCAGCGCCCCGCGCTGGCAGGCGACGCAGGTGCCAGCGACGCACTCGCCGGACACGGGGCACGCGTTGTTCGCGCACGCGCACCCAACGGCGCCGGGCTCACAGGCCGAACCTCCACCAGAGCCCCCTCCACTCCCTGCGTCCTCCATCCCTGGGCCGGGCGGAGGGCAGGCAACGAACAACATCGCAGCGATGATGCAACAGGCAGCGAGCGATGAACGACGAAACATGGGCATCCTCGCGAGGCTCAGAAGGTGGTGAAGTCGGAGTAGTAGATGAGGATGCGAATGTCATTCAGCGTCTGCAGGTCGACGTCGCGGTTCACGAGCTCGTCGCGCTGGTTGATGATGAGCTCCCAGAGGGTATTCACCAACGGCCGGTCGCGGAAGCGGTAGTTGCGGTAGATCTCGGGGTCGAACACCTTGGCGCCGAGAATCGACGCGTTGATGACGCCCGTGCGCTCGGGGAACACGTAGTAGTCGGTCTCGTCGCTGACGTTCCGAACCACCCCGGTGCCCGACATGCGCAGGTAGGCCCGCAACACGCCGTCGCCCATGCGCACGCCGTTGAAGTCCACCTCGACGTGGCGCACCTTGTGGTTGCGGGTGAGCGGAGACAGCGCCTTCAGGTCGGTCGAGAACGGCAGCGTCAGGTAGCCTCGCGAGTCGAGCAACGAGACGTCACGCAGGCGCTCCCGCATCATCTCGACACGACGGGCCTCGGTCAGCTCGCGCTTGTCGGTGCCGAGGTAGGGAATGCGCAAGATGTCGTCGCGGAGCGACAGCACCAGCACCCGGACGTCGGGGTTGCCAAAGCTCTCCTCGAAGGTGTTGAAGGCGTTCTCGAGTTCGAGCAGGTAGTTCTCGAGGTTGTACTGGCCCGCCGTCACCATTCGAATGAGGTAGAGCTGCTCCTTCTTCGCGTACGACTGGCTCGTGTAGTACTCGAACACCCGCGTCAGACGGTAGGCGATGCTCAACGCATCTCGGAAGCTGACGTCGGCGTTGATGATCGAGTCATTCTGATAGATCCGAACGTTCGGGTCGTTCTGCGCCGCCTGCAGGTTGATGGCGAGCTGCTCGGCCTCCTCCTGCTGGGCCTGCAGGCGCTGCGCGTTCGACGCCAGCCGCGTCACCTCGCTCATTGCGAGGCGCACCCCGTAGTCCGAGCGCAGCGCCTCGATCTGCACCTCGAGGATGTTGTTGGTGAGGTCCGCGATCTTGGCGACGGAGTCGATCTCTGCCGCCTGGCACGGTTGATTCGCGATGACGCGCATCGTTTTGCGCTCATACGAGCGCTGGTCGGCCTCCTTCTTGGCGATGACCAACTCGCTCGCGTACGAGGCGCCCGCTGACGCGATCCCCGCGGTAGCAACCGTCGCGGCCATGGCTGCCGACGAGGCGCACTGGATCTCGCAATCCAACACCTCGATGCTGTTCACGACGGCTGCGACGGTCGCCTGGAGGAAGGACGCGAGGGCGCGCTGCTCCGCGAGCGTATTGGCGAGGTTGGCCTGCTTCTCGGCGATCTCATACTGCAGCTCAGCGACCGAGGTGTTGAGCGCGCACTGCTGTGCCACGCGGCGCTGTTCGATCTCGATGTCGGCGATGATGTTGTCGCTCCGCAAGAGCACGCCCTTGAGCTTCAGAGACGAGTCCTTGACGTTCCCCATGGCGTTGTGAAGCTCGCCGTTCCCGAGCCGCCCACAGGGGTCACCCATGGCGGTCGCCACCTCGGACAGCGGCGCGTACTTGCGAATGGCCGGGTAGACGCGGCCGTCCTCTGCCGTGAAGGTCCCGCAGATCTGCGCGAGCTGGTTCTCATAGTTGTTGCGGACCCCGGTGAGATCGCTCTGGAACTGCGCCGCATCGACCCGCCCCTGGCGCCCTGACTGGAGCGCCGTCTGCTCCCGGGTCTTCGCGAGATCGAGCCGCTGCTTCGCGAGCGCCAACAGTGACTCGAACGCGTTTGCTGACGAGGTCGACGAACCGTCGACCGCGGGGAACGGAATGTAGTCGGCAGGGTAGCCGAAGAAGTTCTGCTCGTCGGTGATCTGCGCGTACATCTCCCGCATGTCGAGCAGCGCCATGCGGTAGTTGCGCTGAGCCTTCTCGATGGTGACGTTGATCTGCGGGAGCGCCGCCGATGTCGACACCGCGGCGATGTCGAGCATCTGACGGCTGATGATCGCGCTCTCGAGGTACGTCCCCACGTAGCCGCGCTCAATGGTCCGCCGCGCCAGGTCTGGGCGGTTGAAGTTCTGGTAACGACGGGCGACCTCGCCGAGCGCCCTGGCCTTCTGCGACGCAGCCCGAATCAGCCGCTCGAGGTAGCTCGTGACCATCTCGGGTGAGATGAAGTTCGCGTCGCTCCCGACGTTGCCGCGCGCCAGGGCGACCTGCATGTTCGGCCCCAGCATGTACAGCCGGTCGAGCGCGAGCTGGTAGTACTGGACCGCCTGGTAGAGCCTGAACATCTCCGCCCCGGCGACTCCAGTCAGGTCGATGCCGTTCGGCTCGAAGGCCGAGCCCCTGAAGCTCGCACCACCCGTCGCTGCGAGGTCGAAGCGCGACGCATAGGCCGCGGTGAGCGACTCGTCGCCCTGCATGATGAGCAGCTCGGCGTACAGCCGCTCGAAGCCCTCGTACGGAACGGGGGAGCGCTCGAAGTCGGAGAAGCTGCGCTTGAGGAAGGTGTACAGCTCGTTGCGAAGCGCCATGTCCCGAGCGCCCAGCTCGTTGTTCCACGCGTCGACACTGTAGAGGTTGACGAGGCAGTCGACCCGCTGTCGCGCCTCTTCGATCTGCACCGGGTCATAGCAGTACGGCACCTGGTCCGAGTTCGGAACGCAGAGCGCTGGCGCGAAGCCGAGCGTCTGACCCGACGTCGACCGGAACCTGGTCTTGTACCTGAACGCCGCGTCGATCAGCGCCCGCAGCGGCAGGAAGGTACGCGCGGTGACCGTCGGCTGCTTCCGGAAGAAAGTCTTGCCCGCTCGCAGGTCGAGCCGGTTGTCGTCGCAGAACACCGGCCGTTGTCCGGCGACGATGTTGCACTCGAAGACCGGATTCTCTTCGGTCAGGACGTTCCCGTTGATTCGCCACACGTTGAGCGTCTGCTGGCACGTCCCGCGGCCAACGCCGCCGTCCGGCAGCGAGTTCGCTGGCGTGTTGCAGCTCTCGGCGGCGATCTCCGCGTTGGTGCGAATCCCCGCGTTGAAGAACACGACCCGGCTTCCGGCAGGGCACGGAATGCGCACCGCGTTCGCCGAGCCGTCGTCCCGCGGCCCGCCGTTGAAGAACCCCGTGTCTTCGCAGTAGGAGTGAATGCGGTTGTTCGGGTCACTGCTCGAGAGCGGCGAGAAGCCAGGGCCGCTGGTGGTGCCGTTCATCAAGGTGCGGACGAGGGCGACGCGCTCCTCTGCGGTCAACGACGAGGCCGCCGTGGCCGTCGGCCTTCCGAGCGCCCCCTGAACGAGGGTCGGGTCACACTGCGCACCTGGAGGAACGGGCGCCGTCCGGACCGGCGGGGTCGCCGGCGGGCTCAGCCCCTCGAAGGACTTGTTGTCGAGGTTGGCCTGCGCGCGCTTCAACAGCAGGAAGCCGTAGGCCGTCGTCGGCGACTGACCGGGAATGAAGCTCTCGTAGCTCTCCTCGAAGAGCACGAACAGCTCGCTCTGGTTGACCAGGGCACCATCGAGGAACCGAAGCGTACGCCTGCGCGACCGTCCATCTGGAACCGGGTTGCCACCCGCGAGGCTCTGGTTCAGGGGCCCGTTCCGCGAGGACATCATCACGTCGAAGGGCAGCACCTCGTCCCGGCACTCCGTCCGGAAGCGGTTCCCGTTGGAGTCGGTCGCGGTGTTCGCCGTGAAGCCGGGTACCAACCATGGCACCTGGTTGGCGGCGAAGCCCATCACGCAGGAGCCGTTGGTCGGCAGGTAGCGCCCGCCGATCTCCGAGATCAACCGGTTGGCGCCGACCGCGTTCTCCCTGAGAAACACCAGGCAATCACCGGTCCCGCCGATGCCAGCCGCACAGCTCGACGCAGACGCCGGGTTTCCCTTGAACTGGAGCTTGACGGCCGGGTTGCCCGGGTAGTGCATCGCGTTCGATGACTCGACCCTTCCCTCGAACGAGGTCGAGTTGGGGTCCGTCGCGTCCAGGCGCAGATTGAGCGCCAGCGGCAGCTCGGTCACACCCGACGGAATCGGCGTGTCTTCGCGGTTCTGGACGTAGCGCCGCACGCCGCTGGTGTTGGTGTACGGGTAGCAGGCGACGTTCGGCGCGTTCCCGTTGGTGTTCTTGCAGCGTTGGTCGACGGTGCCGAACTTCCACGACTCGGTGCGCGTCGAGGTGAGCACCGCGAGGAACTCCTGCCAACCGTCGAGGCGGCCCGCGCGCAAGCTCCCCCAGCTCTGAATGAGCCCGTTCTTGACCAGCTGCACGTTCGACTTGTCGGTGCCCGAGATCCAGCTGTCGAGGCCAGTGCGATTGAACGTCCCGAAGTAGTACATCGAGCCCGTCCACTGCCCTTCAGGGCGCTGGACGTACGAGAGCGTCAGCTCGACGCGCGCGTCCCGGGTCGACACCTCGATGGCGCCCTCGTAGCGCACCGCCTGCACGCCACCCGCGTTCTCGACCCGAATCACCGGGCACGGCTGCGCGGCCCCGCCGTCGACGAAGCGGGTCGTGTCGGCGCACCCGGGCAACAGCCGCAGCGCCACCGTCGGCGCCTGCACCGGGGCCGCCCCAGGTACGCCGAGCCGCAGCCACCACAGCGGGCACTCGTTGCGAGCCGGGTCGCAGGCCCGGAACTCGCGCGTCATCGGGTCGCGAGGCGCTTCGACGCGCTCGAAGCGGCCGTCCGCGTACGAAATCTGGTGCCACAGCTTGCGCACGGTGACGTCCTGAGCGCCCCGCGCCTTGCTCAGGACCTGAAACGTGCCGCTCGTCTTGACGTTCGACAGCTCGACGCGCTCCACCGGCAGTTCGAGCCCACCGTTCGGGAGCTGCGAGCCGGTCTGCGCCATCGAAGACGAGCTCGGGGCCCCCGACGCCAAGCAGAAACCGTTCTCGCCGTCGTTCGCCACACAGGCGAAGCCCGCAGCACAGGCGCCCTGAGACCCGCGGAGCGCCGCGCAGGTCGGGCGGCACGCCTTGCGGAAACAGCCGAGCCCAGACGGGCAGTCAGCGTTCACCTCGCAGTTCGAATAGCACCCACCAGAGAGACACACCTGGAAGAAGGGACACTGCAAGTCATTGGTGCACGAGGCCTTCGTCTCACCGGGCGCCAGACAGCTGCCCTGGGTGCACGTCTTGCCGGGCAAGCACCCCGCGAACACGTTGTCGGTCGTGCAGTCCGCAACCACGCCACCATCACCCTCGAGGTCGGCGCGGCACGGCGTGTAGCAGGCCGCGTTCGCCGGAGGCAGCTGCGACTGAGAGACGCACTGGCCGCCGTTGCAGACCAGCCCCGCGTTGCAGCCGTTGTTCTGGTTGCACTGGCAGCCTGCCGTGCCGACGTTGCAGAAGACGCACGTGCTGGTCGCCTGATCACACCGCGCCCCCTTGTTGCAGCGGCCGTTCGCCAAGCAGCGCCCACCCTCGAAGCCGGCGGAGTCGGTGCAGACGGAGTTCTCGAGGCAGAGCAGGCCGACGTCACACGTGCCCGCCAGGCAAGCACAGTCTCGGGTGCCCGGACTGCACCCAGAGGGAATGCAGAACCCGTTGGTGCAGGCCTCAGCGGCGCCGTTGCACTCACTGCCGTTGCGACACACGCAGCCCTTGTCACCGGCCACGCAGCTCATGGTCTCGCAGGTTCCGCCCATGCAGACGAGCTGCTCGCCCCGCGGCGTCCGGGCGCACCGGTTGTCGGTCGTACACGGGCACCCCTGCGTACCCACGAGACACTCCCGCATCTCCTGCCCGGCATCCGGCTGGGGCGTCATCGCGGGAATCGGGCACCCCGTCGTGAGGCAAAGGAGCCAGCCAGCCAGCGACGCACGAGCTGCGGTTCTCATGATGAGTCCTTTCGGCAGACGACAAGCGCTAGACGACGTTCGACGAAAGCTGCGGCAGGCTACGACACTTTACTGGATTCGCACGGTGGCATTCGGAATGCGAACGCCCGCCGAGTCGACGCACGTCACCTTCGATACGCTGACTCCCGAGGCGGGGCCCGCGATGGCCACAGCGAGCCCGTCGGCAGGGAGCCGAGCGTCAGCGGGGGCAACGAACGAGAACGCCACGCGAGGCGCCTCGCGGAAGAAGACCCCCTTGACGCCCTTCGAGAAGGAGACCTCGGCCACGGTGCTCCCAGCGGCCTCCGTCAGCAGCACCTCGCAGCCTCGCGCGTTGGGGTCGCTCACCTGGACTCCGACGGCGCTGGGCGCCAGGCACTTGTTGCCTTCACCGCAGGTGAGGCCGTCGTCACAGACGCTGGCCTCTTTGCATGCACAGTCCTTCGCGCCCGGCGCACAGGGCGGGTTGCAGCCGCATCCGGCCAACGTGAAGAACAGTGCCGTTGTCAACCAGATGTGTCGATGGGGAGTCATGGGGGTCCTCTCGGGTCACTTCTTCGTCACTGACGACGCCCTCAGATCTCTGGACGCCGGAACGCGCTGCAGCTGTGGGCGCCCCGCCGAAGCGTTCGCCGGGGTGGGGTCACCGCCCGAAGGCTTCACCGGCGCAGAAACAACTGGGCTCTGAGCAGGAGCCGCCGCGGCCTGGGACGGGTCCACGTTGCTCGCCGGCTTCGCGCTGTCCGGAGGCGGGCCCACGCTCGACGACGTGGCCTGCGCGCTCTCAGCCTTTTTCCTGTCGGACTTCTCGCTGTTGCGGATGATCTCGAGAGCCGAGCCGGTGGCCGTCCCGACGCCCTGCAGCACCGTCCCGGCGAGGCCCACGTATGTCCCTGTGGCACTCAACGAGGTGTCCCCGGTGGCCGCCCCAACAGTGGAGATGATAGCGCCCACGATCGAAACCACAGAAGAGAGGATGTTGGCAACGATGGATGCTGCCTTGAGCCGCCCCTTGGTCTTACTGTTGGAGCCCCGTTGAGGCTTGGGCACGGCCCCTGCGGCCGCCTTGCCCCCGGCACCGCTGCCCGCAGAGACAGCGTTGCTCCGCTCCCGAACTAGTCCGGTCGGGTCATTGTAGTTCGCGAAGTTGTTGGCCACATAGACGTAGCCTCCAAGACTCTCACCGTAGTCATCGATGTTGTCTGGGGTACTTCCCAAGAACAGTGGGTCGACGCTCGCCCACCGCCCAGTCGTCGGATCGAGCTCGCGGAACTCGAAGTGCACGAGCCCCGTGCCAGCGACATGCTCTCCGCCAGTGAAGCCGTATGAGTCGACGAAGCCCGTGCTGCCGCGAACCTCTCCGAAGGGGTAGAAGCTCTGTTCAGCCCTGGCCGCGCCGGTGGCGTCGGTCGACGCCACGACTGAGCGCACATGGTCTGCGTGGAGCCACATCACGTCCTCGGCCAGGAGCTTCCGCGCGGACGAGGCGAGCAGCGCTTCCACCGCCGAAGGCGCGGGGCCGCCGGTGAGCTGCACCGCGTTGACAGACGCAGCCTGCGCAAGCCACGCATCGGCGACGTCGATGAGGCCGTCACCCATGACGGCCTTCGCGCTCCCGGCACCCACGGCCGGCGCGAGGTCCGACAGGACGAGCCGCGCGGTGGCGCTCGTCTGAACCCGCGCCACCCGCACTGCGCCAAGCCGTACGTAGAGGTTGCCGATACCGTCGCGAACCTCGAAGTCCGGCTCCGCGTACAGCGTCGTTGACGCGTCGTCGACCCGCTTCACGCGGTCGCCCTCGACACCCCACGTGAACTGGGTCACCGAGCCACCCCGCTCCGCTCGCACGAGCCGGTCGAACGAGTCGCGTGTGTACGAGACGCCACCCCGCGTCGCCAGGCTCCCGCGGTCGTCGTAGGTCAGCTCGAGCGAGCCAGCCCGAGCGACGGCGTTGGGCTTGTTGGCGAGGTACGCGAACGCGCCGACGTTTGCCTTGCTCGCCGCGCCGAGGCTCGAGGTCACCGAGGTGATGTTGTCGATGTCGTCGAAACCGAAGCTCAGCACCTCAGGCTCTCCCGCCGCCCGCGACAGAGACACCGTCCTCGGCCGCTCCCAAGCGTCGTACGTCAGCGTCGCCCCATGGCGAACCGTCGGCCGCGGCGCGTTCTCTGCGACCGTCAAGAGGTTGCCGACCCGATCTCGGGTGAAGGCAAGGTCGAGCAGGGCCGAGCCGTCCTTCAGGGCCGTCTTCAGCCCCGCCAGGCGCAGCCGCGCGTCGTAGCTGTAGGTCGACGCGACGCCGTTCGTGAAGGCGATGCCCTTGATCCGACCCCGGGCGTCGTACTCGACGCGGTCGACGTAGTTGGCCACGGCCGTGACGCGCCCGGCACCGTCATACGTGCGCCGCACCTCGAGGCCTGTCGGGTACGTGACGCTGATCTCCCGTTCGGCGCCGTCGTAACGGCGACGCGTGACGAAGCTCACGCCGTCGACGGACCGCTCGAGGTAGGTGAGGTTGCCCTTGGGGTCGAAGCCGCGTCGCTCGGCGCCTGCCGGGGAGCGCGTCTCAACGAGCTCGCCGCCGGCGTTCGTGCAGTCCGTGCAGCCAGTGAGCAGGTCGTACGTCCACGACATCTTCGTCGCAGCCTCATCAGCCTCGTCCCACATCGCGGTCTTGCGGTTCGCGCCGTCGTATTGCGTTCGCACCACGCGGCTCCGGGCGTCAACCGACTTCACCTGGTTGCCGTTGGCGTCGTATTCGTACCGGGTCGTGCCCCCGTTCGGGTCGGCCACCGTCAGGAGCCGCTTGAGCCCGTCCCAGGTCTGCGTCTTGATGTTTCCAGCCGGGTCACGAACGACGGCGATCTGGTCAAGCGCGTTGTAGCTGATGGTGGTGCGGGGCTGTGGCCCCGAGGTCGTCAGCGAACGCTCGAAGGCGACCAGGCGCCCCAGCCCGTCGAATTCATCGGTGGTCGGCGTGTTGAAGAAGGGATGCGCGGCGTCGGTGTCGTTCTCGTCGAACCGACGAAGCCGCAGCGGGCGGTACTCGTTGCGCCGCGTCGCGCCGTCCTCGACTTCGGTAAGCATGCGTCCCAGCGGGTCGTACGTGTACCGGGCGAACGCCACGTTGGCCGGCGGCATCGCCTCACACGCTCCGGTACTCGCGAGGTACGGTTGGAAGCGACGCACGGCCGCTCCGCGCGCGTCGTACTCGGTGAAGCCAGACACCTGCCAGTT
>JADCJJ010000590.1 GCA_020247085.1 Myxococcaceae bacterium | reverse complement strand
GGCGAGCGGTGCTCGAGTGCGTGACGGGCGCCGGCGACGCTGCCGCCCACGGCGAGCCGAATCGTCCGCAGCACCGCCTCGACGAAGACGTCACTGTCATCGACGGCGAAGATGCGGGCGAGGGTCGGCGCGTGCTGCAGCGACTCGAGGTACTCCTCGGTGTGGACGCGGCAGAGCTCGCCATAGGTGGCCGGGCGCGGCGCCAGCACGTCACGCTCGGCCACGACGCCCGACGAGACGAGGTAGTGCACCGCGTCGTCGGCCCGGCGCGTCTCGAGGTGCAGCGGCCCGGACTCATGACCCACCAGCGGCAACCGGTAGGCCTCGTCGTAGAAGACCTTGAGCCGGGCCCCCCGGTCGAACCACCTGCGAATCGACTGCGGAATCAAACGGAGCGGCCCGATGCCGGTTGCTCAGAGGTCGATGGTGACCACGCTGCCGCCCGTCTCCGAGGGCTCCTCGCCGTCGGAGCGACGCTCACGGTCGCCCTCGTCCCGGCGGAGGGGCAGGTCGAGCTGCGGCTGCTGCCGCTCCTGCCGCTGACGCTCGGCTTCACGGCGACGCAGCTCTTCGATGATGTACCCGTCGAGCATCGCTTCACTCCCGTCCGCCGGCCAAACTCACAGCTCAATAGTAACCGTCGCCGCCGCTGCATCAACCCGCGACTCGAGCCAGACAACCGCCCGTTTTCACGAGGACCGAACGCAGGGCGGTCACTTCATCGATTCGATGCGCTTCTTGAAGTTCTCGAGGAGCCGGGGGAGCTGGCTGTCGACGAGCGCGTTGAGGATGGTCTTCGGCACCAGCGGCCCCACCGTGACCTCGATCGAGTAGGTCGCCTTCGTCGTGCCGTTGCCTCCGTCTTCGAGCACCCAGCCGCCGCGGTTGTCCTTCATGAACTCGCCGTCGATGAAGGTCCACGCGACGCGCGAGGGCTTCTCCTCGCGCATGTGCACCGTGTACTTGATGACCTTCACCACCTCGGCCTCGTACTGTACGTCGACCTCGTTGCCCTTGCGGTTCGAGGTGCGAATCTTCCGGACCTCGGGGAGGAACTCGGGGTAGCGCTCGTAGTCGGAGATGACCTCGAAGCACTTCTCCATCGGTGCGTTGAAGACGATCGAGCGGGAGGCGCCGGGCATGGGGGTTCGGACTCCTGTGGCCTGCGGGATGAACGCGTCAGAGCCTACCAGCCCGAAGGGCTTTCACATCGGCTTCTTGTCGAAGCGGTGCGTCGCGGTGACGAAGCGCGTGGTGCCGGTCTTCGAGCGCATGACGATGGAGTGCGTCTCGGCGCCGTGGGCGAAGAAGCGCACGCCCTTGAGGAAGTCGCTCGAGGTGACGCCGGTGGCGGCGAACATGACGTCACCCTTCGCCAGCTCCTCGGCGCGGTAGACGCGGTGCTCGTCGTCGATGCCCATCTTCTTCGCGCGGGCGCGCTCCTCGGGGTTGCGGAACTTCAGCCGCCCCTGGAAGTCGCCCTCGGCGCAGCGAATGGCCGCCGCGGCGATGACGCCCTCTGGCGCCCCGCCGGTGCCCATCAACAGGTCGACACCGCTCGACTCGAAGCACGTCGAGACGGCGCCGGCGACGTCGCCGTCTTCGATGAGGCGCACCCGGGCGCCGGCCTGTCGCACCTCGGCGATGAGCTCGTGGTGGCGCTCCCGGTCGAGGATCACCACCGTCAGCTCGGACACCTCGCGGCCGAGGGCCTCGGCGACCGACTTGAGGTTCCAGGTGGGTGACTTGGCGAGGTCGATGGAGCCGCGGGCGCCGGGGCCGCAGGCGATCTTCTCCATGTACGTGTCGGGCGCGTTGAGCAGGTTGCCCTTCTCGGCGAGGGCGACGACCGAGATGGCGCCCGGGCGGCCGTAGGCGCACAGGTTCGTGCCCTCGAGCGGGTCGAGCGCGATGTCGACGGGCGGTGCGCTGGTCGTGCCCTTGCCGACGCGCTCGCCGATGTAGAGCATCGGCGCCTCGTCGCGCTCGCCCTCGCCGATGACGACGGTGCCGTCGATGTTGAGGGTGTCGAAGGCGCGACGCATTGCGTCGACTGCGGCCTGGTCGGACTCGTTCTTGTTGCCGCGGCCCATGAGGCGGGCCGAAGCGATGGCGGCCTGCTCGGTGACGCGCACGACTTCGAGGGCGAGGTTGCGGTCCATGGCTGAGGCTCCAGTGGGTCAGGCCGGCTCGGCCGAAAGCAGTCGCACCACCGCCGCAGGAAGTCCAGTCGGTTTTCCCCCGGGCCCGACGCAGGCGTGCACGGTGTGCCCCTCGACGAGCGCCACCCCGTCGCCCTCCCGGCGCACGACGTACTCGAAGCGCAGCGAGGCCCTGCGGAGCTGCGCGAGGCGCGCCGCGATGACGATGACGTCGTCGTAGCGCGCCGGCACCCGGTAGCGGGCCCCCGCCTCGACGACCGGCAGGCCGTAGCCCTGGCGCTCGAGCTCGACGTACGAGCCCCCCAGCGCGCGGAAGAACTCGCTGCGGGCGAGCTCGAAGTAGCGCAGGTAGTTCGCGTAGTACACGACGCCCATCTGATCGGTGTCGCCGTAGATGACGCGCGTGCGGGCTTCGACGAGGCGAGGGGTCGGCGGGCTCGACGGCATGGACGCTGACTCCCACAGCGCCGGGGCGAAGGCGAATGGCTTCGTTCGCGCTTCAAAGGGGCGCCGAAACCGCTCATTCTTCGCCCTCGCAGCCCACGCCTTCGAGGAGCGCCTTGTGGTCCACGTCCCCCGCTGCGTCGCCGCCGCCCTGGCCCTCCTCGCCTTCGCGGCCGAGGCCAGGCCGCCGCGCCTGACGGTGATGATCAGCGTCGACGCGCTGGGCACCGACGTGCTCCAGCGCAACCGGGCGCGCCTCAAGGGCGGCCTGGCGCGGCTCATCGCCGAGGGCGCCTTCGTGCCCTCGCTGCGCTACGAGTCGGCCGAGTGCGTCACCGCCGTCGGCCACACCACGCTGATGACCGGCGCGTACCCGTGGCGGCACGGGGTCGTCTCGAACAAGGTCTTCAACCGCGCGACCGGCAAGCTCGAGCCCATCTTCGTCGACCCCAACCACCCGGTGCTCGAGGCGCCTTTGGGCCCCGACGACGTCTCGCCCGAGCGGCTCCTCGCCGAGACCCTGTCGGACAGGCTGCGGGCCTCGACGTGGGCAAGGGGGAAGTCCATCGCCATCGCCGGCAAGGCCCGGGCGGCCATCGCCATGGGCGGCCGGCTGGGCGAGGCCTGGTGGTTCCACGAGGGCCAGGGCCGCTTCGTCACCGGCACCTGGTACCGCAAGGCAGTGCCGCCGTGGGCGCGGGCCTTCAACGAGCGGAAGGTGCCCGACGGCTACCAGCAGCGGCAGTGGGAGCTGCTCGGCCCGGCGAAGGACTACGCCGGCGACGACGACCGCCCCTTCGAGTCGGACTGGTACGGCATGGCGCGGGTGTTCCCCCACCCGCTGTCGGGCGGCCTGCCCTCGCCAGGCGGGGCCTCGTACTCGGCGCTCGCCTCGAGCCCGATGATGGCCGACGTGCTGCTCGACTTCGCGAAGGCCGCCATCGACGGGGAGCAGCTCGGCCGCGACGACGTGCCCGACCTGCTGTCGATCAGCTTCTCGTCGTTCGACCGCGTGTACCACCTGTACGGCCCGTTCTCGTGGGAGCTGCAGGACGCGCTGCTGCGGTTCGACAAGACACTCGGTGAGCTGCTCGCGCACCTCGAGCGCACCGTCGGCCGCGGCAACGTGGCGCTGGTGCTCTCGGCGGACCACGGCGGCGCGGCCATTCCCGAGGAGTGGGCCGCCCTGGGCCTCGACGGAAAGCGCGTGTCGCCCGACGCGCTGCAGGGCTTCGTCAACGGCGCGCTCAAGGCCCGCACCGGGCTGGAGAAGACCGTCCTCGCCATCGAAGAGACCGACGTCTACCTCGACCTCGAGGGCCTCACCGCGGCGAAGCACGACGTGGCGGCGGTGCGGCGCCAGGTGGCCGAGCTGCTGCGGAGCCGGAGCGAGGTCGCAGTCGCCCTGTCGCGCGACGAGCTCCCGGGCGCGCGGGCGCAGGGCTTTGGGCGCGCGCTCGAGCTGGGCTTCCACCCGGAGCGGAGCGGAGACGTGCTGATGGTGCTCAAGCCCTTCCACGTGCTCGAGAGCGAGCCGCGCGGCACCTCGCACGGCACCCCGTACGCCTACGACGCCGAGGTGCCGCTGTTGCTGTGGGGCCGCGGCGTGAGGCCCGGCATGTGGCCGCAGGCCGCGCGGGCCGTCGACGTCGCGCCGACGGTCGCCGCCCTGATGGAGCTCGGCGCGCCTGCGTCGTGCGAAGGCAGCCCGATTTCAGACGTGCTGGCGCTGCCCCGGTGAGCCGACGCGCCCCGCTGGTGACGGTCGTCGACGGCGCCCTGCCCCGGCGTCAGTTCAGCCGGCTGCTGAAGGCAGTCGTGGCGCTCGGCGACGAGCGCCTTCGGGCGAGCTACCAGACGACGTTCTGGTTCCCCCTCACCGCGCGCCCCGGGAGCCTCGTCGAGGCGGCCGCGCGGGTGGTGTACCGCTGCCTGCCAGAGGCCCGGCGCCGCGGCGTCGTCGGCGTCGAGTGGTGGCTGTCGCGCATGCGCACCTCGAACGTGAAGGTCGACTTCCACCGCGACCGCGACAACGCGCTTCACGACGCGACGGGCCGAACCGTGTCACCGGTGACGTCGTCGGTGCTCTACCTCACCCCAAGCGTCGGCGGACTCCTGGCCGTCTCGCCCCGCCCACCGGATCCGCGCGCGCCCGCCTGCGCCCCCGACCCTTCGACCTTCGAGCTCGTCGAGCCGCAGCCCAACCGCTTCGTCTTCTTCGACGGGCGGCTGACCCACGGCGTGCTCGACGCGCGCAACCAGGTGCCCCTGGCGCGCCTGCCCACCCAGCGGGCCTGGCGCCTCGGCGTGGCCCTCAACTTCTGGCACCGGCCGCCGCGCGACGTGCCGGGCTTCGCGAACTCGCCGCACTATCGGGCGCTGGCGGCGCGGCGAGGCGGCGTCTAGGCTTCTCGTATCGACATGGCCCGGTCGCTCCTGCTCAGCGCGCTCGTCGGCACCGCGGCCCTGGCCGGCCCCGCTGACGACGCGCCCGACGAGCTGGCGCCGCCGCCGTTCGTCCTCGAGTCCGGCGCGCGGCTGTCGCTCTCGGTCGGGCACCTCTTCAATCGCAGCGCCGCCCGGGAGCGCATCGGCCACCTGCTCGCCTACTGGGCCGAGCGCTTCGGCGTCAAGAGCACCTGGCGCGGCGACCGGGTGTTCCTCACCGGGCGCGTCTGGGGCATCGACATTCGCGCCGTCTTCGACGTGCAGGACCATCTGGTGCTCGCCACCGCGCACGACCCCGGCAGCTGGCTGACGCCGCGGGCCCGCGACTACGTGAATCAGAAGCTCCGCAAGTACCTGCACCCGACCTACGTCGAGCCCTGAGGCCGCGCCCCGGCGCGGGCCCCGGCTCACCCGGCGCCAGCCGCCAGGACAGGTGACGTCACGCCTGGAAGTCCAGTTTTCCGCCGTGTCGGACGACGTGGGCGCCCACCTCGACCCACATGGGCGTCGCTGGAGGCCTGGCGATCGGGATCGCGCCGGAGGCGGCAAATCGGCCCTGGAGAACTCAGGCTTTACAGGGGGATCACGGCGATCACAATGAGGGGTGTCATGTCTGAGATCGCGCGCGGCCTGGGCCGCGACCTCGAAGCCCCCGTCGCTCCGCCTCCGTCGCCGCCAGCCGCCGCGACGCCGGCCGCGCCGCTCACGCGGTTCCACCAGCGCCTGGTGGCCGAGGAGCTGACGGGACGGCAGGGCGACGCCTCGCAGCGCGTCGTGCGGGCCCTGTCCGAGGCGAAGGTCGACCTCAACCCCCACCAGCTCGAAGCGGCGGTCTTCGCGCTCGACTCGCTGAGCCGCGGCGGCTGCATGCTGGCCGACGAGGTGGGCCTGGGCAAGACGATCGAGGCGGGCATCGTCATCAGCCAGCTGGTGGCCGAGGGTAAGGCGCGCATCCTGGTGTTGGCGCCGGCGACGCTGCGGGCGCAGTGGCAGAGCGAGCTGAAGGAGAAGTTCGACCTCGAGTCGGCGGTGGTCGACGGGCGCACGGTGCGCGCCACGGGGAACTGCTTCGACCAGCCGGCGCCCATCGTCATCGCCTCGCACCCCTTCGCGGCGAACCGCAGCGAGCTGCTCGCACAAGTGACGTGGGACCTGGTGGTCATCGACGAGGCGCACCGGCTGCGCAACGCGCACAAGCCCGGGAACAAGACCGGCAAGGCGCTCAAGGCCGGCCTGCGCAACGCGCCGAAGCTGCTGCTCACCGCGACGCCGCTGCAGAACGATCTCTCCGAGCTCTTCGGCCTCATCTCGCTGCTCGACGAGCAGATCCTCGGGCCCGAGGAGGCCTTCCGGGCGCACTTCCCCATCGACCCGGAGCACGGCGGCCTGACCGAGGGGGCCTCGCGCGACATCAAGGCCCGCCTGGCGCCGGTGGTGCAGCGCACGCTGCGACGGCAGGTGCGCGAGTACGTGCGCTACACGAACCGGCGCTCGGTGGTCGAAGACTTCACCCCGCTGCCCGAGGAGCAGGCGCTCTACGACGACGTCTCCGAGTACCTGCGGCGCAACGAGTGCGCCGCCATCGAGCCGGGCAAGCGCACGCTCCTGACGATGGTGTACCGGAAGTTGCTGGCGTCATCGACGTACGCCATCGCGCCGACGCTGCGGCGCCTGGCCGAGTCGCTCGAGAAGCGGCTCGAGTACGCGAAGCTGAGCCAGGCCGGCGCGGCGCTGCTGTTCGAGCCCGAGGAGGCGCGGCAGTACGTCGAGGAGCAGGAGGAGTGGCAGGACGACCCCAGCGAGCGCCCCCACTCGCTCGACGCCATCAAGCGCGAGGTCTGGGAGCTCAAGCGCTTCGCCGACCGCGCCGACGGCATTCGCGTCAACGCCAAGGGCGAGGCCCTCACCCGCGCGCTCGACCGCGTCTTCACCGTCGCCCGCGCGCACCAGTGGCCCGAGAAGGCCGTCATCTTCACCGAGTCCAAGCGCACCCTCGAGTACCTCGCGCAGCTGCTGTCGGCCCGCGGCTTCGAGGGGAAGATCGCCAGGCTCACCGGTGACGCGGGCACGCCCGAGGCGCGCCGCGAGCTCGTCGAGGACTTCAAGCACCGCGCGCAGATCCTGCTGTCGACCGAGGCCGGCGCCGAGGGCCTCAACCTGCAGTTCTGCAACCTGGTGGTGAACTACGATCTGCCGTGGAACCCGCAGCGCGTCGAGCAGCGCATCGGCCGGTGCCATCGCTACGGCCAGGCGCGCGACGTGCTGGTGCTGAACTTCCTCAACCGCTCCAACGCCGCCGATGCGCGGCTGTATGAGCTGCTCGAGAAGAAGCTGAACCTCTTCGACGGCGTCTTCGGGGCGTCGGACGAGATCCTCGGAGCGCTCGAGAACGGGGTCGACTTCGAGCGGCGGGTGCTCGAGATCTACCAGTCCTGCCGCATGCCCGAGGACATCAACGCGGCCTTCGACGCGCTCCGGAAGGACCGCGAGTCGCGCATCGACCGGCGCATGACCGAGACCCGCTCGCTGCTGCTCGAGCGCTTCGACGGCGACGTACGAAAGCGGCTGCGCCTGGCGACCGAGACGGCGAAGGCGGCGCTCAAGACGCGCAAGGCGAACGAGCAGCAGCTCACCGGGACGGTGCTGGGCCGGGCGGCCTCGGGCCGCAAGCAGCTGCAGCTCGCCGCGAAAGAGGTGCGCGCCCGGGTCTCGGACGCCGCCGGCCAGGTGGTGGTCGACGGCAGCACGCTCCCGTCGGTGCTCGACCACCTGCAGGGCAAGGAGGGGTGGTGGTACGTGTACCGGTTCGAGCTCTCGGGCCTCAAGCCCGAGGAGCGCCTGGTGCACGTCGTCCTCGTCAAGCACGGCGAGTCGTTCCGCGTGGTGCCCTTCGCCGACGCCGAGGGGCTGTCGCGCGCCCAGGCGAAGGAGGTCTCGGGCCGGCCGCAGACCGCCAACGGCCCCACGCTGGTGCACGAGCAGGCCATCTCGGCCATCAAGGACGAGCTCACGCGCCAGTACGAGCGGCGCAGCGTGCTCGAGCTCGACGCCGCGCGCGACCGCGCCGACCGCTTCGCCGAAGACAGCCTCTTCTCGGCGCGCCAGCAGGTCGAGCGCGCCCGCGCCGAGTGGGAGGCCGCGCGCGTCGCGGTGCTGTCCATCGACGACGTCGCCGAGCGCGTCAAGCCGCGGGCCACCGCCGAGCGCCTCGAGCGCGAGTACCGCCGCAAGCTGGCGCAGCTGCGCCAGGCCGAAGACAGCCGCTACGCCGAGAAGGATCGCACGCTGGCGGCGCTGGCGCAGAAGGCCAAGGTCGTCAGCAACCGCACGCTGGTGGCCAGCACCTACTTCTTCGTCGAGTGAGCGCCGCCGCGGCGCGGCCCGTCACTTCTTTCGCGCGGCCTTCGCGCGCAGCGCACGGGCCTTCGGCGTCTGCGACTTCGCGCGCGCCGTGCGCATGAGCGCCGTGTCGTTGCGCCCACCGTGCGCCGACGGGCGCGTCGACTTCCGGCTCGGCCGCCCCGACATCGAGTCCTCGAGCGCCATGCTGGGGCCCTTGTCTCCGCGCAGCGTCACGTTGCGCGTGTCGGTGTGCGCGGGGTCGAGGTGCTTCACCTTCTTGACCTGCTTCGGCTTCTTCTCGCCGCTGCGCTCCTGCGCGGCCCTGAACTGCTCTGCCTTCGTCGCCATGGTCGTCTCCCTCGGTCACACCTTGAGTCGAATCGCCGACGGCACCACCGTCACCCGACAGGGTAGCTTTCCCGGCTGCTCGCCGTCACAGTCAATCAACACCTCGCCGTCTGCCTCGGCGCGCAGGGCGCGGCACTGGCGCGTCTGGGTGCCCGCGTACGCCAGGTGCTTGCCGCTGTAGAGGCCGCCCTGCTTGAGGACGAAGTCCGACAGGCCGTAGCCGCTCCAATACGTCACGTCGAAGACGCCGTCGCTGACGTCGGCGTTCGGCGTCACCTTCATGCCGCCGCCGAAGTAGCGCCCGTTGCCGACGGCCACCACGGTGATGGGCAGCGTCTCTTTCGGCCGGTCGTCGAGCGTGAGCGTCACCGCGCGGTCGCGGTACTTCGTCAGCGCGCGGAGCGAGGCGAGCGAGAAGCCGAGGCGGCCGCCGAAGCCCTTGATGCGGGCCACCTCGCGGTCGACCAGGCCCGACACGCCGAACGAGAGGATGTTGGCGAAGTAGCGCGTCTCGCTGCGCCCCTCGTGGTTCACGTACTCGCACACCCCCACGTCGAAGGGCCGCGTGTCGGGTGTCGTGAGCCGCCGTACGGCCTGCTCGAAGTCGGTGTCCCAGTCGAAGGTCTTGCGAAAGTCGCCGCCGGTGCCGCGTGGCAGCACGCCGAGCGCCGCGTTGGGGTTGAGTGGCCGGCCGCCCTCGAAGAAGCCGTTCGTCACCTCGTTGATGGTGCCGTCGCCGCCGACGGCCACGACGCACTCGTACCCGGCCTTGAGGGCGCTCGCGGTGATGCGCGCGGCGTCCATCGGCCGCTGGGTAAACTCGACGCCGAAGTCGGTCAGCGTGCGCGCGATGGTGGCAGCGAGCTCGCCCCAGCGGCGGCCGGTGCTGCCGTTCGCGCTCTTCGGGTTGACGACGAAGAAGGTCTTCATGGTTGGCTCACCCATCGCTCCAGCAGGCTGACGAGGTCGGCCGCCCTTCGGCCGGCCCGCTCGAACATACGGGTCGACGTCGGGCAGGCCGAGACCACCGTGACGGCGGCGCCGTCGTCGAACGCGAGGGCCTGGCGCCGGGCGACCTCGGTAGCGGTCTCGTTCATCGTTCTCGGCAGCAGGCCCCCGCCGCCGGAGCAGCCGGCCTCCCGGCGGACGAAGGGGGCCTCGCGCACCTCGGCCGCCGCCCTCGCCAGCAGCGCGCGCGGCTCATCGTAGAGCGACAGGCCACGGCCCAGGTGGCACGCGTCGTGGTACCCGACGCGCTCGGGCAGCGGCGGCTTCCCGGGGGCGTGCGGCAGGTTCTCGTGGAGCACCTCGACGACCGTCTTCACCCGCGTCGCCATCGCCACGCCCACCCGCGGGTACAGGCGCCGCAGGGTGTAGGCGCAGCCCGCGTCCAGCACCGTCACCTCGGGCGTCTGGGAGAAGGACTCGGCGACCGCCCGGGCGTGGGCCGTGAAGCCCTCGAGGGCGCCCACGGCGTAGAGCGGGTAGCCGCAGCAGCGCCCGGCCGACCGCGCCACGCCCATGGGGGCGCCGAAGGCCGCGGCGACGGTGAGCGTGTGCTCGATGAGCGCCGGCCGCTTCACCAGCGCGCTACAGCCCGGGAAGAGCGGGTGGCGCACCGGGCCCTGGGCCCGCCACGTCGCGACGAGGGCGCCCAGCTCGCGGCCGAAGGGGTTCTGCGCCTGCTGGAACGTCGCCAGCGTCGACGCCGCGCCCTTCGGCTGCAGGCCGGCCTTCACCGCCTGGCGGCGGGCCGAGAAGAGCGCCGTCGCGACATCGTTCTCGTGGCTGCAGAAGCTCGTACAGCGACCGCAGCCGGTGCAGGCGTGCGCCGCCAGCGCGGCGTCGGCGTCGAGGGGCCGGCGGCCCGTCACCACGAGGTGCGCGGCGCTCATCTTGCCGAAGGCCGACAGGGCCTCGCGCTTCGTCGCGTCGACGACGGGGCACGCGCTACCACAGGCCCGCGGGCAGGCGGCGCACGTGGAGGTGGCCTGCTCGAGCTGGCGCGCGTCGCTCATCGGGGCCCTCCGAGAATGCTCGACGGGTCGAACAACGTCGACACCTGCGTTCGCTCCGGGGGCCTCGCGGCCACCGCCAGCCCCCGGGCCACCACCGCATCGAGCGAGATCCGGAAGAGCTCGAGGGGGGCGCCGCGCTCGAGGGCCTCCGCCACCTCGCCCCACGTCGCCTCGCGCTCGGCGCCGTCGACCTCGCCCTCCTGCCCCGCGCCCTCGAAGCGGCCGCCGCCCCGCTCGAGGCACCGGGCGAGGAGCGCCGCGTCGCGGCTGACGAGCGGCGGGCTCGCGCGCAGCGTCACCTCGACGAAGACCCGCCCGTTGCGGGGCCGCAGCACCGCCCGCGCCGGGCCGACGCCCGCGGCGAGCGCCACCTTGAGGCCCTCGAGGGCAGGGCCGGGGCGCTCGAACGACCAGCGCCGCCGCGCCTCCTCGCCGCCCGGGCCCAGCCGCAGCGTCGCGCGCGTCACCAGCCCGACGGCACCGCCGCCGCCCACGACGAGCGCCTCGAGCCCCGGCCCGCCGCCACCCCAGGGCCCCGGCCCCGACGAGATGACCTGGCCACCGGCGAGCACCGCGACGACGATCGAGGCGAGCGGCTCGAGCCGCCCGGGCACGGCGGGCCGGAAGGCGAAGGCCGGGTGCTCGACCAGGGCGCCCACCTCGAGGGCCCACGCCGACGGCGGCAGCGCCCCGAGCGTCAACCGGTGCTCCGCCGCAAGGGCCTCGACGTCGCGCACCGGCACGCCGGCGCCGCAGTCGATCGTCATCGAGCGCTCGTCGACCGGCCCCAGCCCGCCGAGGCCCGCGCGCTCGAGGTGCACGTCACGCCCGAGCACGGCGCGCTGGTCGACGAGCGCGGCGAAGAGCTCGGCGAGCTCCCGGCTCGAGCGGGGCGACGCGACGAGGCGGCCCCCGTCGCGACGTACGAGCGCGCCGAGCGCCTGTTCGAGCGGCGTCACAGGCCGAGCTTCCCCGGGTTCATGATGCCCTCGGGGTCGAAGGAGCGCTTGAGCACCCCCAGCACGCGCCGCCCGTCAGCCAGCCGGGCCTGGTACTCGGCGGCCTTGAGCAGCCCCACGCCCCGGTGGTGGCTCACGCTCGCGCCGGCGTGGGCGGCGGCGCCGAGGGCGTCACGCCACAGCCGCAGGTAGCGCTGCTCGAGCGGCGCCCCAGCGGCCGCGCCCACGAAGCGAAAGCGCAGCGCGCAGCCGTCGGCCGAGGCCGGGCCGAAGCGACAGCTCACGAGGGCGTGTGGGGCGGCGGCCGCGCGGACCTGCTCGAAGACGTCGAGCACGCGCGCCCACGGCGCTGCGCAGTCGAGGGCGTCGACGAAGGCGCCGACCTCGAACAGCCGCAGGCCCTCGGCGGGCTCGTCTGCCCGGCGATGGTACCAGGCGCGGGCGGGGCCCTCGCCGCAGTCGACCCCGTCGAGGGCGGCGCAGCTTCGAGCCGCCGCGCGCGCGTCGTCCGCGGCCGAAGCCGCCTCCCCCTCGAATACCAGGACCAGACGGGCGCGCCGGGCGAGCCGGGTCAGCGGTTCGACGAGCCTGGGGCGCGTGACGGCCAGAGCGGCCAGCGCGCGCGCCAGCGTGGCGCCAGCGGCGCCGCCGAGGCCCAGACGTCGGGCGGCGGAGCCGGCGCGCGCCAGCGCCTCGGCGCCCGCCCCGTCGAGGGCCGTCTCGACCGGGTCGCTCAGGCACGCGACGGCCGGGCGCAGCCCCTGCTGCACCAGCCGCCGCACCGCCTCGAGCCCGGCGTCGACCGAGGCGAAGTCGAACGCGTGAAAGAACCTGGCCTCGGGGCCGGGGTGCACGCGCAGCACCGCCGAGGTGAAGGCGCACAGCGTGCCCTCGGACCCGAGCAGCAGCGGCGCGAGCGCCGGCCCGGCGCCGGGGCGGGCGTGCGCGGTGAAGCGCGCGCCCGTACCGAAGACGCCACGCACGGACAGGACGACGGCTTCGATGCCGCCGTAGCGACCCGAGCCGTCCCCCGCGGCGCGCGTCGCCAGCCAGCCGCCGACGGTGCTCGAGGCGCTGGCAGAGAAGCCCGGCCCCAGCGTGAAGCCCCGGAGCTGCAGGTGGCGCTCGAGCATGGCCCCCACCACGCCAGCGCCCACCTCGATGGTGCGCGTGCCCGCGTCGACGGGGCCGAGGCGCTCGAGGCGCTTGAGGTCGACCACCACTCCGCCCCGCACGGCCACCGTGCCCCCGCACACCCCCGAGCCGCCGCCGAAGGGGACGACGGGCAGCCGGTGCCCCCTCGCGACGGCCACCAGCGCGGCGAGCTCGTCTTCGGTGCCGGGCCAGGCGACGGCGTCTGGCGGGCG
This sequence comes from Myxococcaceae bacterium, assembly GCA_020247085.1. GTDB lineage: Bacteria > Myxococcota > Myxococcia > Myxococcales > Myxococcaceae > Xiheimicrobium > Xiheimicrobium aquaticum. Next base: position 4,245 of record JADCJJ010000590.1, on the reverse strand, counting down.
GGGCACGCGGCCCTCGCGACGCCACGCGAGCGCGAGCGGCCAGCCGTCGCTCGCGTACGCGAGGCGGTCGAGGTCGCTCGTCGAGAACCGGCCCGCGACGGCGGCGGCCAACGCTGGCCCGGCGGCGAGCACGTCGTGGCGGGGCGGCGGCAGCGCGTGGACGTCGACGGTCGCGATCACGGCGCGTCGGGTTGTACACGGTCGGAGCGGCGCCCGCGGTCGATTCGCGCGCCGAGGTTGGCGCGGGCCTCGCGCATCGCGTAGACGCACGGCATGCCGGCCCGCCATCGCCTCCTCCTGGGCGTGCTCGCCCTGCTCGTGGTACTGCCGACCTCGCTCCTGGGGGTCGGCTGTGCCCTGTCCGGCCCCCGTTGGGCCGGAGGCCAGAGCGACCACTTCGACGGCGAGCGCTTCTTCACCCCGGGCGCGCCCCCCCTCGTCGGCAGCTTCGGCTCGCTCGAGGGCCTGCAGAGCTTCCTCAAGTGGCAGAGCACCCGGCAGAAGGGCCCCTGGCGGCCCTACCGCGACGAGCCGTTCGGGCCGCCTCCTCCGCGCGACGTCGCCCCCGGCGCGATGCGCGTGACCTTCATCAACCACGCAACCACGCTCGTACAGCTCGACGGCGTGAACGTGCTCACCGACCCGATGTACTCGCGGCGCTGCAGCCCCGCCGACTTCGCCGGGCCCGAGCGCGTCAGGCCGCCGGGCATCCGCTTCGAGGACCTGCCCCGCATCGACGCGGTGGTCATCTCGCACAACCACTATGATCATCTCGACGTCCCGACGCTGAGGCGCATCGCCGACACCTGGCCGCGCGTGCAGATCTTCGCCGGGCTCGGCAACAAGGCATACCTGGCGTCGAAGGGAATTGAGGCCCTCGAGCTCGACTGGTGGGACGCGCGGCAGGTCGCCGACGTCACCATCACCGCGGTGCCCAACCAGCACTTCTCGAACCGCGGCCTCACCGACGCGAACGGCACCCTGTGGAGCGCCTGGGTGATCTCGGGTGCGAGCGGCCGCGCGTACTTCGGCGGCGACACCGGGTACGGGCCACACTTCGGAGAGATCGCCCGGCGCCTGGGCCCCATGCGCCTCGCCATCGTCCCCATCGGCGCCTTCCGGCCGGAGTGGTTCATGAGCCCGGTGCACATGTCACCGAAGGAGGCGGTGCAGGCCGCGCTCGACCTCGACGCCAGCCTCGCGGTGCCCATGCACTACGGCACCTTCAGCCTGGCCGACGACGGCGAGGACGAGCCCGTCGAGGCGCTGACGACGGCGCTGCTCACGCGGCCTGCGCCCTTCAAGGTGCTGGGCTTCGGCGAAGGCGTCGACGTGCCGGAGCGGGCGCGTTGAGGCGGGCCGCCCTCTCCGGGGTGCTGCTCCTGGCGGCCTGCCCGCCGGCGCGGGTCGAGCGCGCGGCCCGGGTGGTCATCGAGCTCGACCGGGGGCTGCGTTCGCGGTGCCTGCAGCTCGAGCTCGAAGCGGGCGCGTCGACGTACAGCCAGCCGCTCGTGCTGACGGGGAAGACGCCGCTCGTCGCGGGTGTCCCCCAGGGGCGGCTGGGCGACACCGTGCGCGTGCGGGCGCTCGGCTTCGTCGACGAGGCCTGCGGCGAGCGCGCCCGCGAAGAGAGCGACTTCGCCACGCTCACCTTCGTCGACGACGCCGTCACCGAGGTTCGCCTGCGCGTCACCGCGCGCGCGCCCCGCACGGAGACGCGCTGCGCCGACGGCGCGGACGACGACGGTGACGGGCGGGTCGACTGCGCCGACGCCGACTGCGACGACGCGCCCTGCGCGGCCGCCGATCGGTGCCTGGTCTCGCCGCGGTGCGCGGGCGGGGCGTGCCGGAGCCAGGCCGTCCGCCAGTGCCGCTCGCCGCCGACGACGTGCTTCGCCCCCGAGGGTGCGTGCGCGCCGACCGATGGCACGTGCAGCTACACCGTTGCGGTGACGAACACCTGCACCGACCAGGACGCCTGCACGACGAACGACGCCTTCCAGGGTGACGGCGGCTGCGCGGGCACACCGCTAGCGTGCCCGGCCAACACCACGCTCAGCTGCCGAGCCAGCGCCGGCACCTGCGCCAACGGCGGGTGCACCTACGCCCTCACGCCCGACGCGGGCTGCGACGACGGCGACCGCTGCACGCTCGACGACCGCTGCTCCGCGCTCGGGGCGTGCAGCGGCGTACCCGTGTCGTGCCCCGCGCGGACGTGCGCGGTCTTCACCAACCAGTGCGGCGATGGCGGCGCATGCCTCTACGCGCCCGTCAGCCCGGGTACGCCCTGTGACGGGGGGGTGTGCTCCCGGGCCGGCGAGTGTCTGCCCCGCTTTCCCTACCAGCCGCTGAACTTCGAGGTCGTCGCCGCGCCGGCGCCGCCGCTGGCCCCGACGGTGCTCGACTGCGGCGAGGTGGTGCTCGACTCGTCTGGCGCAGCGCCGGGCCGGCCCGTCAGCTGGTGCCAGGGCCAGCCGTTCCAGGCCTCGCTCGTCGGACTCGACGGCGGCAGCGAGGCGCTCCTCGTGTCGTTCTCGGGCCTCGTGCTCGCCCGCGACGCCGGGCTGCGCCTCGTCGGCGACAGGCCCGTCATCTTCGCGGTGTTCGGAGACGCCACCCTCGCGGGGGCCGTCGTCGCCGAGGGCGCCGACCGGACCTGCGGCGGCGGGTCGACGAACGGCGCGGCGGGGAGCGCGGGCAACGGAGGTGGCGCTGGCGGGAGCTTCGCGTCGGCGGGAGGCGCGGGGGGTGACGGTACGGCCGCGAGCGGCGGCACGGCGAGCGCCGTCGAGCCGAACCTGGGACCCACTCCCTTGCGAGGCGGCTGCCGCGGCGGCCGCGGCGGCGATCAGGCAAGCCCTGCCGCGCGCGGTGGGGGCGCCTTCCAGCTCTCGGCGGCCGGAGAGGTGACGCTCAGCGGAACCGTCGCCGCGCCCGGGCGGGGCGGGGCCGGCGGCGCGAACGGGTCGCTCATCCGGCTCCCGACGGCCGGCAACGGTGGCGGCTCGGGTGGCCTCGTGGTGCTCGAGGCTGCGCGGGTGAGGGTTGCGGGCGGGGCCATCACCGCCAACGGCGGCGGCGGCGGCGAGGGAGCCACCGTCACGGCTGACGGCGCGGGTGGGGCGACCGGCGCGCTCTCAGCAGCGACGCCGGCCCCGGGCGGAGACGGCCAGCCGCTCTTCGGGCGGCGCGGCGGCAACGGCGCAGCGGGCGCCACCAGCGCCACGGCTGGCCAGAGCAGCATCATCGGCGGCGGCGGCGGCGGCGGGCTCGGGCTCGTCTTCCTGCACGCCACCTCGAGCTGCAGCCTCGGCGCGGGCGCCGTCATCAGCCCGACGCACAACCGCGACGGCGGGTGCCCCTGACGCCGCTCGTGGGCCGAGCATCGACCTCGCATCGACGACGTCGGCCCCGGGAGAGCCGGCGCGCAGCGCCTCGGGCGACGGCTGGCGCCACCGACCGGTCAGCGCGGCGTCAGCAGCGGCAGCGAGCGCAGCCTCGTCGTCCTGCGCACGACCTCGAGGAAAGGCGTCGGCCCGGGCGTCGATGTCTGCCTGGCGCATCACCGCGACCGCGGGTACCCGCGATGCGGCTGAAGGGGCCGAGCGGCGCCCTCGCGTCCGTGACGCCGGCTCCGGGAGCGCCGGCTCGCAGCGCACCTTGCGGCACGGCGGCGCCGGGCGCAGCGGGCGTCACGCGCCGTCAAGCGCAGCTCATCGTGGGGTCCGGCTCGGCCTCGGCTTCCTGCGCGAGACCGCGAGGGAGTTCCCGGGCACGGCCGTCGTCGTCGACCCGACGCGCCGCCGCGACGGCGGGGGCCCGTGACGCATCACGCGGGGCGCCAGCTCGGGCGTCAGGGACAGGAACGAAGAGCCGGCGGCCTCGAGCGACGAGCCGGCTCATCGCCGTCGGGCTCGGCGGCCCCTCCCGGCGTCTCGCCTCCAGCCGTGGCCTCGGCCCACGCACCGTCGTCAGCGCGACGCACGAAGGCGATGGCGGGGGCCCCAACAAGGCGGCTCATTGACCGAGCGTCGCTCGGAGCGCGGGCTCGAGCGTTGGGTGCAGGAACGAGAAGCGCGAGGTCTCGAGCGTCGCGCAGCCTCATCGCCGTCGGGCTCGGCGGCCCCTCCCGGCGTCGCGCCTCCAGCCGTGGCCTCGGCCCACGCACCGTCGTCAGCGCGACGCACGAAGGCGATGGCGGGGGCCCCAACAAGGCGGCTCATTGACCGAGCGTCGCTCGGAGCG
>JADCJJ010000059.1 GCA_020247085.1 Myxococcaceae bacterium | reverse complement strand
TGCGTGAGCCCCGAAGGTGGAGCTTCGCCGGTGTTCGACCTTTTGAACGGAAAGTCCCGAGAGTGAACATGAAACTCGAGAACACGGAGAACCGGTCGATGTCGCGACTCCTCGCAAGCGCGGTCCTCATCGCCGCGGGAGCCGCTGTCGCGGCTCCGATGAACGAACTCAAGGGTCTGGTCGTCGAGCGGTCGGGGGCCACGACCCTCGTGCGGGTCGAGGCGACCGACACGCCCGTCTTTACCGTCTTCCGCCTTCAGGACCCTGACCGGCTGGTGGTCGACGTCTCGTCAGCGAGGCGTGGCCTTCTGAAGAGCCACTATGACGGCGCAGGAGCGGTCGCCGGTGTCGTGGTGTCGCAGTTCTCCGAGAAGAGCGCCGAGGTGGCCCGGTTGCTCATCGGGCTCGACGGGGCTGGGAGCTACGACGTTCGCGCTGAGGGAACGACCCTGGTGGTGCGCGTCGATGGGACTGCTCCGCTCGCCAAGGCACCGCCGCCGAGCACTGACGGGGACGCTGCTGAGGCCAAGGGGGGGCAGGCTGCGCTGCCGGAGAGTGCTCCGGTGGTCGCCGAGGCGCCGCAGCCACGCGTCGACGAGGTCGCCGTACGAAACCCGGGGCGACGCGTGACCGGGCTGCGCCTCGATCGGGGCGTCTTGACGGTGCGGACCGACGGTGAGGTGCGACGCCTCGAGGTGCTGGAGCTCGAGGCTCCGCCGCGCCTCGTCTTCGACCTGGTAGGCTTCGCGGGGCCGGCCCGGGTGTCGGCGGGGCGCGATGCGCTCGTGAGCGACGTGCGCGTCGGCTCGGGTGAAGGGCGGTACCGCGTGGTGGTCGAGGGGACGGAGCCGTTGGAGGGCACGGTGAAGCGGGTACGCGGTGGGCTCGCGATTCGACTCGGTCGGAGAACCGGCGCTGAGGTGGAGATCGATGGGCGGCCCGTCGCTGTGGCTCCCGTCGAGACGAGCACCGAGGTCAAGGCGCTCACCTTCAAGGAGCTCGGTGAGGCTGGCGTGGTCGACCTCTCGTTGGCTGGCTCGGCGAAGTGGAAGGTGGAGCGCCCGGACGAACGGACAGCGGCGCTGACGCTCGAGGGCGTGCGGTTGCCGCGCTCGCTCGAGCGAAGCCTCGATACCTCCGACCTCGGAACGGTCGTGACGATGGTGAGTTCGTTCTCACAGCAGGGCGATCGGGTTCGGGTGGTCGTCGCGGGGAGTGGGCCGATCGAGGAGCACGTGAGTGCTCGGCCCGGCGGGCTCTCCTGGCGGCTCAGCCCCAAGGGCAGCGCGCCCGCCGAGACGTCCTCCTCGAAGGACCAGACGGCGGGGGTCAGCGTCGAGGCGACACACGTCGCGGTCGAGGGCGCACCGCAGCGCACCCGCTATGTCGGAAAGAAGGTGTCCTTCGAGTTTAAGGACATCGACATTCACAACCTGCTCCGCATCATCGCCGACATCTCGAAGAAGAACATCGTCGTGGCGGACGACGTCAGCGGGAAGGTGACCATTCGGCTTCGGAATGTTCCCTGGGACCAGGCGCTTGAACTGGTGCTGCGGACCAAGGGGCTCGGGCAGGAGGATCTGGGCAACATCGTGCGCGTCGCGCCCCTGTCGCGACTCGAGGAGGAATCGCGGCAGCGTGCGGAGCGTCGGAAGAATGACCGAAACACGCGTGAGCTGTCGGTGCAGCTCGTGCCGGTCAACTATGCGACTGCCGGCGACATGGCCGGCCGGGTCAAGGACGTGCTGTCGGAGCGAGGGAACGTGGCGGTTGACAATCGCACGAACACACTCATCGTCCGTGACCTTCCCGAGAACATGGGGCGGGTGCGCTCGCTGGTGGCGAGCCTCGACCTGCAGACCCCGCAGGTGCTCATCGAGGCTCGAATCGTTGAGGTCGCGACGAGGCGTACGCGGGAAATTGGTATTCAGTGGGGTGGTCAGGCCGTGATGGCGCAGTCCACTGGTAACCCGACAGGCCTGGCTTTCCCGAACAGCTTTGCCGCGACGGGCGCCATTCCCGGAGGTAACGCGGTTGGTGTTTCCCCGATTCCCAACTACGCGGTGAGTCTGCCGGTTGGTGCGCAGGACGGAAATGGCGGCGCCATCGGTCTGGTCTTTGGCTCGGCGGGCTCGGCGGCGACGTTGAACCTCAGACTCTCGGCGCTCGAGAGCTCAGGCTCGCTGCGTACACTCTCTGCGCCCCGCGTGACGACTCTGAACAACCAGCAGGCTCGCATCTCGCAAGGAACGTCGATTCCGTTCAGCCAGGTCTCGGCGGCCGGTGCGAACACCGTCTTCGTGGACTCGGTGCTGCAATTGGCCGTGACGCCGCAGATTACCCCTGACGGGAGCGTGCTGATGGCGATTCAGGCCAGCAACAACCAGCCTGACCCCGCGAACGCTGGCGCGAACGGACAGCCCGCGATCAGCCGCAAGGAGGCTCAGACGACGGTGCTCGTCCCTGATGGCGATACGACCGTCATCGGTGGCATCTACGTCGTGCGCGGCTCGACCAACACCGCTGGCCTTCCGCTGCTGAGCAAGATTCCAATCATCGGGTTCTTCTTCAGGAACAACCGCGAACTCGAGGCCAAGTACGAGCTGTTGTTCTTCATCACGCCACGTATCTTGAACCGCCAGACCATGGCGCAGAAGCTGTGAGGGCTCTCATGCGTGTCTCGAATGTCTTGCTGTGTGCGTCACTTGCGATGGCCGGCTGCCAGCCGCAACAGGGGCCGGTCTTCGTGTCGGGCATTTTCCCGCTCGCAGGCACTTCGGCCGCGTGTTCGGGTGAGCCAGGGAAGTTGGCGATCTCCGGGTTGTCGCTTCTCGACGTGGCGGCGAAGGATCCCGAGTTCATCGTGTGGGCCGAGCTTTCGGGGTTCGAGTCCCTGGCGGGGGCGCCCGCTCAGCCCCCGCTCCAGGTCGGTACGCGCGTTCTCGCGCCCGCGGCGCGCGACAAGGTCCGCTTCGAGCGCCTCGAGCTTCGCTACTCGTCAAGGCCCAACATGCCCGGGGTGGTGAACGCCGGCTCGGCACGCGAGACCGTCGACGTGATTCCGATGGCGACCGGTGTCGGTCAAGACAAGGCGCTCGTGACGATTCCGCTGCTCGGTCGGTTGCTGGTCAAGGCGCTCAACGAGCTTCCGCCCACGAGCCTGGGCAACGCGAGCGACCCGACGACGGGTTACGATCTCTCTGTCAACTTCCAGCTCGTTGGGAGCCTCAGCCAGAGCGGGAACCCGCTTCGAACCGATTCCGTTACCTTCCCCATTCGGGTGGTGAAGAGCGAGGTGGGCTCGGGCCCTGGCGCCATCAACTGCGGAACGGCCGACACCAGACTGGCGCCCTACAGCTCAGCGGTCGCGCCAGCGGCGCGTGCGTGCAACTACTTCGGTGTCGGGCAGCGCTTCACCCCGGAGCAGTGTTGCTCCAACGCCGCGAACGCGAACAAGGTCGGCTGCGAACCCCTCTGACGCCACCGACGGCCAGGACTCGACATGTTCTCGGAGCATCTCAAGGCCATCGTCGACCAGGTCGACGGCGCCATCGCCTGCAGCGTGATGGGCTTCGACGGCATCGCTGTCGAGACGGAGCCGCGTGAGTTCACGCAGGCAGCGCTCGACGTCGACCTCCAGGCCGCGTGGGTCGAGTTCGCGAACCTCATGTCACAGGCGAAGGCCACGGCCGAGACGCTCAAGACGGGCAAGGTCGCCGAGCTCTCGGTGAACTCGGAGCGGGTCATCACCCTCTTGCGCGTGGTGAACCAGGACTACTTCCTCGTGCTGGGCCTGTTGCCGACGGGGAACTACGGGAAGGCGCGCTACGCGCTGCGCGTGACCGCGCCGAAGGTCGCCCGGGAGCTGTAGCGCCGCGCCAGCGCTCGCAAGCGCGTGCTTGCCCGGGCAGGGGCGTGGGGGTAGAGGAGCCGCCTCCTTTCGTCCAAACGAGGCGCACATGGCCGGAGTCATCGACACGTCCGAGTTCCGCAAGGGACTCAAGATCGAAATCGACGGGGAACCGTTCGAAATCGTCGAGTTTCAGCACGTCAAGCCAGGCAAGGGGTCGGCCTTCGTCCGCACCGTCTACCGGAGCCTGATGTCAGGTCGACAGCTCGAGAAGAACTTCAAGAGCGGCGACAAGGTCGGACGCCCCGACATCGAAGAGAAGGACATGCAGTACCTGTACTCACAGGGTGACGAGTACCATTTCATGGAGAACAAGACGTTCGAGCAGACCTTCGTCAGCGAGAAGGTGCTCGGCGAGGCGAAGAACTACCTGAAGGAGAACCTGCCCTGTCAGGTGTTGTTCTTCAATGGCAAGGCCATCGGCCTGACGTTGCCGAACTCGGTCGAGCTGAAGGTCGTCAAGTGCGACCCCGGCGTGCGCGGAGACACCGTGTCGGGGGCGTCGAAGCCCGCGACGTTGGAGTCGGGCTACGTGGTCAACGTGCCGCTCTTCATCAACGAGGGAGACGTGCTCAAGATCGACACCCGCGACGGAAAGTACTTGACCCGTACCGCGACTGCCTGAGCGAGCGCCCATGGCCGACAAGAAGAAGAAGCCCGCAGGGCCCGAGGCCCACGTCGACGTGACGCCCGGCACGTCGTTCGACCTCGACGCGTTGAAGCAGATCGTCGAACTGCTCGAGGCCAGCGAGGTGACGAGCCTCGATTGGCGGCGCAACGGAGAGCGGCTCTCGATTCGGCGGGGCCCCCCGCCCGCGCTCGTACAGCCGGTGTCGATGCCGATGTCGCCAGCGGTGCAGGTGGTGTCGCCGAGCTCTCCTTCTCCAGCGGTGCCGAGCGCGCCGCTGACGCCGCGGCCGTCAGCGCCCCGGCCGGCGGTGGCGGCCGAGACGAAAGAGGACAAGAAGGGCCACGTCATCACCTCGCCCTTCGTGGGCACCTTCTATCGCTCGCCGGCGCCCGACCAGCCCGCGTACGTCGAGGTCGGCGCGAGCATCAAGAAGGGGCAGGTGCTCTGCATCGTCGAGGCGATGAAGCTGATGAACGAGATCGAGTCCGAGGTGGCGGGTCGGGTGAGCGAGGTATTGGCGCAGAACGGCCAGCCCGTCGAGTTCGGCCAGCCGCTCTTCCGCATCGAGTAGCGCCCATGACGGCGCCGGGCCCCAACGGGGCGTGGCGCGAGGCGCAGCGGGCCGTTCGCCCGGGGCCGCTGCGCGCAACCAGGCCCGGAGGCACGCCCCATGTTCAAGAAGGTCCTCATCGCGAACCGTGGAGAGATCGCGCTGCGCATCATCCGTGCGTGTCGCGAGCTCGGCATCGCCACCGTCGCCGTCCATTCGACGGCCGACGCCAACTCCCTGCACGTTCGGTTCGCCGACGAGGCCGTGTGTATCGGGCCGCCGCCCTCTCGTGACAGCTACCTCAACGTGCCGGCGCTGTTGTCGGCGGCTGAGATCACCCGGGCCGACGCGATTCACCCCGGCTACGGGTTCCTCTCGGAGAACGCCGAGTTCGCCGAGGTCTGCGCCAAGTGCAAGATCGGCTTCATCGGGCCGCGGCCGGACGTCATCCGGCTGATGGGGAACAAGGTGCGCGCGAAGGAGGCGGCGCGCGAGGCCGGCCTTCCGTTGCTGCCGGGATCGCCCGGTGTGCTCCGGAGCGCCGAGGAGGCCGTCGAGGTCGCCAACCAGATCGGGTACCCGGTCATCCTCAAGGCAGCGGCCGGTGGCGGTGGCCGGGGCATGAAGATCGTCCGCGACCCGAAGGCCGTCGCCCAGGCCTTCGCGACGGCGTCGGCCGAGGCGGTCTCGGCGTTCTCCAACGGCGACATGTACCTCGAGCGCTACGTCGAGAAGCCCCGGCACATCGAGATTCAGATCGTCGCCGACGTCCACGGCCACGTGGTGCACCTCGGTGAGCGCGAGTGCTCGGTGCAGCGGCGGCACCAGAAGCTCATCGAGGAGAGCCCGTCTCCTGGCGTCTCACCCGAGCTGCGCGCCGAGATGGGGCGCGTGTCGGTCGAGGCCATGAAGCGCATCAACTACTCGAACGTCGGGACGATCGAGTTCCTGATGGACGAGGGTGGGCGCTTCTATTTCATGGAGATGAACACCCGCATTCAGGTGGAGCACCCGGTCACCGAGCAGGTGACGGGCATCGATTTGCTGCGAACGCAGATCCTCCTGGCGGCCGGGGAGCCGTTGCCTTTCACCCAGGAGCAGGTCGTGATGAAGGGCGCGGCCATCGAGTGCCGCGTCAACGCCGAGGACCCGGTGTCGTTCGCACCGTGGCCAGGGAAGATAACCGCCTACAGCGCGCCCGGGGGGCTGGGGGTGCGGGTCGACTCGGCGGCCTACGAGAACTACGTCGTTCAGCCGCACTACGACTCGCTGGTGGCCAAGCTCATCGTCACGGCCGAGGACCGGCCGACGGCCATACGGCGCATGCAGCGGGCGCTCGCCGAGTATGTCGTGCAGGGCATTCGAACGAACATTCCGTTCCACCGGGCGGCGCTCGGCGAGCCGGCGTTCCTCGAGGGGGTTTACGACACCCGTTTCGTCGAGCACATGCAGGCGAGCGAAACCGGTACCGCGCGACTGAAGCGCGCCATCGAGGAGACCCCGTAAGTTCCTTGGAGGGGCCGGGCGGCTCTGGTACCGTGAGAGGGAGCTAAGCTCATAGTTTTTCTTCGTGAACCCGGTTCCCCAGCCCCTTCTTGGACAAGAACAAGATCATCGAGGCCGCTGGCAAGCTCGTCGCCAAAGGGGCCTTCGACAAAGCCATCAAAGAGTACCAGAAGATCCTGGAGGTCGATCCGAAGGACGTTCGGATCCTCCAGAAGATGGGGGAATTGTACCAGAAGAAGAACGACAACGCGTCGGCAGCCACTTTCATCGTCAAGGTTGCTGAGAGCTACGAGAAGGACGGCTTTTTCCTCAAGGCAGTCGCGCAGTTCAAGCAGGTGTTGAAGCTCGACCCGACGCTCGTCGACATCAACGTCCGGCTCGCGGAACTCCACCAGCAGCTGCAGCTGATGGGCGAGGCGATGGCCTACTACCAGGTCGTCGCGAACCACTACGACAAGCATGGCGACGTCAAGAAGTCGCTCGACGTGCTTCGGAAGATGGTCGACCTCGACCCCGACAACGTGCAGTCGCGGGTGAAGCTCGCCGACCTGTACGTGCGGGAGCGGATGAACGCCGAGGCCGTCGGCGAACTGTCGCGGGCGGCCGAGCACCTGAAGCGGCAGAACCGCGTCGACGACTACCTGCGCGTGGCCGAGCGCATCAGCTCGTTGAAGCCCGACGACCTGGTCCTGGCGAAGGAGCTCGCCGAGCTGTACCTGCAGCGGAGCGATCAGAAGCGCGCGCTGGCGAAGCTGCAGGTGTGCTTCAAGGCCGACTCGCGAGACATCGACACCCTGCGGTTGCTCGCCGTGGCCTTCCAGGGGCTGGGGCAGATGTCGAAGACGGTGTCGGTCAACAAGGAGCTTGCCAAGGCGTACGCCGACAAGGGGCTGGCGCGGGAGGCCGAGCAGGTCTGGCAGCAGGTCGCTCAGCTCGACCCAAACGACCCCGAGGTCGTCGCCCGCGTCGCCGCCGCGGCGCCTGCGCCAGAGCCGGTGGCGACGACGACGAACCAGCCTCGCCTGGGCACGACCGGCGTCGTGCAGGCGTTTACGCCCTCCAGGCCCGCGACTGGCGTGGCGCCGGCGTACCAGCCACCTGCGCGCTCTGGCCAGACGGGGCAGCAGCCGGCGCTCCAGGTGGGAGCTGGAGCGAAGCCCCGGACCGACTCGCTCGGGAAGCTCTTGACCGAGACCGACGTCTACGTGAAGTACGGGCTGCACGACAAAGCCCTCGAGCACCTGCGCAAGGTGTTCGCCGCCGACCCCGAAAACATCGACGCGCACGAGAAGGCTTACGCCATCTACGTCGCGTCGAACAACCACGCGCAGGCGGCAGAGCAGCTGCTCAACGTGCTGCGGCTTCACACGCGCAGCGGTGACAAGGCCCGCGCGCAGCCCTACCTGGCGACGATTCTGCAGCAGAACCCGGGGCACCCCGAGGTGCCGGTCTTCCTGCAGGCCCTGCGACAAGAGGCCGCTGCGCCCGTGGCCGAGGTGCCCTCGGCCGAGGTGGGCGACGACGCCATTCTCGTCGACTCGAGCGACGATGAAGTCATCGTGGCAGACGAGGCGGGCGAGCAGCCGAGCAGCGCCGAGGTGGCCGTTCCGGCCGAGGCCTTCGTCGAGGCGCCCGACGACGTCGCCGATGAACTCGCGCTGGCGCCAGAGGACGCCGAGGCGGCGGCCGCCGTCGAGGTCGAGGCGCCGCCCGTCGCCGACGACTACCTCGAGGCCGGCCTCGTCGACGAGGACGCCGGGCAGGGCGCTCCGCTCGACGCGGTCGTCGAGGAGCCGCCGACGGCGTCGCAGGCGCTCGACGACGAGCCGCGCACCGGACAGTTCGAGGCCCTCTCCCTCGGCGGTGAGGCGCCAGGCCCCGCGGCGCCACTCGGAGACGAGGACGACGAGGGCCCCACGATGGGGACGGGCATTCCGGTCAGCTCGTCGCCGGTGCCCTCGGGCGCCACCCGGCAGGCGCCGGTCTTCATCCCCAGGGCCGCCATCGGCGACGAAGAGGTGCACGAGGCGCAGACGCGCGCGATGAAGGCGCTCGACCCCGCGATCCTCCGGAGCATGCTCCGCGCTGAGGGGGAGGGGCCGCGGCGGCCCGCGGCGCTCGAGGTCGAGCCGGCCTCGCCGGTCGCCGAGGCCGAGGCGCCGGCGCCTTCCGTCGTCGCGCCAGCGTCGACGCTCGACAACGAGGAGCCAGCGCCGTCGGAGCTGCAGCGGCCCGTCGCCTCGAGCGAGCCGGAGCCGCCGGCGCACCCCGACGAGGAGCGCGTCGAGGCCCCGCCGCTCGACGAGCCCGCTTCGGAGGAGTGCGAAGAGGCGACCTTCTTCGTCGAGCAGGGGCTGTACGACGAGGCGCGAGAGATCCTCGAGACCGTCCTCATCGCGTACCCCGACCACCAGCGCGCGGCGTTGCTGCTCGCCCAGGTGGACGCAGCTCAGGCTGGCGGTGGCGTGCCCGAGGCGCCGGCTTCACCGACGGTTGAGGGCGCCCGCGACGCCTTCGACCTGGCCCAGGAGCTGGCGGACGAACTCGGCGACTTCGGCGACCAGGCCCAGGCCCCCGTCGCGCCGGGCGGGGGGGGGGACGACGAGTACCAGGTGTCGGTCGAAGAGGTCTTCGCCGAGTTCAAGAAGGGCCTCGAGAAGGTCGTCAAGCCCGAGGACGTCGACACGCACTACGATCTCGGCATCGCCTACAAAGAGATGGGGCTCATCGACGACGCGATCAGCGAGTTCACCATCGCGCGCAAGGGCTGCGTCGGAAAGAAGAAGGAGATCGACTGCCTGACGATGGCCGGGTTGCTCCAGGTGATGAAGGGCGACTTCCCCATGGCCGTCGACGCGTTCCTTCAGGCCCTCACCAGCGAGCACGCGACCGGTGATGTCGAGCGCGCGACGCGCTTCGAGCTGGCGCAGGCCTACGAGGGGGCCGGCCAGCGCGGGCGGGCGCTGGCCCAGTTCCTCAAGGTGCAGGGCCAGGACCCCGCCTACCGCGACGTCGGGAGCCACGTTCAACGCCTGTCGGCCGTGGCCGTCCCCGAGGACGACCCGCAGCCGCCTCCGGCCGGGCCGCGGAAGCCACCGGGCGGCCCGGGCTCGAGCCGCAAGGTTGGCTATGTCTGAGGTGGCGCTCCGATGAGCTACCTGGACTTCTACGGGCTGTCGGCAGAGCCCTTCAGCAACGCGCCGGTCAGCCGTTTCTACTTCAACGCGCCCCAGCATCAGCAGGCGCTCACGCGGCTCCTGTACTCGGTGAGTTCGATGAAGGGCCTCGCGGTGCTGGTCGGAGAGATCGGCGCCGGGAAGACGACGCTCGCCCGGCGCATGCTCGATTCGCTCCCCGAGGAGGAGTACGAGGCAGCGCTGCTGGTCATCATCCACTCGGGCATCACCGCGAGCTGGATCCTGAGGCGAATCGCCCTGCAGCTCGGCGTCGAGAACCCGGCCCAGGAGAAGCTGGCGCTCCTGTCGCAGCTGTACCAGCGCCTGCTGCAGATCAACGAGCAGGGCCGCAAGGCCGTCGTGCTGATCGACGAGGCCCAGATGCTCGAGACGCGGGAGCTGATGGAGGAGTTCCGCGGGCTGTTGAACCTCGAGCTCCCCGAGCGGAAGCTCATCAGCTTCGTCTTCTTCGGGCTGCCTGAGATCGAGAAGAACCTGAAGCTCGACCCGCCGCTCGCGCAGCGGGTGGCGATGCGGTACCGGCTCGAGCCCTTCAACGCGGAGTCGACCGAGGCCTACGTCAAGCACCGCATGCGCCTCGCGGGCAGCGCGCGCCCGGTGTTCACCTCGGAGGCGATGCACGCCGTGCATCGCCGGGCTGCGGGTACGCCGCGGGTCATCAACACCCTCTGCGACAACGCGCTGTTCGAGGCCTTCCTGGCGCGCAGCCAGGAGATCCGCGCGCCGCTGATCGAGCAGATCGCCGACAACCTGGGCCTCGAGGCGGGGCCCACGGCGCCGCCGGCCCCTGCGCCAGCCCCTGCGGCGCCGGTTCGAGCGTCACCGGAATTGCCGCCGAGTGTCCGGCGTGACCCCGAGCTCGGGTCGGCGACGTCCGGGGGGCGGTTGCCCGAGGCGCTGTCAGAGGCGCCGGCGCCATCGGCGCGTGAGCCGCAGGCGCCCGCGATGGCTTCTCCGCCGCTCGCTCGGCCCGCGGCGGCGCGCCCGCCCACCGGGCTCACTCCGCCGGCGTCAGGTGGGGCCACGGGCGCCCGGGCTCCAGCAGGCGCCCCGGCGTCGGCGCCTCTGTCGGGCGCGTCACCCGTCGGCGTGTCCGGGGCCGTGCCTGGGCCATCGAGAGCGGGGGCTGCCGCGCCTCGCGAGCTCTCAGCCGCTGCGGCAGCGTCACCGGCGGCGGTGGCGACGAGGCCCGCTGCGTCCGTCGCGGCACCGCCAGCGCGGGAGAGCGCGCAGCGGTCGCCCCGCGACAGTGCCGCCGGGGGAGGTGGCCCGGTGAGAGAGGCCACGCCGGCCGGTTCGCAGGCGAGGGGCGTCGCCCCGGTGTCCCCCCTGCGGGAGGCCGTGGCCGGGGCCGGTCGCGCGGGGGCGGGCGCCCCGACGAGAGACGCCGCGCCAGAAGCCGGAGCCGGGTGGGAGACTGCTCCGACCGGCGGCGCTGACGAGGCCGTGGCCTCTGGTGAGGGCTCCCCCGCGCAGGCCGAGGGCCCCGCGGGCCTTGACGTCGCACCGGCCTCCGCCGCCGAGCCGGAGATGCAGGTCGCCCCTGCCTCAGCAGCCAGGCATGATGCCGTGGCTGGTTGGGGCCGCGACGCTGCGTTGGCGACGGTCGTCGCGGCCGCGGGTGATGAGGCGCCCCCGCCATTCATCGACGCGGTGCTCGAGGGCGTGGTGGAGGACGTGGTGGTCGAGCCGCCGCTACCATCGCACGAGGTGCTGCTGTCGCCGCCACCTCCGCCGGACGTCGAGCGGGCCGCCACTGCCGACGCGCCGCCGCCCCTCGAGGTCGCGCCGCAGGGCGACGGGCCGGGGGCTGGTGCGGGCACCGGCTTGCCGCGCGCAAAGGCCGGGGTCGACCTGGCTGAGATCGACCGCTACCTCGAGGGGCTCGGCAAGCTCTAGGCCGTCACTGCTGACGGCGTGAAGGTGAAGGGCGCATGAACCGGTGGCGACGAGGGCGCATGGTGCTGGTCGGCCTGGTGCTGCTGACGGCCGCCGGCGTGTTGCTGCTGCGCTCCGAGCGGGCCGGCGCCTGGCTCTGCGCCGAGGTGCGGTCGAGGGCGCCGGGCGCGGTGGGCGTGCCGGTACGCATCGAGCGGTGCCGGGTCGATCCGCTCTCGGCCTCGGTCGCGCTGACCGGGGTGTCCGTCGGCCCCGATGACGCGCCCGTCTTGAGGGCCGCCGAGGCGTCGGTCTCGCTGGCGGGGCTCTTCCCGGGTGGGGTGTCGCTCCAGCACGTGACGGTGGTGCGCCCCGTCATCGACGTCACGCTCACGGCGGAGGGCCGCCGCGACGCCACCGCGTGCCCCCTGGACGCGCTCGCGAGGCTCCGGGTCGCCCGGCTCGAGCTGCAGGACGGGGCGGTGACGTTGCGGGCTCCGGGTGGGCAGGTCGTCAGGCTCGACGGCATCGACGTCAGGGCCTCGGTGGGGCGCCGCGCCAGCGAGGTCGAGCTGTCGCTCGAGCGGGGGCGCCTCGAGCTGTCGAAGGCGCGCCGGCTGATGCTCGGCCGGGCCTCGCTGACGGCGACGCTCGACATGCAGGAGCAGCTGGCCGAGGTCCAGGCGCTCGAGGCGTCGCTCGAGGGCATGACGGTGAGCGCCTCGGGGGAGCTGAGGGACCTCTGCCGCCCCGCGCCGCAGGTGTCGGCCGCCGGGCAGCTCTTCGTGCCGCTCGAGGCGCTGGCGCGGCTGGGCGTTCCGGTACCGGAGCCCAGCGGCAGGGTGTGGGCGCGCGTCTCGGCCTCGGGCCCGCTGACGCGCCCGTCGGTGCGCGCCGAGGTTCGAGCGAGCCAGGTGGCGCTGGGGCCGTTTTCGCCCGGGGACTTCGCGGCGCGGGTGTCGCTGGCCGACGACGTGGTGCTGCTCGACGAGCTGACGACGGCGGTCGGCGCCGGTGAGGTGCGGGCCAGCGCCAGGCTGGAGCTGAGAGAGGGGCTCCCGCTCACGGCGAAGGTGACGACGCGCGACGCCTCGCTGGCGCAGGCGCTGGCGCGGGCGAGCGTCACCGGTGCGTGGGTCGACGTGCCGCTGAGCGTCTCTGCCGAGGTGTCGGGGCGGCTGGCGCCCGCGCCGTCGCTGTCGGGGCCGGTCGAGTTCCAGGCCGGGCGGTTCCTGCTGGCGTCGAGGGCCTACGATGCCCCGAAGCGAGAGGGCGCTGACATTCTGGCGTTCCAGGCGGCGAAGGGCAGCTTCATTCTCGGCGTCACCCCGAAGGCCGTCACCTTCTCCGACATCGCGCTCGCGGTAGGCGACCAGGGCCGCACGCGCGTTGGCGGCGTCGTGCGCCTGGGGGTCGGGCCGGTGCTCGAGCTCGACGTCGACGCCAGGGCCACCGCCGTCGACCTCGCGGACTTCGGCAGCATCTCGGGCCTGCCGTGGGCCGGCACCGGCACCCTGGCGGTCAAGGTGAAGGGGCCCGCCGGGCGGGTGGAGATCTCTGGCCAGGCCGCGCTGCGCGACTTCAAGCTCGCCGGCTACTCGTTGGGGGTGGTGCAGAGCCCGCTGCGCTACGAGGGTGAGTCGCTCTCGTTCGAGGGGTTGGTGGCGCAGAAGGGCGAGACGCAGCTCTTCGGCGACGTCGCGCTCGACTTCCGCGACGACGGCCTGGCGACGCGCGCCTCGGTGCAGCTGCCCGACGGTCGCGTCGAAGACGTCGTCGACCTGCTCGCCGACCTGTCTCCGTCGATGGAGAACCTGCAGGGGGCGCTGAAGGGGCGCGTGTCGATGGTGGCGGCCATCGACTCGCCGGCCAGGGCCCTCGCCGGGGTCCTGGCGGTGCGGGTGAGCGACGTGGCGTACCTCGAGCGCCGCCTGGGGGCGTCGAGCCTCATCTTGCGCTTCGAGCGCGGCGAGGCGCTGGTGCTCGAGCCGGCGGTCTTCGAGGGCCCCCTGGGCACCCTGGCGGTCGACGGCGCCTGGCGCTTCTCGGGGCCCCTCGACTACCGCATCGCCTGGAGCGATGGCTCGCTGGCCGAGGCCGTCGACCCGGAGGGGGCGAGGCGCCTGGGGCTCGATGGGCGCCTCGCCGGGCGCTTCGTCGTGAGCGGCACCACCGACGTCTACCGCGTCGACGGTACGCTGCGCGGCGACGAGGTGCGCTGGCGGGAGCGGGCGCTCGGGCCGCTCGACCTCACCCTCAGCCTCGTCGGGCGGAGCCTGACCGTCACGGGCCAGGTCATCGCGGGCGTGAGGGGCCGGCTGGCGCTCGAGCTGCGCGACCGCTGGCCCTACGACTCGAGCTTCCAGCTCGACCTGCCCGACGTGTCACCCTTCCTCCCGCCGTCGGCGAAGGGGCTCGCGCTGGGCCTCTCTGGCGCGGTGACGGCCGTGGGCCCCATGTTGGACTACGAGGAGTCTAGGGTGGTCGCCTGGCTCGAGCGGCTCTCGGTGGCGCGCGGCGACGTGACGGCCTCGAACGTCGGCCCCGTGGAGCTGGCGTGGAGCGCTGGGGCCGCCGAGGTGCGGCGCTTCGCGATGAAGGGGCCGACGACCGAGGTGACGGCCGAGGGCTCGTGGGGCCCGCGGCGGGTCAACCTGCGCACGAAGGGGTCGGTCGACCTGCGGCTCATCTCGAGCCTCGCCCCGGACCTCGAGCGCGCCGGGGGCCGGCTCGACTTCACGGCGTCCTTTGGGGGCCCCGTCGGGGCACCGACCCTCATCGGCAGCGCCGACCTCGTCGACGCGCGCTTCTCGCTCAAGGGCTGGGACGCGAACGTGCGCGCGCTGTCGGGGCACGCGAACTTCTCGGAGTCACGGGTGGTGCTGCAGAACGTCAACGGTTTCTTGAACGACGGGCGGGTGCGGGCGCGCGGCGACGTGCGGCTCGACAAGCTGTCGCTCGGCGCGATGGAGCTGCAGGTCGACCTCGAGGACGTCACCGCGCAGGTGTGGCAGCAGGTGCGGCCGACGGCGTCGGGCTCGCTGCTGCTGGCGACGCGCACCGGGGGGGCGCCGTGGCTGCTGACGGGAGGCCTCGAGGTCGTCAAGCTGCGGTACACGCAAGAGGTGTCGCTCGAGACGATCCTCGAGAGTGCGCGCAAGCGCCCGGTGCCGAGCGACGTGGCGCCGCAGGAGTGGCTGCGCTTCGACGTCGACATCGGGCTGGGGGAGGACGTTCGCGTCGACAACGGGCTGGCGCGGGCGCGCTTCACCGGCAAGGTGAAGCTGTCGGGCACCAACGTGAAGCCGACGCTCGTCGGGGCGGTCGAGGCCGCGCCCGGCGCGCAGGCCACCTTCCGCAACAACGTCTTCGCCGTGGGGCGGGCGGCGCTCCAGTTCAACGGCCTGTGGCCCACCTTCGACTTCGCGGCGCAGTCGGCGGTGCGGGAGTTCCTCGTCAACGTCAAGGCCTTCGGCCGCCTCGAGGACCCGCGGCTGTCGCTGACGGCCGAGCCGGCGCTGTCCGAGGCCGACATCGTCTCGCTGCTCACGCTCGGCGTCACCACGCGGGAGCGGCTCGCCGGGCAGGCCGGCGCGGGGCTGGCGGCCGAGGCGCTCCTGTCGGCCACCGGGCTCGATCGGCAGGTGCAGAAGTTCCTGACGAAGAACGTGGGGCTGAAGGACCAGCAGGTGCGCCTCACCACCACCTTCAACGAGGCCACCGGCACCGCCGAGCCGTCGGTGACGTGGGAGTCGAAGGTGCTCGTCGACAACCTGAAGGTGGGCGTCACCCAGCCCGTCACCGGTCGTGGCACGCGGGCGCAGGCCGAGTACCGCATCAACCAGAATGTCTCGGTCCGGGCGCAGTGGGACAACCAGACGCAGAACTCCAACCTCGGCAACCCGGGCGCCGACCTGCGCTTCCGCTTCGAATGGGAATGACGTCGCTGCTGCTGGCCGTGGCGCTGGCGCAGGCGCCGGTGGGCGCCGACGCAGCGCTCGAAGTGGCGAAGGTCGAGCTGCGCCTGCCGGCGGGGCTCGAGCGGAGCCTCGTCGAGAAGATCCGCGAGCTGGTGACGGTGCGGAAGGGGCAGCGGCTGTCGCGGCGGCAGGTTCGCCGTTCGATCGAGGGCCTGTTCGAGCTCCAGCGCTTCGCCGACGTGGTGGTGCACGTCGAGCCGGCGGGCGAGGGCGTGGCGGTGGTGTTCGAGGTCTACGCGCGGCGACTGGTGGCGGACGTGTACTTCGAGGCCCTGCCGCGGGGGAGCCCGCCGGTGGCCGGGGCGCTCCAGGCCGACCTGCTCGCGGCGGGGCGGCTCGGGGTGGGGAGCGAGTACTGGAGCGAGCGGGGCGCCCAGGCGGCCGAGGCGATGGCCGAGCTGCTCCGGCGGCGCGGCTTCCGCGAGGCCGACGTTCGCCACGACGTGTCCGATGGGGAGCAGGGGCTGGCGGTAGGGTTCATCGTCTCGACCGGCGCGCCGACGACGTTGCAGGCGCTGAGCGTGGTGGGCGACCCCGGGCTGCCCATCGCCAGGGTCCTCGAGGCGACGCGGCTGTCGACGGGGCAGGTGCTGGACCTCGACGAGATACAGCGCGGCGTCGAGGCGCTGCGGGCGGTGCTGCGGCGGGAGCGCTTCTACCGGGCGAGGGTGGACGTGCCCGAGGTCTTCGACGGCGGCCGGCTGGTGCTGCCGGTGCGGGCAGGCCCCCGTTTCGACGTCGTCTTCTCGGGAAACCGCCGCCTGACGGACGCGACGCTGTCGGCGGTGCTGGGCTACGAGGGTGAGGAGCTGCTGGACGGCTCGCTGGCGAGCCGGCTCGCCGCCCGGCTCGCGCGCTTCTACCGGTTTCGCGGGTTCCACGACGTGCGGGTGACGGGTGAGGAGCGGCGGGGGCAGGTGCCGGGGCGTGCAGCGCTGGGGTTCGTCATCGACGAGTCAGACCCGCTGCGTGTCGTCGAGGTGCGCTTCGACGGCGCGCGGGCGGTGTCGGCGGCCGAGTTGCGGGACGTGCTGGCGCGCGTCGTCGAGGGCGCAGCGCCGTCGGGCATCATCGAGGCGCACGGTACGGGCGACCCGCTGGCGCTCGAGGGGCGGGCCGCGCCCATCTTCGCGCGCGACCTCCCCGCGCCGCCGCCGTCGACGGTGTACGAGCCCGAGGCCTGGGCCGAGGCGCTCAAGGCGATGACGGCGCTGTATCGCGAGCGGGGGTACCTGTCGGCCGAGGTGGTCTTCGACGGCATCGAGCGCACGGGGGCGCAGGGGGTGGGCCAGTTCACCGTGCGAGAGGGGCCGCAGGCGACGTTTCGGCTGGTGCAGAGCCAGGGCTTCCCACGGGGCTTCCGCAGCGACACCATCGCGCTGGTGAAGACGGGGAGCCCCTTCACCCAGTCGGGGCTCGACCGGGTTCGAGACGGGGTGCAGCGCGAGCTGAACCGCCGCGGGTACCTCTACGCGCAGGTCGAGGCGGCCTACACCCTCGACGCCTCGAGGCAGCACGCCGACTGCGTGGTGAAGGCGACGCCGGGGCCGCAGGTGCGGGTGCGCACGGTGGTGCCGGTGGGCGCCGCGCGCACCAACGCCGACGTCATCCTCCGGCAGGCGACGATGACCGAGGGGCAGCCGCTCGACAGCGAGACGCTCTACAGCACCCAGAGCGCGCTGTTGGGCACGGGGGCGTTCCGCACGGCCGAGGTCGAGATGCTGGCGCCAGAGCGGGCGGAGCCGCTGAAGACGGTGCTGCTCAAGGTGCGGGAGCGCGCGCGGCTGTCGGGTGAAATCGGCGTCGGGTACTTCGTCGCCGACGGGCCGCGGGTGGTGCTCGACGCGGCGGCGCCCAACCTCGGCGGTCGGGCGGTGAACCTCGCGTTCCGGGCGCAGGTCAACTACTTCGCGCTCTCGCTCCCCGCGCGCACCGGGTTGGTCGACCTCGCCGAGCTCGACCCCTTCCAGGCCGAAGACGCGCGGCAGGGCTTCGAGCGGCTCCCGCTGACGCTGGCGGGCCGGGGCAACCTGTCGCTCCAGAACCGGGGTCTGTTGCCGTTCGACATCGGCTGGCGCCTGGACGCCGTCGGTGAGCGCGTGTTCCGCCCCCAGTTCCGCTTCACCCGCTGGGCCGCCATTCCCAGCCTCGATTGGGCCCGCACCGTCGAGATCCCGCGCGTCGACAACCGCCTCAAGGTGACGCTGGCCCTGCAGTACGAGCTCGAGTGGGCGCGGGTGACCGAGACGAGCTCGGTCGGCGCCACGGTGCCGCTCACCTTCGTCGATCAGGAGCGCCTGCGCTTCCTCTTCGGCACCTTCGCCCTGCAGACGGTGCGCTTCGCGCCGACGTTCGACTTCCGCGACAACGCGCTCGCGCCGCGGACGGGGGGGCTGCTCCAGGGGAGCACCGAGTTCACCGGGGCGCTCTACGCCGGCACGCCCCTCGCGCCGGGCAGCGAGGTCGAGCGCCCGGTGCCGGTCTCGTTCTTCAAGGTCTCGGGGCTGGCGACCGGGTACGTCCCGCTGGGGCCTCGCGTGGTGCTGGCGCTCTCGCTGCGCGGCGGCCGCATCGTCCCGCTGGTGGCCGACTCGGTGACGCCGCCGGTGAAGCGCTTCTTCCTCGGAGGGGCCACGTCGATGCGCGGCTTCAACGAGGATCAGCTCATCGCCGAGGACCAGCGGGCGCAGTATCGGGGCGAGGTGGCGAACTGCCAGGTGCTCGCCAACGAGAGCGGCTGCACCACGGCGGCGCGCACCATCGCCGAGGGCCGGCAGGTGCCGTCACAGGGCGGCGAGTTCTTCGGCCTGGGGAAGGCCGAGCTGCGGTTCCCCGGCTTCGGCGCGTTCGACCTGGGCCTCTTCGTCGAGGTGGGCAACCTCTGGCTGGCGCTGCCGACGGGCATCGGGCGGCTGCGGACGGTGCTGGGCGCGGGGCTGCGCTATGCGACGCCCATCGGGCCCCTGGCGCTCGACGTCGGCTGGAACCTGGACGCCGACGGCCTCATCAACGAGCCGCCCGTCGTGCTGCACTTCAACATCGGCGTCTTCTGAGCGCGCGGGCGGGATAGGCTTGCGCACAGTGTTCTATCGGTTCGTCCGCGGTCTCGTCGCCTTCGCGCTACGGCTTTTCTATCGCGTCGAGGTGGTGCGCCGGTCGGCGGACCTGTCGGGGCCGGTGATGTTCGTGGGGAACCACCCCAACAGCCTCATCGACCCGGCGCTCGTCTTCGTCATCACCGAACGGCAGGTGACGTTCCTGGCGCGGGAGCCGCTCTTCCGGGTGCCGGTGATGGGCTGGCTGCTCAAGGGAATCGACGCGCTGCCGGTGTACCGCAAGCAGGACCACCCGGGGCTCATGGAGAAGAACGAGGGCACGCTCGACACGGCGGCGGCGGCGCTTACCGGGGGCCGCGCCATCACCATCTTCCCCGAGGGGAAGTCGCACTCGGCGCCGCAGCTCTCCGAGATCAAGACCGGGTGCGCCCGCATCTCGCTGAAGGTCGCCAGGGGCGGTACGGCGATGCGCATCATCCCCATCGGGTTGACCTACGAGCAGAAGCACCGGTTTCGCAGCCGGGTGCACATCGAGGTGGGCGAGGCGCTGCTCGTCGGCGCCGCGTCGCCGGCCACGCCCGAGGCGGAGCAGGAGTGGGTGCGCGCGCTCACCGAGCGGGTCGGCGAGGCGCTGCGGTCGGTGACGCTGAACCTCGAAGACTGGGATGCTCTGGCGCTCATCGAGACGGCCGACCAGCTCTTCGCGCTGCGCAACGGCTTCCGCGAGAAGGACCCCGACAGGCTGCGCCTCTTCTCGAAGGGCGCCTCGCTGCTGCGCAACGAGCAGCCCGACCGCTTCGACGACCTGAAGGAGGACCTGATGTCGTTTCGGGCGCGGCTCGAGCTGGTGAACTCGACGCCGGGCGACCTCTCGCTCGTCTACCGTCCGCGGCAGGTGGCTTCGTTCGTCGGGCGGAACCTCGCGGCGCTGCTGTTGGGGTTCCCGCTGTTCGCGCTCGGTACGGCGCTGTTCTGCGCGCCCTATCTGGCGCTCAAGCTGCTGGCGATGGTGACGCCGGTGTCGAGAGACCGGGTCGCCACCCTCAAGCTGGTGTCGGCGCTGGTGATGGTGCCGGCCTGGTGGACGCTGCTGACCGTCGCGGGCTGGGCGCTGGCCGGCTCCGTGGGGCTGGTGGTGGCCCTCGTCGGGGCGCTGCCGCTTGCGCTCTTCACCCGGTATTTCCTCGAGCGCCGGCGCGCAGCCCTCAACGACGCGCTGGCCTTTCTGCGCATGGGCAACCGCTCGCGGCTCAAGCAGCACCTGCTGTTTCACGGGGAGCGCCTGCAGGAAGAGATTCAGGTGCTGGTGCGCGAACTCAAGCCCCGGCTCGACTGAGGCCCGGGGTCGTGCCCCTCGAGCGCGGGCGCTCGACGGAGGGCGCCGCCGTCGGGCGCAGGCCGGTCGGAACCGTCGAGTCCTGCGACGGCGCGGGTGCGACCCCGGGGCTTGGCCTCGTGCCAGCGGTACGCCAGCGGCGGCCCGTTCAGGGCGACGCCGGGGGCGCCCGCAGCAGCCGCCAACCACAGAGCCACACCAGCGCGCCGAGCCCCAGCGTCACCGGGACGATGGTGAGCGCGCCGAGGAGGTCGCCCGTCGAGTCCGACAGCAGGCCGATGACGGGCGGCGAGATGGCGTCGCCGAGGGCGTGAATGCACAGAATCGAGATGCCAAAGGCCCGCGCCCGCAGCGACGGCTCGACGCTGTTCACCAGCAGGGCGTTGACGGGGGCGTTGTAGGCCCAGACGAAGATCTGCGCGGCGACGATGAGGCCGATGATGGCGGGCGGGCGCTCGACGGCGAAGAGCGCGACCGTGACGAGCGCCGTGGCGGGCAGCATGAAGAGGCCCGAGACCGCGAGGTAGGGGTGGCGCGTTCTCGTGGTGGCCCACTCGGCGGCGAGCCCGCCCACCGAGGTGCCCAGCAGCCCGCCCACCACCGCCGAGGCGCCGATGGCGAGGGCCGCTGAGTCGAGGTCCATGCCGCGCACGCGGTGGAGGAACTCGGCGAACCAGTCGCCGATGCCGCCGGTGGCGAAGGTGACGAGCGTGTAGCCGGCGACGGTGACGACGTAGACGGGGTTGCGGGCGAGCAGCGAGAGCGCCTGGGGGAACGACACCTCGCGCGGCGCGACGTCATCGAAGGCGCCGCGCACCGGGTCCTTCATGAGGAGCGCCAGCGCCGCCACCGCCAGGCCCGGCAGCCCCACCGCGTAGAACGCCGCTCGCCAGCCCCAGTGCGCGCCCAGCAGCCCGCCGACGGCGAAGCCGAGCGCCGAGCCCACGGGGATGGCGACGTAGAAGACGGTGAAGGCGCGGTTGCGCTTCTCGGGCGGGTAGAAGTCAGCGAGGAGCGAGGGCGCCAGCGTCGCGTACGCCGCCTCGCCGACGCCGACGAGCGCGCGGGTGAGGAGCAGCGACCAGAAGCCCTGCGCCAGCCCCGCCGCGGCGGTGGCGATCGACCAGGCGGCGACGCCGATGGCGATGAGCACCCGCCGGTTCTTCGTCTCGGCCAGGGCGCCGAAGACGGGGCTGGCGAGCATGTAGACGAAGACGAAGGCGGTCAGCGGCCAGCTCGTCTCGGCGTCGGTGAGGTCGAGGTCCTTCTTGAAGAGCGCCTTCACCGCTGACGGCACCCAGCGGTCGACGTAGTTGAGCAGGTTCATCGCCGTCAGCACGATGAGGGCGAACCCGGCGCCTGGCGCTGGCGCTCGCGAGCCGGCCGGCCGGCCGCTCACGGCTGGGCCCCGAAGCGGTCGGCCAGGAGGCCCCAGCGAAGCCCGCGGTCGCTCACCACGACCGTGGGGGCGCCCAGCACATCGAGCGCCACGCGCAAGATGAGGGCGCCGGCGACGATGACATCGGCCCGGCGGGGCTGCAGGCCCGGCAGCGTGCGGCGCAGGGCCACCGGCAGGTGCGCGAGCCGCGCCTCGGTGGCCTCGACCTCGCTCCGCGCCAGCTCCGCGCCGTGGACGAGGGTGGCGTCCCACGGCTCGATGGTGCGGGCCACGGCGCACACCGTCGTCACCGTGCCGGCGACGCCAACGAGCTGGGCGCCCTCGGGTGGGCGGGGCACGGCCGAGAACGTCTGCCGCACGAAGGCCTCGAGCGCCGACAGCTCGGCAGGCGCCGGAGGGTCGCCAGCGAGGAACCGCTCGGTCATGCGCACCGATCCGATGTCGAAGCTGCGTCGGTACGCGATGCGGCCGTCTTCGGTCCCGAAGATGAACTCAGTCGAGCCGCCCCCGATGTCGAGCACCACGAGCGGGCGCTTGCCGCCAAAGTCCGACGAGGCCGAGGCGAAGGCCAGCCGGGCCTCGTCGTCGCCAGACAGAATCTCGACCGTCAGCCCGGCGCGCGCCTGCACCGCCGCGAGGAACTCGGGGCCGTTCTCGGCGTCGCGCGCCGCCGAGGTGGCCGTGACGGCGATGGCCCTCGCGCCGAGCGCCCGGGCCTCGATGGCGAAGCGCGTCAGCACCTCGAGGGTCAGCTCCACCGCCTCGGGCGACAGGCGGCGGGTGGCGTCGACGCCCTTGCCGAGGCGGGTGATCTCAGCGCGCTCGGCGACCGCCTGCCACCGCCCCTCGGCGTCGCGCTCGGCCACGAGGAGCAGCGCCGAGTTCGTCCCCACGTCGATGGCAGCGTACCGGCTCATGAGGTGCCACACGCTACAGCAGGCGGCGCAGCGCTCCGGCGAGTTTCTTCGCGTCGTCGAGCGTCGAGTGCAGGTGCGCCGAGACCCGCACGCACCGCTGCCCGGCGAAGGTGATGACGGGCACCTCGATGCGCTCGGTCTCCCAGAGCGCGTCCTGCAGCGGGTCGAGCGCCACGCCGACGCCGAAGGGCACCCTGGGGACCTCTCCCGTCGACGGGAGCACGACGGTCGCCATCGTGCCCAGGAGCGCCTCGGGCACGGCCGGCGCCGTTCCCAGGGCCTCGAGCAGCGCCGCGCGCATCTGGCGCACCAGCGCCTGGTTGCGACGGATGACCTCGTCCCACCCGCCGGGCACCATCGCGCCCACCTCGGTGAGCGCCGCGGGCACCGTGAGGAACGGTGTCGGGTCGTGCGTGCCCTGCCAGTCGAACTCGAGGAGGAAGCGCGAGCGGCCAGGCCGCACGGCGTTGGCGCCGTGGCTGATGGTGGTCGGCCGGAGCTGCGCCTGCCGGTCTCGCCGCGCGTGCAGAAAGGCGGCGCCCTTGGGCGCGCAGACCCATTTGTGCAGGTTGCCGGTGAAGTACGAGGCGCCGAGCGCGTCGAGCGACAGCGGCACCTGCCCCGGCGCGTGGGCGCCGTCGACCAGCACCGCCACCCCGCGGGCCTCGAGCGCGCGCACCAGGTCCCCCAGCGGGAAGACGACGGCCGTGGGGCTGGTGACGTGGTCGATGAGGGCGAGCCGCGTTCGGGGGGTGACGGCGGCGAGCACCGCCTCGACGACCTGCGCTGCCGACGACACGGGGAAGGGCACCTCGGCGACGACGACGTGGGCCCCGGTGCGCTCGGCGACGAAGCGGGCGGCGTTGGTGCAGGCATTGTACCCGTGCGAGGTGAGCAGCAGCTCATCTTGGGGCGAGAACGGGAAGCTCCGCAGCACGGCGTTGACGGCGGTGGTGGCGTTGGTGACGCTGACGACGTCGTCGGGCCTCGCGCCGACGAACCGCGCCAGGGTGTCGCGGGCGGCGTCGAGCAGCGGCTCGTAGAGGCGGTTGAAGAAGTGCACGGGCTCGCGCTCGAGCCGCTCCCGCAGCGCCTGCTGGGCCGCCAGCACGGCCCTCGGGCAGGCGCCGAAGCTGCCGTGGTTCAGGAAGGTGACGTCGGGGTCGAGCGCGAAGAGGTGCTTCACGGCGGCGGCTTCTCGCACGTCTGAGGCGCCGATGGCGTGGCGAGCGGACCTCTCGGTATCACCACAGCCCGAGGTCGAGCGTGACGTGGGTCTCTTCGAAGCCGAGCCGCCGCAGGAAGGCGAGGGCGGCGTCATCGGCGCGAGGCCGACATGCCCGCAGCCGCGAGCACCCGGCGCTGCGGGCGCGGCGCGCCACCTCGTCAACGAGCCGCCGCGCCAGGCCCCGGTGCCGGTGGTTGGGGTCGGTCACCAGAGAGACCAGCTCGGCGTCGGGCGCCGCCAGCCGGTACGTGGCCGCCGCCAGCACCTGGCCCCGCTCCAGAACGACGAGGCCGTGCCCCGCTGGCGCCGGCTCCCCCCGCCCCGCCAGCAGCGAGGCGACCTGCGCCGCGAAGCGCTCAGCCCCTTCGACCGTGGCAACTGCACCCCGCCGTGTCCGCATGCGCCGGGCTGCTGCATGGCCCACGCCATGCCTCGGGTCCTGACGCGTCGTGTCGTTCCACGGCCTTGCACCGTGACCAAGGCACCTCCATAAGCCGCGCGACTTTTTCCAGGCAGTCGACTTTCGAGGGTTCCATGCAAGCGTATTCGCGCATTTATGGCTCGGGCTTCGTGACGGGCGAGCGGAAGGTCTCCAACGCCGACATGGCGAAGGTGTGTGACACCTCGGACGAGTGGATTCGGGAGCGCTCGGGCATTCAGGAGCGCTTCTTCGTCAACGAGGGCACCGCGACGAGCGACCTGGCGGTGGGGGCGGCGAAGAAGGCGCTCGACGACGCGGGCGTGAAGGCTGAAGAGATCGACTACATCGTCGTCGCCACCATGACGCCCGACTACTACTTCCCGGGCGTCGGGAGCCTGGTGCAGGCGAAGCTGGGCCTCACCTCGATTCCGGCCCTCGACATTCGCCAGCAGTGCTCCGGCTTCGTGTACGGCCTGCAGGTGGCGGACGCGCTCATCCGGGCGGGGCAGGCGAAGAAGCTGCTCTTCATCGGCGCGGAGATTCACACCGGCTTCATGCCCTTCTCGAAGCAAGGGTGGGACGTCGTCATGGGCCGCTCCGACGCCGAGATTCCCCAGAGCGAGAAGGAGTGGAACTCGAAGTTCCGCCACCTCGTGGTGCTCTTCGGCGACGCGGCCGGCGCGGTGGTGATGGGGCCGACCGACGACCCGAAGCGGGGCTTGCTGGGCTTCGCGCTGCACTCCGAGGGCAAGAACGTCGAGGCGTTGTACGTGCCCTCGGCGGGCTTCGCCTACCGGCCGTACTTCTCCGACGAGCACTTCAAGGAGGGCCGCGGCGTGCCGGTGATGGACGGCCGCACCGTCTTCAAGATGGCGGTCACCAAGATGCCCGAGGCAGTGCACGAGGTCTGCGCCAAGGCGGGCACCACCGTCGACGACCTGCACCTGCTCATTCCCCACCAGGCGAACCTGCGCATCTCGGAGGGCGTGCAGAAGGCGCTGAAGCTGCCGGACGAGAAGGTGTACAACAACATTCAGCGCTTCGGGAACACGACGGCCGCGACGATTCCTATCGCGTACGACGAGTGCAAGAAGGCGGGGCGCATCAAGCAGGGCGACCTGGTGTGTTTCGTCGGGCTCGGGGCCGGCTTCCACTGGGGCGCCGCGTTGATGCGCGAATGACGTGAAGCGCCTGCGGCTCCCCGCGCTCGTCGCCCTCGTCGTCGTCACAGGCTCGGTGTGCTGGACGTGCGCGCACTGGGCTGGGCCCGTCTCGGGCGCTGTCGAGGTGCGCCGCGTGTCTGGAGGCCTCGAGCGCCGCGCCCTCGTCGTCGAGCCCGATGGGCCGGGGCCGTTTCCGCTGGTGCTGGCGCTCCACGGCCGGCTCGGCTCCGGCGCGCAGATGCTGAAGCTGTCGGGCCTGGCGCCCCTCGCCCGCCGTGAGGGCTTCGTGCTCGTCGCACCCGACGGCGTGGGCCGCTCCTGGGCCGACGGCCGCGGCACCTCGCCCGCGTCGCGCGAGGGCGTCGACGACGTGGCCTTCCTCGTCTGCCTGGTGGACGAGCTGGTGGCCCGGCGCCGCGTGGACCCCGCCCGCGTCTACGCCGTCGGCATGTCGAACGGCGGCTTCATGGCGCTGACGCTGGCGTGCAAGGCCCCCGAGCGCTTCGCCGCCGTCGGCAGCGTGACCGGCTTCATGGGCAGCGCCTTCGCGAGGGCGTGCGCGCCGAGCCGGCCTGTGCCGGTGATGATCGTCGCCGGTGATGCCGACCCCATCGTGCCGTTCGCCGGCGGGGAGCTCGGGGGAGGGCGTGGCCACGTCATCGGCGCGGAGGCGACGTTCGACCGGTGGCGGGAGCTCGACGGGTGCCCCCGGCCTCCCGAGGTGTCGGCCCCAACCGAGGTGGCGGCCGACGATGGGACGGCGGTGGAGCTCCGCGACGCCACCGGGTGCCGCGAGGGCAGCGCCGTGCGTCTCGTGGTGGTGAAGGGCGGCGGACACACCTGGCCGCGGGGCGACCGGTACCTGCCTGAGCCGCTCATCGGGAAGACGTCCGACGAGCTCGACGCCTCCGAGGCGCTGTGGGCCTTCTTGAAGGGCTTTCGGCGGTAGGCGCCGACTCCCCGCGTCAGGGGCCCCAGTCGGCGGTGGTGTATTCGCCC
Organism: Myxococcaceae bacterium; assembly: GCA_020247085.1. Lineage (GTDB taxonomy): Bacteria > Myxococcota > Myxococcia > Myxococcales > Myxococcaceae > Xiheimicrobium > Xiheimicrobium aquaticum. The sequence continues at coordinate 3,806 of JADCJJ010000059.1, read as the reverse complement.
CGATCGAGGGGCAGCGCGAGCTGGTTGCTGCCGTCGGCCGTCATCACGAAGAGCGACTTCGAGCCCAGCCGCGTCGAGGTGAAGAGGATGAGGCGGCCGTTGGGCGAAAATGAGGGCTCCTCGTTGTTCTTCGTGTCCTGCGTGAGGCGCTTCACCTTGCCGGTGGCCACCTCGACGGTGAAGAGGTCGAACGCGTTGCGCTCGTCGCGCGCGGTGAAGGCGATGACGTCTCCCCGGGGGCTCCAGGCGGGCGTCTGGTTGTAGTTGCCCTGGAAGGTGAGGCGCTTCACGTCGGTACCGTCGGCGCTCATGACGTACAGCTGCGGAGAGCCGCCCCGGTTCGACACGAAGGCCAGGCGCTTGCCGTCGGGCGACCAGCTCGGCGACGAGTTGAGGAAGTACTTCGTGTCGGTCACCTTGGCCGGGCTCGAGCCATCGGCGTTGGCGACCCAGATCTCGGCGGCCTCGCCGTCGGCCACCGAGTAGGCGATGCGGCGGCCGTCGGGCGAGAAGTCGACGCCCGACACCATGCGCCCGTTGGCGACCAGCGGAGTGGGCTCGGCGCCGGGCCGGCCGAGGAAGAGCTCGGGCTTGCCGCGGCGGTACGAGGTGAAGGCGACCGAGCCGTCGGGCGCCACCGAGGGCAGCACGTTGATGTTTCCGCTCGAAACCGCCGCGGCGTTCCGGCCGTCCCAGTCGGCGAGGTACACGTCCTTGCCGCCGGCGGTCTTGCGGACGAAGGCGATCTTCGTCTCGAAGGGGCCGGTCTCGCGGGTGAAGTGCTTGTAGACGGCGTTGGCGAGCTTGTGGGCGAGGCGGCGCGCGTCCTTCGCGGGCACGGCGTCGCTGGCCTTGAGCTCCTCCCGGCCGGCGGCGACCTGGAACAACCGCAGGTCTCCGCGCAGCGAGTCTCCGTCGGTCGACAGCTGCACCTTCACCAGCGTCTCGGCGCCGACGTTGGTCCAGTTCGCGAAGGTGATGCTGGCGGCGGTGATGCCCTCTTTCTCGGCGCCCAGGTACGACTTGCGGTCGAGCACCTGGAAGAGGCCGCTGGCCTGCAGGTCGAACAGCAGGGCCCCGTCGACCTCGGCGGCGAGCTTCTTCGCGGCGTCGTCCTGCGTCAGCGGCGCCGGCACCGCCAGCGGCATGGGGCGAAAGTTCGCGCCCGAGATCTCGATCGTCGTGCCCTGCGCGAAGGCCGACGCGGACAGGCAGAGGGCGGCAAGCAGGGACGCTTTCATGTCGAGGGTCCTGAGGCGAGGAGACGGCGCGAGCTACTGTATACCCGGGCGGAGACCGGTCACGGGGTGAAGCCGAGCGAGACGCCGTCCTTCTTCAGAGAGTCTCGCAGGTGCTCCGGCGGCGGGCCGAAGGGGGCGGCCTTCTTGACTGCGCCCAGCACCGCCCCGTCGAACTGCTCGTTGCCGGACGGCTTGACGAGGTCGGTGTCGACGAGGGCGCCGGTCGCGCTCAGCTTCACCTTGACGGTCGCCCGCAGCGTGCGGCGCTCCGCCTCGGGGATGGTGTCGGACACGTCGTAGTTCCGCTTCACCATGGCCGACAGGAGCCCGAAGTAGCGCTCCCCCTCTTGCCGTGCCGAGTCGCCGTCGCGGTCGCCGTCTTCGGCACCCTCGGGCGGCTCGGCGGCGCTCGCGCGGGCCGTCTTGTTGAAGGCCTCGAAGAGGCTCTTGCGCCCATCCTTCGGCGCCTCCTTCGGGGCCTCCTTGCGCGGCTCGGGCCTGGCGTCCTTCGCTGGCAGGGCGACGACCTTCTCGGGGGGCGCGGGCGCGGGGGCCGGAGCGCTCGCCTCGACCGCCGGCGGTTGGGGCGGGGGCTCCTCCTTTCGGGGGAGCAGCTTCTCGTCGCGCTTCTTGCCCAGGCGCACCAGCGAGGCGGTGATGGGCGGCGGGTCGAGCGTCACCTTCGGCGGCGAGAGCAGCCACGAGGCCACCGAGAGCACCGCCGCCGCGACGAGGTGTACGGCCACGGAGAGCGCCACGAAGGGCACCAGCGGCGTCGGGCGTGGGTTCAGCAGGGTCTCGGTGCGGGAGCTCATCGGCGGGCGTCAGGGCTTCGGCTTGTCGTTCGACGTCCGCGAAGCTCCCATCGGGTCCGTCACCATGCCCAGGTTCGTCACCCCCGCGCGCTGCGCCGCCGCCATCACGTCGACGACGATGCCGTAGGGCAGGTCACGGTCGGCGTGCAGGTAGAGCTCCTTCTCGGCCTGCAGCTTCGCGTTGGCCTTGAGCTTCTCCTCGAGCCCCGCCAGCGGCACCTCGACCTCGCCGATGAAGACGCGCTTCTGCACGTCGATGGACAGCACCAGCTTCTTGTCGGCCGACTCGACCGGCGTCGCCTTCGTCGTCGGCAGGTTCACCTTCACGCCCTGCTGAATCAGCGGCGCCGTCACCATGAAGATGATGAGGAGTACCAACATCACGTCGACCATCGGCGTGACGTTGATCTCAGCCATCGTGGTGCGGCCACCGCCCTTGCCCCCGCTCATGCCCATGGGCGTCTCACTTGAAGAAGTGCCGCTTCACGATGTTGAGGAAGTCGTTCGAGAAGTTCGCCATCTCGGTGTCGAAGACCTTGATCTTCGAGAGGAACGAGTTGTACGCGACGACGGCGGGAATGGCGGCGAACAGCCCGGCGGCGGTCGCCAGCAGCGCATTGCCGATGGGCGCGGCGACGGTGGCGATGGTGGCGTTGCCCTTCTCGGCGATCTCATTGAAGGCGCCGAGAATGCCCATCACCGTGCCGAAGAGGCCGACGAAGGGCGCGGTGCTGCCGACGGTGCCCAGGAACGAGACGTGGGCCTCGAGGGTGGTGAGCTCCTGCAGCGAGGCGCGCTGGAGCGACCGCTCGACGTTCTCGATGCCGCCCAGGCGCTCGCTCATCGCCCCCTCGGCGCTTTGCTTGTGCTGCGCCAACTTGGAGAGCTCCTCGTACCCGGAGCGGAACACGCGGGCGAGCGGGCTCGTCTCGAGCTTCTGCGCCGAGCCGTAGATGGCGTCGAGGCGGTTCGACTTCCAGAACGTATCGAGGAAGGTGACCGACTCGGCGCGGGCCTTGCGCAGCTGCAGCGCCTTCATCGCGATGAGCGCCCACGAGTACGCCGAGGTGAGCGCCAGCAGCACCAGCACCAGCAGCTCGATGGCCGAGGCGCCCTTCAGCACGTCGACGAGGTTCAGCGAGGCCAGAATCACGGGTCGCCCTTACCCGAGCCGTTCGATGGCGGCAAGAAACCACAAGGGGATCATGGATTTGCCAAATTGGCCCTGAATACTTAGGAGAGGCGCTCGTCAGGAGGGTTCATGCACACCACACCCAAGTCACTCGTTGGCGTGGCCGCGGCGCTCATCATCGGCGCGGCCGGTTCGGGCTGCATCATCAACGGCAACCAGGGCTTTCGCGGGAACATCACGGTGCTCTGGTCCTTCAACGGGCAGAGCTGTGTCTTCGTTCCCCAGGTGCAGAGCGTTCGCGTCATCATCCCCGGCGCGGTGCTCGAGAACAACGGCCTGTACCCGTGCCTCGTCAACAACACGGCCGGCATCACGCTGCTCAACTTCCGGCCCGGGCCGTACACGGTGACGGTCGAGGGCCTCGACGTCGCGGGCCGCGTCATCTACCAGGGCACGCAGCAGCTCGTGGTGAACGGCGACGTATCGGTGTCCATCAACCTCGTGCCCACGGGCGGCGTGACGGGCGGGGCGCTGGTGTCGTGGGTGCTGCCGCAGAACCTCAGGTGCAACCAGGTCGGCGACGTGGCGACGAACCGCACGGCGACGACGGCCCTGGTT
>JADCJJ010000589.1 GCA_020247085.1 Myxococcaceae bacterium | reverse complement strand
TTCCGCTGCGGCGGGGGCCGCCGGTGGGGTCTTCACGGGGGGAGGCGGCGCGACGGGCGGAGGTGGCGCGACGGGTGGTGGCGGGGTGGGGACGTTCGTTTGGAGCAGCCTCGGTGTCACGCCGCCCCCCCCGTCATCTTTCTACGTCCCCGTGGCGGTGTCCTCGCGCCCGGGTGAGGCGTGGGTCGTGCTCGACAGCGGCCGCTTCTACCGGTCGACCGGCGGGCTCTTCGCTGAGGTGTCCGGACTGATGCTGGCGGGCGCGCGCGACGTCTACCTCACTCCGAGCGGTAAGGTGTTCGCGGTCTCGTCCGGTCGGACCGCGCTCTCGTGCACGGCGGCGGACTGCACGGCCGCGGCGAATCACGTCCAGGCGATGACCGTGTCGTCCAACGAGACGTGGTCGGGGGTGTGCGGCGCAGGCGAAGTCGTCTTTGGCTTCGGCACCGGCTCGTCCTCGACCGTCAGCGTGCTGTACCAATTCACCGGCGGAGCGTGGGTGAAGGTGTCTCCGAACCTGGGAGTGTCGTCGCCGCGCTGGTGTCAGGTCGGGCCCGGGGGCGAGGTGTTCATCGCCGGTACCGACGGCGTCTCCCGCTACGAGTCCGGCGCGGCCACGGTCGAGCCCATCGACCTCGCGGGGCAGCCCGCGGCCTCGTGGGTCAGCCTCGCGCTGTCGATTCGAGGCACCGAGATCGTCGAGGCCTTCGTCGTCGGGGGCGGTGGAGGCTACCGCTTCGCGCGGCGAAACCAGGCCTCTCGCGGGTGGCTGTCGCTCGCGCCGAACAGCGTCGGACAGAACCTGTCAACGGTGGTGGCCGTCGGCGTCGGAGAGTTCCTCGCAGCGGGAACGCCGTCGACGTCGACCGGCGCCAGGTTCCTGTCGTGGAACGGGAGCGCCTGGGTCCCCAGCGCGGCGCCGCCGCCCCCGGCGAGCATCACGAACGTGCGCGACGCCTGTGCCACCGACACCCGCGAGGTGTTCCTGGTGGGGAACGACAGCGTCGGCGGCTACGTCATTCTCAGAGGACGGCGCTGACGGCCGTCTCGTGGCGCACTTCTCGTCGTGGCGCCCGGAGCGCGGCGCCCCGGACGTTGACGGCCCACCTCGAGGCGGCGAGCGGACCGCTGGCGGCGGCACCGCGGCTGGGCGCCGCGCCGTTCACTTCGGTGGCTGATGGGCGCCATGCGCTCCAGCGGCCGGGCTCGGGCGGGGCGGCGTTGACGGCGACGGCCGCCTGTATGGTACGCGCCTCTTCATGCCCCGCGCCGCCATCACCGACCTCTACCGCATCGACGACCTGCTCTCGCCAGAGGACCGGGCGATTCGCGACACCGTCGCGCGCTTCGTCGACCAGGAGTACCTGCCCATCGTCGGCAAGCACTTCCGCAACCACACCTTCCCGACGCATGTCATCCCCAAGCTCGCTGACCTCGGCGTCTTCGGCGCGACGCTCAAGGGCTACGGGTGCGCGGGCCTGTCGAACGTCGCATACGGGCTCATTCTGCAGGAGCTCGAGCGCGGCGACTCGGGCCTGCGCAGCTTCGCCTCGGTGCAGTCGTCGCTCTGCATGTTCCCCATCTTCAGCTACGGCAGCGACGAGCAGAAGGAGCGCTTCCTGCCGGGCATGGCGCAGGGGAAGCTCATCGGCTGCTTCGGCCTCACCGAGCCCGACTTCGGGTCGGATCCCGGCGGCATGCGCACCCGCGCCGTCAAGCAGGGCGACCACTTCGTGCTCAACGGGTCGAAGCTGTGGATCACCAACGGCACCATCGCTGACGTGGCCATCGTGTGGGCGAAGGTCGACGACGGCGGCGCCGAGTCCATCCGTGGGTTCCTCGTCGAGAAGGGCATGCCCGGGTTCACCGCGAAGGAGATCGAGGGCAAGTTCTCGCTCCGCGCGAGCTTCACCGCCGAGCTGGCCTTCCAGGACGTGAAGGTGCCGGCGAAGAACATGCTGCCCGGGGTGCAGGGGCTTCGGGGCCCGCTGTCGTGCCTCAACAAGGCGCGCATGGGCATCGCCTTTGCGGCCATGGGCGCGGCGGTGGCGTGCTTCGAGGGCGCCCGCGAGTACGCGCTGTCGCGGGTGCAGTTCAACAAGCCCATCGCGGCCTTCCAGCTGACGCAGGAGAAGCTCGCCGACATGCTGTCCGAGATCGTCAAGGGCCAGCTGCTCGCCCTGCGCCTCGCCCAGCTCGCCGACTCGGGTCAGAAGGTGCTCCCCGAGCAGGTCTCGCTGTGCAAGCGCAACAACGTGAAGGTGGCGCTCGACATCGCCCGCGTCGCCCGCAGCATCTACGGCGCCAACGGCGTCAGCGACGAGTACCCCCCGGTGCGGCACATGCTGAACCTCGAGAGCGTGTACACCTACGAGGGCACGCACGAGGTGCACACCCTCATCCTCGGCAAGGCCATCACGGGCATCGACGCGTTCGGCGCGGCGTGACGGGAGCCCGGGTCACCGCGGGCGCCCGGTTCAGGCGTTCAGCACCACGCCCTCGGGCACGTCGTCGGCGATGGCCCGGGTGCGAAACCTGAGGAGCGCGACGATCTCGTCGTCGGAGCGCTCGTCACCTGGCAGACGCACGAAGCGGCTGGCGAGGAAGCGGTACTGCCGCGTCCACAGAAGGAGCGAGACGAAGAAGAAGTCGAGCCCCCTGAAGACGATGCAGCCCTCCTTGCGGTAGCGCTCGAGGTTGTCGAGGAAGTCGCGGGGCATCTCCGTCCAGTGGCGGTTCTGCTTCACGTGGTGGCCGATGTGGTACCCGTCGTTGAAGCAGCGCTGGTTGTACGCCGCGTTGATGCACGTGATGCTGTTGACGTAGCTGTCGCCCGGCCGCGACGGGTCGATGAAGGCGTGCTGGCCCCAGTTGCCCGCCATCATCGCCAGGCGCACCACGACGTACGGCACGATGAAGCACACGACGGTGGCCTGCCAGTGCACGAAGCACAGCGCCGCCATGCCCAGCAGGTGCACCAGGTCGCTGGCCACTGCGCGAATCGCCAGGGGCGCCTTGCCTCGCTTCACCAGGTATGCGGTGAGCTCGAACACGACGAGGAGCAGGAACCGCGCGGTGTAGTGCAGCCAGTGCAGGAAGTTGTCGCGGTCGTACCGCATCGTCGACGAGAGGTCGCCGCGCAGGTTGTTCTCCATGTGGTGCATGGCGACGTGGTGCTCCATGTACCCGGTGGGGATGCCGAAGAGCGCGCTCATCGAGTACGGCACCACGCGGTCCATCAGGCGCCACCGCTTGAAGAACGGCCGGTGCATCGTGTTGTGCAGCATGAGGATGACCGGCGGCGCCATCCACGCGACCTGGAAGGCGAAGACGAAGGGCGCCAGCCACCACGAGAAGTACGCGTACGTCAGCCCGATGACCGGCGCGACGAGCAGCAAGGACTTGAGCCACAGCCGCACGAAGACGACATCCCGAGGGTCGAACACCAGCGACTCCAGGAAGCGCTGAAAGCGCGTCGGCGCGTAGGTCGGCGCCGCGGTCGGGTCGGAAAGTTCGAGCATCATGGGGGCGGCGTAGACGGAAGGTGGGCAGGGCCGCAACCCATGTCGCCTGTACGTGCTGGGCGCTGGCCGCAAGCCCTTGAAGACAAGTGAAACCCACGGGCGACGCGTGGCGTTGGCCATGCGACAACGACGGCTGCCCCGGTGGGTGGCGCTGCGTTTCGGCGGGCCCGTAACCTCTGGCCGCTCGCGACGCCCTCTCCCAACGCGAGCAGGAGCACGCCTCGGTCATGAACGCCCCCGCTCGGTCCTCGTCGTCCTCGCTCTGGTTCCTATCGCTCCCGCTTGTCATGTCGCTGGCCTGTGGTGGAGGCACTTCGTCGGTCGGAGGTACGCGCGCCGACGGAGGGGCTCCCCCCGGCTCCGGCGGCAGCGCGAATGGCGGCGGGGGCGTGGGGGGCGTGGGGGGCGTGGGGGGCG
>JADCJJ010000588.1 GCA_020247085.1 Myxococcaceae bacterium | reverse complement strand
CCGGCCGCACTCGACGGGGGCCGGCGCATCGGGGGCGTCGGGAGGCTGAGCGCCTCCGCCGCGGCACGACGTCAGCGCGTCGAGGTACGCCTCACACTGCGCCGGGTCGGTCCTCAGCGCGAGGCACGCGCGAACCCCCTCGGCCTCCCGGCCGCACTCGCTGGGAGCCGCCGCACCGGTGGCATCGTCGGTCAGGGCGAGACCGCTCGTCGCGGTCCCCGAGGTACTCCCTGGTTCAAGGCCGCCAGAACACCCCGCCACCACCAACAGGACTCCAAGTACTCGTTTCATTTGCATCCTTTCGTTCCGGCCCTGGGAAAGACCCAGCCCGCGAGGAGACCGGCTCACGAAAGTCGGGCTGTCCGTTCGCGAACGAGGACATGCAGCTCGAGCCGCAGGCGTTCGCCCGGGTCTTCCTCCGCGGCTCCTGGCTGTCGCGCTTCATGGAGACACCGAGCGGGTCCGTGTCTCTCGAGGCGGCGCGCGCGCAGGCGCTGGTGTGCGAGCCGGCGACCAGGCGCTCCGTCCTGGGCCGCGAGGTGCTGCTGACCGGCGGCCGGTGGACGATGCTGAAGTGGCCCAGAGCGCTGCTCGCCTTCGTGTCGCGCCCCGCGCTGCCGGCGACGAGCTCCTCCGGGGTTCCACCGGGGCGGGCGGTCGAGCCGGGCAGGCCGGTCGACCCCTGCTGTCGCGGTGGGTGAGCGCGCCCGGGTCACCACACCGAGCGGAGCGCCGTGGACGTACGCCTGCGCTCGTCGGCGGACCCGAGCGGCGCGTTCAGGACGCAAGAGGCACTTCGAGCCTCCTCGACGCTCGGGCTCTGCGTCGCCGCTCGCGACCGCACCGCGGCTCATTCGCTGGCGCTGCTCCCGGACGGACGAGGCAACGCTGAGTGCGACCGCGAAGAGGACCAGACCGAAGACGACGAAGAACACGAAGACGGCCGCCCGACCGCCCAGCCCGGAGAGAGCGCGTTCGCCCATGTTCATGCGGATTGGCGCTGCTCGTCTTTCGGCGGGGGCCAGCCTGTCGCATTCGACGAGCCCCACGCAGCTGATGACGAGGTTCAGGACGAGGCCGACCGCGACGGAGGCCCACGGCGGCCTGGTCGCGCCACGGAGCTTCACGCCTGACTCGAGGTCCAGCGCTCGGTGTGCGCCGAGCACGACGGTCTTGCCCGGCGGAGCGCCTCGCGGACGAGCCACACCCGGCCGAACGTCCGATGGCCCCCCCATCCCGCGACGGAACGCGCGCCACGGTGCGACGAGGCCGCCCGCGCAGGACAGTCCCGCTCCGAACAGGAGGCAGCCGCGATGGGCTCGGAGCGGAGGGATGACGACGATGAGCCCATCGAGCGCGCCAGCGACCATCGCGGCACCCACCACCGCCGCGGCGCGCGCGCCCAACACCCACCCGAGCTTCATCGTGAACAGCCGGTCGGCTCACACGGTGCACGCCGGGACACGAACAGGCCGACCGCCACCGACGGAGAGCTCGTAGGCCACTTCAGCAGCGCACGTGCGCGTCAATGAGTGCGGGCCTGGCTCGACCTCGAAGCAGCTGCCGTTGGACTCAGAGGCCGGGCTCCGCTGCGCAGCGCGCGTGCTCGTCGCCGCTGGCGCGGTACCGCTGCGAGGCTTGGTACCTCATCGCAGGCGCCGTGCCCGGCATCGTTCAACCCGACGTTTGCGCAGCTCGTGCGGTCGACACCGTGCAGCGCTCGTCGCGATCGTCGCCGCGCAAACGCCTACTCGTTCATGCTGTCCTTCGTCACCACGCCGCGCACCACGAGCCCGTTCCCGGGCGCAAAGTGTGACAGAGCGCCAGCGGCCGGACGGCGTGACGGCGAGCCTCCCGGCGGGGGGCAAAGGTCTCGGCTGGCCGTGACCGGAATCACCGGTGCCGTGGGTTGCTCGGCTGCGCGCCGGTCATCGCCCCCCACCACGTCAGCATGCCGTCCGTCAGCTGCCTTCACCGCTCGTGAGGGCACCGCCTCGTCGAAGTGGGCGTCCAGGTCGGCCGAGCCGTTCCCGACAGGAGGCACACCTGATGCCGTCCGTCCTCGCCCTGGCTCGCGCCCGGGCGGCGCGTCGCCTTCGTCGGCGCTGGCCGCTTCTCCGAGCAGCGCCCCACCGGAGCCGCGTGAGGGCGCGCTGGCCCCGCTCGCCAGCGACGCAGCGGCCCACGACGAGCCGACCCGCCGGAGCCCGGGCGGGAGCCGTCAGCGCTGCTTGGGGCGGCTCGCGCAGGTGCCGGCGTTGCGGCGGCGCTCGTACAGCATGCAGGCGGCGGGGCTGAACCGGGGCGGCCTTGCGCCCTTGGCGGCGGGGTGCGCCTGCGCGGGCTTCGTCGCGTCGCCGGCCTTGATGGCCCCGGTCTGGCACCGTGCGCAGCGGGCGCAGGCGTCGACCGCGGCGACGGTCACGCCGGCGGCGGTGGCGGCGACTGGCTGGACGTCGTTCTCCGTCCCTGCGACGGGGGGAAGCCTCGGGGGGTGGCCTCACCGGCGCGCGATACGAGCGGGAACGTTCGCCTGCAGGGGCGTCGACCACGCCCGGAGCCGGTCACCGTGATGACCGGCCCACCAGCGGCGCCCCGAGGTAGCATCGCACGCATGCACGTCGTCTCCGTGGAGTCTGCCGCGCGCGCCGAGGCGGCGGGCCTGGTGCTCGGCCGGCTCCGTGACACCCTCGAGCGCGTCGTCCGTGGCAAGCGCGAGCCCATCGAGCTGCTCCTGTGCTGCGTCGCCGCGTCGGGTCACGCCCTGCTCGAGGACGCGCCCGGCACCGGCAAGACGACGCTCGCGCGCGCCCTCGCCACCAGCGTCGGGGGCGTCTTCAAGCGGGTGCAGTTCACCCCCGACCTGCTGCCCACCGACGTCGTCGGCACCACGCTGTACCGGCAGACCGAGGGCACGTTCCAGTTCCGCCCGGGCCCCGTCTTCTGCAACGTGCTCATCGCCGACGAAATCAACCGCGCCTCGCCGCGCACCCAGTCGGCGCTCCTCGAGGCGCTCGCCGAGGGCCAGGTCACCGTCGACGGCGAGACGAGGCCGCTGCCGCCGCCCTTCGTGTGCATCGCCACCCAGAACCCAGTCGAGTTCCACGGCACCTACCCCCT
>JADCJJ010000587.1 GCA_020247085.1 Myxococcaceae bacterium | reverse complement strand
GTGCTGGCGCTGGGGCTCAACTACGCCGCCGCCGAGGCCGAGAACTACCGCGCCGGGCTCGAGAGCGTGCCCGAGGGGCAACGCGAGGCCGCCGAGGTGCTGGGCCTGTCGCGGCTCGACACCCTGCGCTTCGTCATCGGGCCCCAGGCCCTGCGCGTCGCCATCCCCCCGATGACGAACGACTTCATCGCCCTGCTGAAGGACTCGTCGCTGGTCTCGGTGGTGACCCTGACCGAGCTGACGAAGACGTACACGACGCTGGCGAGCTCGACGCGCGACCACCTCGGGCTGGGGCTGGTGGTGGCGTTCTGCTACCTCGCCGTCGGGCTGCCCTTCGCCCGCCTGGCCCGCGCCGTCGAGGCGCGCTTCGCCCGTCACCTCTCCCGGGAGGGGGCGTGACGCTCAAGGTGCGCGACCTCGTCCGGCACCACCCGGGCGCCGCGGCCCCGACGCTCGCCGGGGTCTCGCTCGAGCTGGGCGACGGCGTGCTGGCGGCGGTGCTGGGGCCGAGCGGCGCCGGCAAGTCGACGCTGCTGCGCTGCGTGATGGGGCTCGAGCCCTTCGAGGCAGGGGCGGTCGAGGTCGACGGCGTCGTCGTGCAGGGCACGCGCGACGTCACGCCGGCCAGACGCCGAGCGCAGCTGCGCGACGCGCGCGCCCGCCTCGGCCTCGTCTTCCAGAGCTTCGAGCTCTTCCCGCACCTCACCGCCCTCGAGAACTGCACCCTGGCGCCACGGACCGTGAAGGGGCGCTCCGGGCCCGAGGCAACGGCGACGGTGATGTCGCTGCTGGCGCAGCTCGGCCTCGAAGCCAAACGCGACGCCTACCCCGCGCAGCTGTCGGGCGGGCAGCGCCAGCGCGTCGCCATCGCCCGGGCGCTCGCGATGGCGCCGCGGGTGCTGCTGTATGACGAGCCCACCAGCGCGCTCGACCCCTCGATGAAGGGTGAGGTGCTGCAGGCCCTGCGGCGGGTCGAGGCCGCTGGCGTGACGCAGGTGGTGGTGACGCACGACCTCTCGCTCGCCCGGGGCGTGGCCCACCTCTGCGTCCTCGACCGGGGCGTCATCGTCGAGGCTGGTGCCCCGGCCCGGGTGCTCGAAGCCCCGGCCCACCCGGCGACGCGCGCGCTGCTGCGGACCGGCGCCTGAGCGACGAGGCGCACGGGCGCCCCCTCACCTGCTCGACCGGCAGCGTGGGCCACGGGGGTGCGCTGTGACACCACCTGCCCGGCCGCCGCCCGCCGCGGCGCGATTGGGCATTGCAGTCCACGGGCTGCCGACCAGAATGACGTGGCGATGAGCGCCGACGCTTCAGGTCCCTCCGACCCGCGGTCCGCCGAGGCGCGCCGGTTGGCGGTGCTGGCCTCATACGAGGTGATGGCCACGCCACCCGACCCGGCCCTCGACACCATCACCCGCCTGGCGAGCCAGCTGCTCGGGCTACCGGTGGCGCTGGTCTCGCTGCTGGACGACCAGCGGCAGTGGTTCAAGTCGCGCCACGGGCTCGACCTGAGCCAGACCCCGCGGGAGATCGCGCTGTGCGACCACGTCGTGCGCAGCGGCGAGGCGCTCGTCATTGCGGACGCCACCCGCGACGACCGCTTCCGAGACAACCCGCTGGTGCACGACGAGCCACACGTTCGCTTCTACGCGGGGGTGCCGCTGCGGGTACCCGAGGGCGAGGTGCTCGGCACCCTGTGCGCCCTCGACTACGCGCCGCGCACGCTCGACGCCGGCAAGCTGCAGGTGCTCTCGGACCTCGCCGAGCTGGCGGTGCGGCAGCTCATGCTCCACCGTCGCGAGCGCGCGCTGCAGCGGGCGCGGGGCGAGCTCGAGCGGCAGGAGCGCTTCTTCGAGAGCTCACAGGACCTCAACTGCATCGCCTCGACCGACGGCCGGTTCCTGGTGCTCAACCCCCGGTGGACCGAGGTGCTCGGCTTCTCGCGCGAGGAGCTGATGGCCGAGCCCTACCTTCACTTCGTTCACCCGGACGACCGGGCGACGACGATGAAGGCCATCATCGAGCTCCGCGCCACCCAGGCGCTGCAGAGCTTCCGCAACCGCTACCGCTGCAACGACGGGAGCTACCGCTGGCTCGAGTGGAGCGCCCACCCCACCGGTCGCGAAGACGGCTCGGTGTTCGCGACGGCCCGCGACGTCTCTCAGGCGGTCGCAGCCGAGCACGCCCTGCAGCTGCGCAACGGCATCTTGTCGCTCATCACCGACGCGCAGGCGCGCTTCATCACCGACGGCGCCGACGCCGCGTGGTGGGACTTCGTCCTCGAGCGGCTGCTGCGGCTGACCGACAGCCAGTACGGCTTCATCGGCATGACCGAGTCCGAGGCCGGCGCGCCCTTCCTTCGAACGAAGGCCATCACCAACATCGCGTGGGACGACGAGACGCGGGCCTTCTACGAGGCGCACGCGCCGGCGGGCATGGTCTTTCGCAACCTGAAGACGCTCTTCGGGCACGCGATGCTGACCCAGCAGCGCTACCTGTCGAACGACGTCGCCCACGACCCGCATGCCGGGGGGCGCCCCGCCGGCCACCCCCCGCTCAACGCCTTCGCCGGGCTCCCCATCAAGGACGGCACCCAGATGGTGGGCCTGGTCGGGCTGGCCAACCGGCCCGAGGGCTACACAGAGGACCTCATCCAGAGCCTCGAGCCGGTGCTCGCCTTCCTCGGAAAGGTGTTGAACGTGCTGCGGCTTAAGGCGCAGCAGCGCTCCTTCCTCATCCGGCTCGAGGCGTCGAAGGAGCTCCAGGAGCGGGTGCTCGAGGCCTCCGAGACGGGCTTCCTCGCGCTCGGGGCCGACGGCTCGGTCGCGCTGGCGAACCGGCGCGCGCGCGAGCTGGTGGGGGTGCTCCGCAACGGCGCCTGGAGCGACGCGCCAGGCGACCTCGAGGCCGCGGTGGGCGCGATTCTCGCCGAGCCCGAGGCGTGCCGCTGGGCCCTCTCCCTGCTGAGGGGCTCCGAGCCCAGCGTGCTGGGCCCGCGCAAGGTGCGGCTGCGCGACGCGCTCGACGCGACGGCCACCGTCGAGGTGACCGTCACCCGCTTCCGCCAGGAGCCCGACCGCCCGGCGGGCCTGCTCCTCGCGCTCGCGGACCTGCGGCAGCGCTCGGCCCTCGAAGAGACGCTGCGCCGGAACGCGAGCCTCGAGGAGCGCGTCACGCAGCTGCGCCAGCAGCAACGTGACAACGAGATCCTCTCCGAGTGCGTCGAGTACCTGCAGCGCTGCGCCTCGCTCGACGAGGGCCTCGAGCTCGTCAGCCGCTCCCTCGAGCGGCTCTTTCCGACGGGCAATTTCGCGCTCTACTGCGCCCGCGACGGCTCGAGCGCGATGACGCTGCGGCGCGAGGCGAGGCGCTTCGGCGATGCCGCCGCGGCGACCGAGCTGCCGCTCACCCAGTGCTGGGCGTTGCGCACGCGGCGGGCCTACGGCGCCTGGCCCGGGAGCCACCACCTGGCGTGCCAGCACTCGACGGCGGCCGACCGCGGCCCCACGTACTGCGTCCCGCTCTTCACCCTCGAGCGCAACGTCGCGGTGTTCAGCGTCTCGCTCCCCGAGGAGGACGGCCGCGGCGCCGACGGCTACGAGGCGCGCATGGCGCAGTTCGTGGCGATGGCCCAGAGCGTCTCGGGGGCGCTGTCGACCATCGCCCTGCGCGAGTCGCTGCAGCGCATGGCACTGGTCGACGAGCTGACCGACCTGTCGAACCGGCGCGCCTTTCAGCTCGAGGTGACGCGCGCCATGTCGAACCACCGCCGCGGCAAGCGGGCCTTCGCGCTCTGCGTCGTCGACGTCGACCACTTCAAGAACGTCAACGACCAGTACGGCCATGACGTGGGCGACCGGGTGTTGCGCGGCGTGGCCGAGGTGCTCAAGCGCAGCGTGCGCGAAGGCGACCTCGTCGCGCGGGTGGGCGGTGAGGAGTTCGCCGTGTTCCTGTGCGACATCGACGCCGAGGCGGCCACGCGCCGCTTCGAGGGGCTGCTCCAGCGCCTGCGCTCGTCGGTGCTCGCCGGCGAGCGGCCCGTCACCGCGTCGCTCGGCTTCTCGCACTCGACCGACTTCGAGCCCGAGGCCAGCTACGAGGAGCTCTTCAAGGCCGCCGACCTCGCGCTGTACCGCGCCAAGACCGCCGGCCGGGACCGGCTCGAGCGGGCGCTCGCACCGGCGGCTCAGGCGCGATGACGCCTCGCCCGGGTCACGGCGCGTGGCGTCAGCGGAGCGGCGCCGCGCCGGCGGCCGCGGCCCGGTAGACGTCGACGCCGCGCACCACCGTCATCAGCACCTCGGCGTCGAGGAGCGCGCGGGGGTCGCCCTCGACCGGGTCGACGGGCAGCACCACGAAGTCGGCGTCGAAACCCTCGGAGAGGCGGCCGCGGCGGGCCTCGGCGTGCGCCGCGTAGGCGACGCCGGTGGTGAAGGCCTCGAGGGCCTCCTGGCCCGTCAGCCGCTGGCCCGCCGTCCACCCGCCCGCGGGGGCCCCGGCCTGGTCCTGGCGCGTGCGCGCCGCGTACAGGCCCCACAGCGGGTTCGGGTGCTCGACGGGGAAGTCGCTCCCGAAGGCGAGCGGCACCTTCGCGTCGAGCATCGCCCGCCACGCGTAGGCGAGGGCGAGCCGCTCGGGCCCGAGCCGCGCCTCGGCCCACGGCATGTCGCTCGTCGCGTGCGTCGGCTGCATGCTGGCGACGAGGCCGGCCTTCGCCATGCGCTCCACGTCAGCGGCCCGCAGCACCTGCGCGTGCTCGACGCGGTGCCGGTGCTCCTTCGTCAGCGTCGACAGCACGTCGATGACGAGGGCGTTGGCGCGGTCGCCGATGGCGTGCACCGCCACCTGGAAGCCCCGCGCGTCGAAGGCCCGCGCGCGCCGCGCCAGCTCGTCAGGCTCGAGCAGCAGCAGGCCGTGGCTCGCCGGCTCGTCACGGTAGGGCGAAAGGAGCGCCGCGCCCCTCGAGCCGAGCGCCCCGTCGGCGAGGAGCTTCACCGCCCGCAGCTCGAGCAGGCCGCCGGCGTAGACGCCGCGCCCCACGAAGCGCTCCCAGCCATCGCTCTGCCCGTCGGCCATCACGTACACGCGCACCGGGAGCAACCCGCCCAGGTCCCACCGCTGGAGCAGCTCGAACGTTGCCTCGTCCATGCCCGCGTCGTGCACCGCGGTGAGGCCGAGCCTCGCGCAGAGCTCGAGCGCCGCCTTGAGCCAGCCCTCGCGCTCCCCCTGGCTCGGAGCCGGGAGCTTCGCCGAGACGAGGTCGATGGCGTTGTCGACGAGCACGCCGGTGGGCTCACCGGTCGCGTCGCGCACGATGCGCCCGCCCGGCGGGTCCTTCGTGTCACGGGTGATGCCGGCGCGGGCGAGGGCGGCGCTCGATACCCACGCGGCGTGCCCGTCGACGCGCGTGAGGAACACCGGCACTCCGGGCTGCGCCGCGTCGAGCAGCGCCTTCGACGGGAAGGCCTTGTCGACCCAGTCGTTCTGGTCCCACCCCCGGCCCATCAGCCACTCGCCCTGGAACGCCGCTCGGGGCGCCCGGGCCAGGCGCGGCCCGACGTCGGCCGCCGACGTCATACCCTCGAGCGAGACGATGGAGAGCGAGCGCCCGAGCGAGGCTAGGTGCCCATGCGCGTCACCGAGGCCAGGCACGACGGTGGCGCCGGGGAAGCGGTCGACGAGGGCGTCGCTCGACGCAAAGGCCAGGGCGCCCGCCTCGTCACCGACGAAGGCGACGCGCTCGCCGCGCACCACCAGCGCCGTCGCGAGGGGCCGCTGGGGGTCGTTGGTGCGAACGCGCCCAGCCACCACCACGACGTCGCGGCCCTGGCCGTCAGGGGTTCGCTTGACGCAGCCCGCGGCGAGCACCGCGAGCGCCCCCGCCGCCAGCCGCGCCGCGCTCACGGCAGCCCCGGCGCAGAGGGGAAGGTGAGCTCACCCGTCAGCGCCTCGAGGAAGGCGCGCACCTGCGCCGCCTGGGCCGGGCTCCACTTCACCGGCTTGAGCTTCGGGTCCTTCGGAGGGCTCGCGGCGCCGCCCCGGGCCATCAGCGCGATGGCCTCGTCGAGCGTCTTCGCCGAGCCGTCGTGGAAGTACGGCGCGGTGAGGGCGACGTTGCGCAGCGACGGCGTCTTGAACTTCCCGCGGTCGGCCTCGTCCTTCGTGGCGTCGAAGCGGCCGGCGTCGTCGCCGAGGCCAAGCGAATGGAAGCCGAGGTCGCTGAAGAGCGGCGGGGCGTGGCAGCCCGCGCAGCCTCCCTTGAGGAAGAGCGCCTCGCCGGCCTTCGCGTCCTTCGACATCGCCGCGGCGTCGCCCGCCTGGGCGCGGTCCCACGCCGAGGCACCGGTGTTGAGGGCGCGGAAGAAGCTCGCCAGCGCCCGCGGCACGTTCTCGGCTGTCGCCGGCTCTCCGAAGGCGCGGACGAACATCGCCTCGTAGACGGGAACCGCGTTGAGCGCCTTCGAGACGGAACCCGGGTCGGCGCCGAGCTGCCCCTTCCACGCCGCAGCGCTCACCGCCTCGAGCGTCGGCATGCGGCCGTCCCAGTAGAAGGCCGGGTGCACGCCAAGGCCCACCACCGTCGGGGAGTTGCGCTTGTTCACCGCGCCGCCCACCTTCACGTCGACGACGTTCCCCGAGGTATAGGCCTTGTCGAGGTGATGGCACTGCGCGCAGGCCATCGAGCCGTCCTTCGACAGGCGCGGGTCGAAGAAGAGCGTCCAGCCGAGCTCGGCCTTCTCGGCGGTGACCGGGTCGCCGTCGGGCGCGCGGGGCTCGACCAGGCCAGGCAACGGCTGCGACAGCGCACGCGCCGGCGGCAGCTCGACCTTCCGCGCGGGCGGGGGCGAAGGCGTGGGTGCTTCGGCCGCTTCGGTGACGGGCGCCGGCGCGGGCTTCTTCGTCTCGGGCGTCTTGCAGGCGACGACGGCGAGGGCGACGAGCGAAGCGACGAGGCGGGGCGCGGTGGCGTTCATGCCGCCCCTCTACAACCGCGCCACCGGCCGCACCATACGCGAGCAGACACGCGCCCCCGTTGCCTGCCCGGGAGCGGTGCCCGCTCGTCGACCGCGTCACTGGCCGGGGCCACCGTGCCCCCGCGCCGGCCGAGGGTGGAGCCTCAGTGCTTGAGGCGCGTCTGCAGCAACTCCGCGAACGCC
>JADCJJ010000586.1 GCA_020247085.1 Myxococcaceae bacterium | reverse complement strand
GCCCGGGCTTCGGGCGTTGGTACCGGTGGCGGTGCCGTCTCCGGCGCGGGCGAGCGGGCTGCGCCTGCGGCTCTGGCGGTGGGGCGAGGCGGCCCTGACGACGGCGCTGGCGAGCGTCGCGGTCACGTTGGTGTCGGCGCCGCTGGTGGCGTCGTCGTTCCAGCGGCTCGGCGTCGCGGGGCTCGTCTCGAACGTCGTGGCGATGCCGGTCTCGGGGGCGCTGACGCTGCTGGCGGCCTCGTCGGCGGCGGCGTTCGTGGTGAGCCCCGCGCTGGCGGCGCCGCTCGTGTGGGCCGGCACCCGGCTGTCGGCCGTGCTGCTGTCGCTGGCCGAGGCGTTCGCCGCCCTGCCCTTCGCCACCTGGGACGTACCAGCGCCGTCGGCGTGGCTGTCGGCGTTGTGGTGGGCCGGGCTGCTCGGCTTCGTGCTGCTGCGCGGGCGCTGGCGGCTGGCGGTGGTGGCGACGCCGCTGGCCGCGCTGCTGCATCTGGGGCTACCGGCTCCCGGCGCGGAGGGGGCCGTCGAGGTGACGTTCCTGGCGGTGGGGCACGGCGACGCGACGGTGGTGAGCCACCGCGGCCGGCACGTGCTGATCGACGGGGGCGGCGTGCCCAACGGCGCCGACACTGGCGCCCGCTTCGTGCTGCCGTTCCTGCGGCAGCGGCGCATCTCGTCGCTCGAGCTCGCGGTGCTGAGCCATGCCCACCCGGACCACGCGCTGGGCCTCATCTCGACGCTCGAGAAGGTGCCCACGAAGCGGCTGTGGCTTTCGCCGTCACCTCCCGGGCCGCTGACGACCGACCTGATCGCTGCGGCCGAGGGCGCCGACGTCGAGCTCATCGAGCGGGGGCACGAAGGGCTCCGCCTGGGGGCGCTGACGCTCGAGGTGCTGGGGCCCCCCGTCGACCGGGCGAACCTCACCGACGAGAACGACCGCTCCATCGTGCTCAAGCTGACGCACGGCCGCGTCTCGTTCCTGCTTACTGGCGACATCGAGGCCCCCGCCGAGGAGGCGCTGGGCGACGTGGGCGAGGTCACCGTGGTGAAGGCGCCTCACCACGGCTCCGACACCTCGTCGACGCCCATGCTCGTCGAGACGACGCGGCCGCGGTTCGTGGTGTTCTGCGTCGGCAGAGGCAACCGCTTCCGCTTTCCGCGAGAGGACGTGGTCGAGCGCTGGGAGCGCGCCGGTGCGCGCTGCTACCGCACGGACCGCGACGGCGCGGTGACCTTCCGGAGCGACGGGCAGGACGTGACCGTCGAGACGTTCGCGCCGAAGCCGGCGCAGGCGCGCCGCAGGGCTTGGTTCCGGTAGGGCGGGTGCTCGACCCGGGGCCCGAGTCGCGCGCAGGCTTGAGGCACCGTCGGGCGATGGTGCACGCACCGCCGCGCCATCCGAAGGCCCCCTCGACGTCAGTCCTCGAGCTTCGGCACCCGGCCCGAGCGACGGGCGAGGACGACGAGCAGCACGACGACGCCCAGGCCCACCGCTCCGCCGAGGATCAGCCAGGGCGGGCCATCGGCGGGCGCGCCGGTCGCTGGCGCCTCAGGGCCGGGCGCGCCCGAGGCGCCTCGCCGAGCGCCATCGACGTGGGGCGCAGCGGGGTCCTCCGAGGGTGAGGGGCTCCCGGCGGCAGGAGCGGCTCCCGGAGCGCCCCCCTCAGGCGTGAGGGGCTCACGCTGCGCCGCCTCCGATGGCACCGGTATCCTCCGGGCCACGGCCTCGAGCCGCCTCCGCTTCTCAAGTTCGTCCTGCTGGGCGGTCTCGGCCCTGGCGGCGGCCACCCGCCGCAGCGCCTCCCCGGGTCGCGGGTCAGCACCACCTTCGTCCGCCGGCCTCGCAGGGCGGGGCTCGCCACGAACGGGTGACGGCGCCGCCCCCATGGCCACCGTCGGCGGGAGCGCCGCTTGCACCGGGGCCACGGGCGCGGGGCTGACCTCGCGTCGAGCCACCGCCGGCGGCCGCGCGGCGCTCGCTCCCTCGGCGTCGACAGGCGCCTTCTCCAGCCCGGCGTCCACCGGCGCCACCACGAGCGGCCGGGGCTTCGGAGGCTCTGGCATCTTGCCGTCGTCGAGCGCGGTGATCATCACCGGCTGGCTCGGGAAGGTGAGCTTCAACCGCTTGAGGGGGTCCTGCTGCCGTGCGTCGCGCACCGGCGTGACGATGACGCGCACCTCGAGGCCCGGGTTGACGTCGAACCGCACGTCACCCGACACCCGCCAGCGCACGTCGCCGTCGTCGACCACCAGCGGGCTGGCGGTGTTGTGCACCGAGACGCGCACGGTGACGAGGTGCCGCTCGGGCGTGACGTCGAGCACCGCCACGGGCATGGGCCCGTCCTGGATCCACCCGGCGACGAGCGCGGGGCTCGGCGCCTTCACCGGCTTGTTATCGAGCAGAATCACCAACTCCTCGAGCTGCAGGTTCGGGTCGTCGAGCGGCTGGAACTCGATGCGCACGCGCGAGGGCGCCTGGTCGACCATCTGCGCGAGCTGCCGCTCGAGCTCCTCGCGGGCGCGCCGCTGGGCGTCATCCTCGGCGAGGGCCGACGTCGTCATCGTCACCGCCATCGCCGCGACCCACGACCACCGCGTCATCGCCTCGCCCCCGAGCCGGCGCACTGCCACCGGCGCTCGTCGTCACCATCGCCCGGGCCCAGGCCCGCTGGGCAACCCCCTGCCCGGCTGGCCAGCGCCGGGAGCGTCACCCGAACTCGGCCACCCGCGCCCCGAAGAGCCGGTTCACCGCCTCGAGCAGCTCGTCCGACACCTGCACCTTGAGCGCGGTGTTGCCGATGAGCGTCTCGGCCTCGCCGGGCATCAACACCGACACCGCGATGGGCGTCGCGCCGGCGTAGCGCTTCGCCAGCTCAGCGAGCCTCGCCAGCCGCTCCTCACTGGCCATGTCGACGTGGAGCCGCAGCTCGAGCCGCTTCACGCGCTTCTCGCGCACCTCGCGCAGCGACTGAATGTCGTCGACGATGAGCTCGGCGATGGGGTTCTCTTCGTCGCGGTTGTTGATCTGCACCGTGGCGGTCACGAGGATCGGGTCGTCGCTCTTGAGCAGCGGCTCCCACTGGTCGAAGCCGGGCTTCGGGCCGGCCTTCGTCCACTTGCCGTCCTTGCCCATCACCGAGCGGGTGCCGTCCTTGCCAGGGAAGCACACGAGCTCGATGGAGCCGGACAGGTCCTCGAGCGTCACCCACGCCATGCGCTTGCCGGTCTTCGTCGGGCGCTCACGCATCGCCGCGACCACGCCGGCGACGACCACCTTCTCGTCCTTGCGCGCGCGCTGGAGCGAGGCGACGGGCCGCGCGTAGCGCTTGAGCTCCTTCTGGTACTGATCGAGCGGGTGGCCCGAGACGTAGAAGCCGATCGACTCCTTCTCGAACGAGAGGCGCTCCTTCTCGCTCCACTCGTCGACCTTGACGTAGTCGCTGGCGACGGGCGTCGCCGCCGGGCCGCCGCCGAGCAGCCCGAAGAGCGACTCTTGCCCCGAGGCCTTGTCCCGCTGCGTCGCCGCGCCGCCGTCCACCGCGCGGTCGAGCGTCTCGAAGAGCTGCCGCCGCGGGCGCCGCTCGAAGTCGAACGCGCCGGCCTTCACCAGCGCCTCGAGCGTCTTCTTGTTCACCCGGCGCGAGTCGACCCGCTCGCAGAAGTCGAAGAGCGACTTGAAGGGGCCGGCCCGGCGCGCCTCGATGATGGCCTCGACGGCGCCCTCGCCTACGCCCTTGATGGCGCCCAGCCCAAAGCGAATCTTCCCGTCGGTGACGCCGAAGGCCATGTCCGAGACGTTCACGTCGGGCGGGAGCACCTCGATGCCGGCCTCGCGGGCCTCGGCGATGTAGGCCACCACCTTGTCGGTGTTGTCCTTGTCGAGCGTGAGCAGCGCCGCCATGAACTCGACGCGGTGATGCGCCTTGAGCCACGCGGTGTGGAGCGTGATGAGGCCGTAAGCCGCCGAGTGCGACTTGTTGAAGCCGTACTGGGCGAACTTCTCCATGAGGTCGAAGACGCCAGAGGCGATCTTCTCATCGACGCTCTTCTTCCTCGCCCCGTCGAGGAAGAGGGCCCGCTGCTTGGCCATTTCCTCGGCCTTCTTCTTGCCCATCGCGCGGCGCAGCAGGTCGGCGCCGCCGAGCGTGTAGCCGCCCAGCACCTGGGCGATCTGCATCACCTGTTCCTGGTAGACGATGACGCCGTAGGTGTCCTTCAGCACCGGCTCGAGCGTGGGGTGCGGGTAGGTGATGGTGTCTCGCCCGTGCTTGCGGTCGATGTAGACGTCGACCATCGTGCGTCCGTCTTCGAGCTTCTGGTCGAGTGGGCCCGGGCGGTAGAGCGCGCCCGCCGCGATGACGTCTTCGAAGCACGAAGGCTTCATCTTCATCACCATCTCGGTGAAGCCGCTCGACTCCATCTGGAAGACGCCCGCGGTGTCGCCGGCGCTGATGAGCTGGAAGGTGGCGGCGTCGTCGAGCGGAATGCCGTC
>JADCJJ010000585.1 GCA_020247085.1 Myxococcaceae bacterium | reverse complement strand
TGGACCTGCAGCGACGCTGCACCGCGCTGGTGCGCTGGTTGAGCCAGGCGCTGCGTGAGGGCCTCCTCGACCCCGAGACGCTCCTCGAGGCCCGCGCTCGCCCCGAGGTCGCCCTCGGGTGGCTCGACCGCCGCTTCACCGACCTCCCGGCCCGCGCCAGGCCCGCGCGCAAGGACCTGGCCGACTTCAGCCGCCTCCTCTCGACGGCCCTCGAGGGCATCTACGCGTTTTCGCCTGAGCCGGGCCAGCGGCTGCACTCGCCTGGCGCCCATTGCTTCTGCCCCTTCTGCAGCTGGCTCGTCGACGCCCCCCACCTCACGCCGAAGAAGCTCAGCGCCAGAGACAAGCGGCGCGCGGACCGCCTCGAGGTCGATGTCGTCCGTGGCCTTTCGCGCGAGCTCGGCCTCGCGCTCGACGACGCCGCCTGCGTGCGCATCGCCGGAGCGCCCGAGCTGCGAGAGGCCGTAGCCACGGCCGCCTGGACGAAGGCCCTGCTCCGCCGCCTCGAGGGCCTGTCCGAGGGCCCAGCCGCGCTCGCCTTGTGGCGACGCTTCGCCTGGACATCGACCGGCGCGCCGAAGAAGGCGTTCGAGCTCACCCCAGACACCGTGCTCGACGCCGAGGCCCGCCTCGCCGCGCGCATCCAGGCCGACGGCGCGCCCCCCTGACGAACGCCCAGCCCGGGGAGCATCGATGACGAACGTCAGCGCACGGTCCCGGAGCGGCCTTGTGCGCGGCGGCGCAGTCGCGCTCTCATTTCACCATGGTTGGCCGTGACGTGGTGCTCGCCGGCGAGACCCTCCGCGGTGCGCGCGCCATCGAGCGCCTGCGCGAGGCCCCTGCGCCAGCGGGCCCGGCCTCGGAGGGAGGGGCATGAGGGCCAGCGCCACTGCCTCTCCGGCCATGTCGGCGGCCCTCGAGGGAGTGCTGGCCGCTGAACGGCTCGCCTCGGCGCTCCGGCTCGCGAAGGTGCGCCTGGCGCTGTCGACCACGGCTTGCGGGCTGGTGTGGCTGCTGCCCGTCGACCCGCAGCAGGTGGGCACGCTCGGGCCGACGCGCTGGGGCGCGCTCGCCTTCGTCGTCATCAGCGCGGGGGTGCTCGTGGGCCTTCGCCGCGCGCCACGCTTCGGCCGGTGGGCGGGCCTGACGGTGCCGCTGCTCGACATGCCGCTCCTTTGCGCCATTCAGCACCTGCAGCTGGGGACGCTCGTCGAACGGTGGCACGGCATTCCCACCAGCGTGGCGATGATGCTGTTCCTCGTCGGCCTGTCGGCGTTGTCGCTGTCGCGCGGCGTCGTCTGGGTCGCGGCGGTCGTCGCCGACGTCGGCATCGTCTCGGTGCTCCTGCGCACAGAATTGCCGAACATTCCCGTCGTGCTGGCGGCGCTGATTCCGCCGGCGCTCGGCGCGGTCCTGTCGGCGGTGGTGCAGCGCATCCGCGCGCTGCTGCACGAGGCCCGCGCGAAGGACCTGCTGGGGAAGTACGTGCTGGGCGACCGCATCGGCAGCGGCGGCATGGCCGAGGTCTTCCTCGCCACCTACAGCCCCGAGGGCGGGTTCGAGCGCACCGTGGCCGTCAAGCGCATCCTGCCTTCGGTGGCCAACGATCCCGAAGCGGTGGCGCTGTTTCGGCGCGAGGCCGCCGTCGGCGCGATGCTGGCGCACCCGAACGTGGTGCAGGTGCTCGACTTCGGCGCCGACGGGAGGACGTTCTTCCTCGCGATGGAGTACGTCGATGGCCTGCCGCTGTCCCAGCTGCTGTCGTGGTGCCGGCGCGCCCGCGCGCCCCTGTCGCTGCCGGCGGTCGTGCACGTCGCCTCGATGCTGGGGCGCGCGGCCGACTACGTCCACACCCGGAGGACGCCCGCCGGCGCGCCGCTCGACCTCGTGCACCGCGACCTGAACCCGCCCAACGTCATCGTCAGCCGCATCGGCGAGGTGAAGCTGGGCGACTTCGGCATCGCGCGGACGGCGACGTTCGACCAGCTGACGGCGGCCGGCATGGTGCGCGGCAAGCTGAGCTACAGCGCCCCGGAGCAGCTCCGCGGCGCGCCCTACGACGCGCGCGCCGACCTGTTCGCGCTCGGCGTGACGCTGTTCGAGACGCTGACGGCCCGGCGGCTCTTCGGCGCCGCTGACGACGGCGCCCTGCTCCCGGACTGCCTGTCTGGCGACGTCCCCCCGCCCTCGGCGCTGCGGCCTGAGGTGCCCGCCGCCCTCGACTCACTCGTCCTCGGCCTGCTTGCCCGAAAACCCGAGGAGCGAGTGGGCACGGCGAGCGAGGTGCTGCAGGCCCTCTCGGCGCTGACGCCGGAGCTTCGTGACTGGAGGCTCGGCCAGCAACACCTCGCCGACGCGGTGGCCGTAGCGCGGGCCGACGCAGCCGACGCCCTCGCGCGCGCCGACCTGGCCACCCGCACCGCGTCGGTGCCGATCGCGACGCCCCGGTGAGGTGACGCTGGCGCGGCGCCCGAACAGCCGCCCCCTCAGCGCGCGAGCACCGTCTCGATGGCCGCCACGAGAGGCGCCGGGTACACAGCGCGGAGCGTCGGCAGTGCCGGCTGCGCCTGCTCGAGCGACGCGGGCACGTCGCCGAGCGTGCGGCACAGCCAGAAGCACGCCACCAGCACCGCGGCGCGCGGGTCGGAGGGGACCGTGTCGTCGGCGTCGATGGCGGGCTGCAGCAGGTCTTCGAAGTCACGGTAGTGCGCGGCGAGCACGCCCATCACCGCCGGCAGGGACGGCACCTCGAAGGCGCGCTTGCCCTCGAGCAGCGCGGCGATGAGCAGCGCCTTCGCGCACAGCCGCACCTGGTCGAGGACAACGCCGGTCGCGCCGCTCTGCCTCGACACCGCCCGCACCAGGCTCAAGAGGCGGGCCGCCTCGAGGCCGCGCTCCGGCACCAGTGAGAGGATGGCGTCGAAGAGGCGCGCGGTGACGTCGAGCATGCTCGGCGCATCGGGCCGCGCCCCGCGCTGCGACGAAGGTGACGAGGCCGAGGGCGGAGGCACCGGACTGGCAACGACGGGCGCGCCCGGCGCCGACATCATGCTGAAGCCCGAAGGCGGCAGGTCGAACCCCGAGGTCGAGCTCCCAGCCGCTGCCGCTACCATCGCCGGCGGCAGGTCGAACCCCGAGGTCGAGTTCCCAGCCGCCGCCGCTACCATCGCCGGCGGCAGGTCGAACCCCGAGCTCCCAGGTGCCGCCGCCACCATCGCCGGCGGCAGGTCGAACCCCGAGGTCGAGCTCCCAGGCGCCGCCGCCACCATCGCCGGCGGCAGGTCGAACCCCGAGGTCGAGTTCCCAGGCGCACCGGGCGCCGGCGTCACGCTCGCGGGCCCCGTCAGCTCGGCCGGGGGTGGGGCGAGGTCACTCGGCGGCGGCTCTCCGAGGCCCGGCGGTGGCGGCAGGCCGAGCTCGTCGAGCCCCGGCAGGTCGCCCAGCGCCTCTGGCGACGGCGCCGGCGCCGCCGCGCGGGGCCTGGGCCGCTGCAGCCAGTCCGGCGGGGTCGTCTTGCCCTCGTAGACGCGCTTGAGGCCCTCTACGAGCGTCCGCTCCGTGGCCCGCACGCCCTTCACCGAGCGCACCTTCGCGCTCCGCTTCAAGACCTCGAGCACGTCGAGCCGCCCGGGCTCGGCGATGGCGACGGTCAAGCCACCCGACTCGAGCTTGAGCGGCACCGCCATCCACTCCGCGGCCACCTGCGGCGACAACAGCGCCGCGTTCTTCGACAGGTCGAGTTCGAGCAGCTGCGTAATGGTGACGTACGGCTGCTTGAGGACCTCAGCCTGAAACGGAAGCCCCTCTTCGTCGTCGAAGAAGCCGAGGAAGTTGAGGGAATAGAGCAGCGTCGACCCGAACGCCTGCGACTGGCGCAGCGCCGCGTCGGCGTGCTCGACGGAGAGGCGCTGCTGGCCAATGAGCACCGCGCCGAGCTGCACGTCCTTCGGGTTGCCCTCATCTGCCTCGTGCTGCCCGAGCCACGCCGCGGCGCCGGCCTGCGCCGCCTCGGCCGCCTCGCGCGCTCGCAGGGCGGCCATCTCATCGGCCGTCACCCGCTTGGGCGCCATCTTTGCCAGCGTCACCGCGCCGTCGGCGCTGACGGCTCCCACGGCGAGCGACGCCGGGCTCGACGCCGCGGTCGCGACCGGGAGCGGCGCCAGGGAGAGCGGCTGCGTGCCCTCGAGCGTCTTCAGCAGCGGCGCCCGGCCGGGGAACACGCGCCCGAAGGCTCTCGCCACCGGGGCTGTCCCGTCGCCGGCACCGCCGAGCGAATGGAACACCTCGGCGAGCCGGGGCTCGAGGTCGGCCACGGCCGGGCGCTCCGCGGGCGCCTTCGCGAGCATCGACGACAGCACCTGCGCCACCGCCGGCGGAAAACCGGGGAAGTGCTTCGCCGACAGCCCCGGGTACTTCTGTACGCGGGCCTGCACCTCAGCGTGCGTGGCGCCGGTGAAGACCGCCCGCCCCGTCAAGAGCTCGAGCCACACCAGGCCGAGGCGGAAGACGTCCGTCGCGCTCCCGGCGCTCGCCGTGAGCTCCTCGGGCGCGATGCCACCGAGCTCGGCGCGCGCGGGCCCGAGCGTCGCATCGGCGTCGTGGGCCGCGGCCACCCCGACGCTCGACAGCCGCACCTCGCCGTCGGCCCCCACCATGACCGAGGCCGCCGAGACGTCTCCGTGCACCAGCGGGGGGATGAGGCGGTCAAGGGCGACCAGCCCCCGGCACAGCTGCAGCACCATCGCCGTCGCTTCGACCGGCGCCAGCTTCACCTTCGCCGCCGTCGCCGCCACCAGGAGCGCGCGCAGCGTCTCACCCTCGACGAACTCCTCGACGACCCAGCACACGCCGCCCGCCTGCCCGACCTCGACGAGCGGCACCACGCCCGGCTGGCGCAACCCGTTCCACCCCCGCGCCAGGGGGGCGTAGCGCGCGACGAACCCGCTCGCCGCCGCCCAGGGGTCCCGCCGCACGTGCGCGACGACGGGGCGGCCGGTCACGGTCGTGCCGAGCCACGCGTCGCTCACGACCGTCGACCACCAGAGCCTGTCGAGCTTGTAGGCGCCCATTTCGCGGAAGGTGAATTTCTTCAACTCCTGCGTACTTCCATCTCGTGCGACGCGCCAACGGCTTTTCGTTGGGCAAGCCGCGCACCGCCCCCGAGGCTCAGCGGCGTGACAGCGCGCGCCACAGCATGCCGCCGATGCCGGCCGCGGCCACGACGTGCATGAGCTCCATGACGACGAGGCCACCGGTGCCGAGCCCCTTCACCGTCAGCGGCCCACCGAAGGACAGGACGCAGAAGACGACGGAGGTCAAGGCGAAGCGGGTGGCGGCCTTCGACGGGTCGAGCCGGCGCAGGAGCAGCCCCAGGCCCGCCCCCGGGAGCCCCGGGAGCACCGAGGACAAGACCACGGCCGGTAAGGGGAGCGCCTCGACGCCCGGGCCGTACTCGCCGGCGAACGACACCCCTGCCGCCCCCGCCCCGAGGAAGAGCGACACGTTCGCCACCGCCGCGCCCGCGCCGCCGAGGAGCCCCGCGCCGAAGAGGCCCTTCGTCGTCACTCCGTCACCCGCCGTCGTCCCCTGCTGCGTCGCTGCCATAAAGTGCTCCCGCGTTGCCTGCGTGAGCGCGCCTCATGCGGCAACGCGAGCCGCTGGACAATCGAACCGTTCGAAACAGACTGGCCCGCATCATGGACATGGCCCAGCTCGACCTCAACGCCGTCGCAGCCTTCGTCTCCGTGGTCGAGCACCACAGCTTCCGGGGCGCGGCGCGCAGCCTGGGGGTGCCCAAGTCGACGGTGAGCCGGCGGGTGGCGGCGCTCGAGGAGCAGCTCGGCGCGCAGCTCTTGCAGCGCACCACCCGCACCGTCACCCTCACCGACGTCGGCGAGGCGTTCTCGTCGCGGGTGGGGCGGGCGCTGACGACGCTGGCCGAGGCGGCGCGCGAGGTGCGGCAGCGCGAGGCGTCTCCGCGCGGGGTGCTGCGGCTGACGGCGCCGCTGTCGTTCGCCGAGAACTACCTGGGCGACATCGTGAGCGAGTTCCTCGCCGAGAACCCGGCGGTGCAGGTGACGCTCGACCTGACTGACCGCTACGTCGACCTGGTGGCCGAGGGCTACGACCTGGCGCTGCGGGCGGGGCCGCTCGCCGACTCGACGCT